>JBATEB010000098.1:0-2690 GCA_049663805.1 Burkholderiales bacterium | reverse complement strand
CGCTCCGAACAGCGCGGCATAGCTGCGCGCCGAACGGGCCCAGCTGAAGTCCGCCCGCATCGCGTTGCGCTGCAGCCCTCGCCAGCGGGCCGGATCGCCGCGGTAGGTGTCCACGCCGCGCTCGACGGCGGAAATCAGCGCGCTGCCGCTCGGCTCGTCGAAGACGAAGCCGGTCGGCGCCCGGTCTTCTGAATCCGCATCCGTGACGCTGTCCGCCAGGCCGCCGATGCGTCGCACCACGGGCAGGGTGCCGTAACGCATCGCATACAGCTGGGTCAGGCCGCAGGGCTCGAAACGCGAGCCGTGCAGCAGCAGATCGCCGCCCGAGTGCAGCCGATGCGCCATCGGCTCGGTGTAGTCGATGCGCACCGCGGCGCGGCCGCCAAGGCCATGCTGCATCCGGATGAATCCCGCTTCCAGGTCGCTGTCGCCGCGACCCAGCGCCGCGAATTGCAGGCGCGGCGCCCGCCGCATCAGATCGGGCAGGTGCCGGAGCAGCAGATCCGCCATCTTTTGCGAAGTAAGGCGGCTGACGAAGATCGCGAGCGGAGCGTCCGGGTCGACGTGCAGACCCAACGAGTGCTGCAGCGCGGCCTTGCAGGCGTCCTTGCCGCCGCAATCGGCGCGAACGTAGCGCTTCGCCAGATGCCGGTCCGTGCCCGGATTCCACAGGTCGCTGTCGATGCCGTTCATGATCCCGACGAGGTCGGCCGAGCGCTCCCGCAACAAACCATCGAGCCCGCAGCCGAATTCCGGCGTGCAGATCTCGCGCGCATAGGTCGGGCTGACGGTGGTGATCTTGTCGGCGTAACGGATGCCGGCTTTGAGGAAGGAGAATTCGCCGTAGAACTCGGCGCCGTCCAGGCCGAGGGCCGCCGGCGGCAGGTCCAGCCGGCGCACGGCATCGAAGGGGAATTTGCCCGCGAAGGCGGCATTGTGAATGGTGAACACGGTGCGCGGGCGAGGCGGGGGCGAGAAATGGAGCCACAAGGGCACCAGCCCGGTATGCCAGTCGTGGCAGTGCACGACATCCGGGCGCCAGTCGATGCCCGTGCGGCCGCAGGCGATGCGGACCGCGGCATCGCACAGCGCCGCGAAGCGGCGCGCATTGTCCGGCCAGTCCCGGCCGTGCTCATCGGCATAGGGAGAGCCCGGACGCCGGTAGAGTTCGGGGGAATCGAGTAACCACACCGGCAGGCCGGTGTCGGGCATTCGCCCGGCGATCAAGCTCGGCGGAGCGCCGCCGGCGGGCGAGCCGCATTCGCCCTCGATGCGCGGCGCCCGAATCTGGTCGAGCGCCGACGGATACGCCGGCATCAGGAGCCTGACATCGACATCGAATTCCGTCAGCGCCTTCGGCAGCGCCGAGACGACATCGGCGAGTCCGCCGGTCTTCGCCAGCGGATAGATTTCCGCGGCGACGACGAGGATCTTCAGCGGTCCGGATGAGCGGTCGCGACGCGGCCGAAAAGCGCGCTGCGGGTCGAGGTGCCCGGCTCCATTGACTGTCACGTCAATCCCCATTCCGGCTTTTGCAGGTTCACTTGAGTTTTGCCCGCCCATGGACCGGATAGGGCCCTGGGGGTCGTATCCGCCGCAGACGCCGTAACAACCCGGGAACGGGCGGGGCTTTCGACGCTACGGGCACACTACGCTCCGCGGAATCGCGCATCTGTTCGGTAACCCGCTTACCAGGCTCGCGGAACGCGAGGCGACCGGCGCTGGACCTTCCGACCGGGGCCGCGGGCGGGCCCGGTCCTGCCCGCTCGGGCAGGCGCGCCGGGCTCCTGCCCGTCGACCCCGTCAACCGGGGTTGCCCCACTTCCAGTTGCGTATCTCCGGCAGGTCCCGGCCGTTCCTGTCGATGTACTGCCGGTGCTCGATCAGCCTGTCCTTGAGCTGCCGCTTCAGGGTGATGCCCCTGTCGCCGGTCTGCGGCAGCCGGTCGACGGCGTCCATCACGAGATGGAAGCGGTCCAGATCGTTCAGCACCGTCATGTCGAAGGGCGTGGTGATGGTGCCTTCTTCCTTGTAGCCGCGCACGTGCAGGTTGTCGTGGTTGGTGCGGCGGTAGGTCAGCCGGTGGATCAGCCAGGGATAGCCGTGGAAGGCGAAGATGACCGGCTTGTCCCGGGTGAAGATCTCGTCGAAATCCACGTCGCTCAAGCCGTGCGGATGTTCGCGTGGCGGCTGCAGCTTCATGAGATCGACGACGTTGACGACGCGAATTTTCAATTCGGGCAGATGCTCGCGCAGGATCGAGACCGCGGCGAGCGTCTCCAGCGTCGGCACGTCGCCGCAGCAGGCCATGACCACGTCGGGGGCAACGGCCCGGTCATTGCCGGCCCACCGCCAGATGCCGATACCCTCGGAGCAATGCTTGACGGCGGCGTCCATCGTCAGCCACTGCGGCGCCGGGTGCTTGCCCGCGACCACGACATTGACGTAATGGCGGCTGCGCAGGCAGTGGTCCATCACCGACAGCAGGCAGTTGGCGTCCGGCGGAAAGTAGACCCGCACGACCTCGGCCTTCTTGTTGACGACGTGGTCGATGAAGCCGGGGTCCTGGTGCGTGAAGCCGTTGTGATCCTGGCGCCACACATGCGAGGCCAGGAGGTAGTTCAGCGAGGCGATCTTGCGTCGCCACGGCAGGTGCGCCGTGACCGTCAGCCACTTGGCGTGCTGGTTGA
>JBATEB010000097.1:0-17781 GCA_049663805.1 Burkholderiales bacterium | reverse complement strand
GCGCCCGGGTTACTGGCGCGTTCGGTTGGGGACCTGAGACTCGCCGCGCGGGAGTGCGCTTCGAGCGCGATAGGACCTGGAAGGAAGCAGCCTGAAAGAGCAGACCAGGATCCAAACCCGGGGAGCCCAGGGACGTCTCACCCCTTTCCCCACCCCCGCGCCCGCTCCAGCGCCCGCTTCCACTCGCCCATCCTTCGCTCCGCTTCGTCGCGTTTCATCCGCGGCTCGAAGCGCTTCGCCGCTTTCCATTGCTTGGCGATTTGCTCGCGGCTCGCCCAGACGCCGGTCGCGAGGCCGGCGAGGTAGGCCGCGCCGAGGGCGGTGGTCTCGAGGACCCGCGGCCGCACGACGGGGACGCCGAGCAGGTCCGCCTGGAATTGCATCAACAGGTCGTTCGCCGCGGCGCCGCCGTCGACGCGCAGTTCGCTGGAGGTTTTCCCCGAGTCTTTTTCCATGGCGTGGAGCAGTTCCGCCGACTGGAAGGCAATCGACTCCAATGCCGCGCGCGCGATGTGCCCGGCGTTCGAGCCCCGGGTCAGTCCGACGATGGTCCCGCGCGCGTACGGGTCCCAGTGGGGCGCGCCCAGGCCCGCGAAGCCCGGGACGAAATAGACGCCCCCCGTGTCGCGCACGGAGCGCGCGAGCTTCTCCACGTCCACCGAGCGCCGGATGAGCTTCAAGCCGTCGCGCAGCCACTGCACCACCGCCCCGCCGATGAAGACGCTGCCTTCGAGGGCGTATTGCTTGACCCCGGCGTCCGCGGCGCAGGTGGCGACGAGGCCGCTCTTCGACTCGATCGCTTCCGACCCCGTGTTGAGCAGGAGGAAGCACCCGGTGCCGTAGGTGTTCTTCGCCAGTCCCGCCTCGTGGCAGGCCTGGCCGAAGAGCGCCGCCTGCTGGTCGCCGGCGATCCCGGCGATCGGCACCTCCGCGCCGAGCATGGATTTCGCCGTGGTGCCGTAGATGTGCGAGGAGGGGAGGACCCGCGGGAGCATCGCGCGCGGCACGCCGAAGACCGCGAGCAGCTCCTCGTCCCAGTCGCCCGCGTGGATGTCGTAGAGCTGGGTGCGCGAGGCGTTGGAAGGGTCGGTCACGTGCAGCGTGCCGCCCGAGAGCTTCCACGCGAGCCAGGTGTCGATCGTGCCGAAGAGCACCTCGCCTCTCTCCGCGCGCGAGCGCAGGCCATGCACGTTCGCGAGCAGCCACTCGAGCTTGGTCGCCGAGAAATACGGATCGATCACCAGGCCCGTCTTCGCGCGTATCGTCGCGGCGAGCCCCTCCTTCTCCAGCACCTCGCAGCGGTCGGCGGTGCGCCGGTCCTGCCAGACGATGGCGCGGTGCGCGGGTCTCCCGGTGTGCCGGTCCCAGACGACCACCGTCTCCCGCTGGTCGGTGATGCCGATCGCGGCAAGGCGCTCGGGCCTCAACCTCGCTTTCTTGAGCGCCGATCGCGCGCAGGCGAGCTGCGTGCGGAAGATCTCCGCGGCGTCGTGCTCGACCCAGCCGGGCTCGGGGAAGAACTGGCGGAATTCCTGTTGCGCCGAGGCGCGCGGCGCGCCGCGCTCGTCGAACACGATCGCGCGCGAGCTGGTCGTGCCCTGGTCGAGCGCGAGGACGTAGCGCATGGAAAATTCTAGCAGGGCGCCGAGCTCGGCTCCCTTTGATTTGCGTCAAGCGCGGCAGGCCTGCCTCGGCTACGCTGGCGCAAGACCGTCAGGGGAGCAGGCGTGGCGAGGATAGGCGTGATCGGCGGCGGGGCCTTCGGCACGGCGATGGCGTGCGTGATGCGCCGCTCCGGCCACGAGATCGCGATCTGGGCGCGCGAGCCCGAGGTGGCCGCCGCGATCAACCGGGATTCGCTCAATCCCCGCTTCCTGCCCGGGATCCCCCTCGCCGCAGGCATCGGCGCGACGAACGACATGGGCCGCGCGGCGGCGGGCGCCGATTTTCTCGTCCTCGCGCCTCCGGCGCAGCACATGCGGAGCGTCACCGCGCAGTTGCGGCCGTTCCTCGAGGAGGGCGTGCCGCTGGTGAGCTGCTCGAAGGGGATCGAGCGGGGAAGCTGCGCCTTCATGTCGCAGGTCATCGCCGAAACGCTGCCCGGCGCGCCGGTCGCGGTCCTCTCCGGGCCCTCGTTCGCGCACGACATCGCCGCCGGCCTGCCGGCCGGGGTGACCCTGGCGTGCAAGGATCTCGCGCTTGCAGAACGGCTCGCCGCCGCGATCGGAACGCCGCGCTTTCGCGTCTACCTGTCGGCGGACCTCGTCGGCGTCCATTTGGGTGGGGTGATGAAGAATGTCCTCGCCATCGCCTGCGGCATCGCGATCGGAAAGAAGCTCGGCGAGTCGGCGCGCGCCACGCTGTTCGCGCGCGGGCTCGCCGAGATGACGCGCCTCGGCCTCGCGCTCGGCGCGCGGCTGGAGACCTTCCTCGGCCTCTCCGGAGCGGGCGACCTGAGCCTGTCGTGCAACAGCGCGGCCTCGCGCAATACGTCCCTGGGCATCGCGCTCGGCGAAGGGAGGGCATTGCAGGACGTCCTGCGCGAGCGCGTCACCGTGCAGGAGGGCGTCCACTCGGCTCAAGGCGTGGCCGAGCTCGCGCGGCGCCACAGGGTCGGCATGCCGATCAGCGCCGCCGTGGACGAGATGCTCAACCACGGGTGCGGCGTGGACGAGGCGATCGGCCGGCTGCTCGCGTGCCGCCCCGGGCGGGAATTGTGATCGAGCCGCGAAGCACGTCGAGTCGCCCTTGATCTGCGTCAAAGGGGCCGGTTCCGGCCCCGGCACCATGGGATGCGCAAGCTCCCCCTATAATCAAGCCCCGCAAGAGGAGACCCACATGAACCGCACCCTGAAGCGCCTTGGAGTGGTCCTCGCAACGGCTTTTGCGGCGGCCGCGCCTGCCGCCGCCCAGCAGATCGAGAACGAGCTCGTTCTCATCACCCCGGTGGCGAAGACGCTCACCGACCCGTCACTCGCGGAATTCGCGAAGTACGCCAAAGAGCGCTGGAACGTCACGGTCAAGACCGCCGCGCTCGCCGCCGGCACGCCGGTCGCCTACGGCCGCATCGTCGAGTGGAAGGGCCGGCCCGAGGCCGACATCTTCTGGGGCGGGGAGAGCGCGCTCTTCGACAAGCTCGCCGAGCAGAAGCTGCTCGCGCCGCACGGCATGAGCAAGGAAGTGGTGGACTCGATCCCGGCGACCATCGGCAAGCCCAAGCCGATCTTCCTCAAGGACCCGAAGGGCTTCTGGATCGGCACGGTGCTCGAGCCCTACGGCCTGGTGTACCACCCGCGCCTGTACCAGCGGCTGGGCCTCGCGGCGCCGAAGGACTGGGACGACCTGCTCGACCCGAAGCTGAAGGGCAACGTCGCGCAATGCGCGCCGACGCGCTCCTCCAGCAGTCACGCGACCTACGAGGTGATCCTGCAGCGCGACGGCGACGCCAAGGGCTGGACCTGGCTCAAGCGCCTCGCGGGCAACACTGGCATCTTCACCGCGCGCAGCCGCGACGTGCCCTCGGTGGTGGCGCGCGGCGAGTTCGCCGCCGGCTTCGCCGTGCCGAGCTACATGGCGTTCGAGGACCGGCTCGCCGGCTTCGACATCAAGTTCGTCGCGCCGAAGACCGCGTGGATCACGCCCGAGCCGATCGCGATCATCGCCGGCGCGAAGCACCCCAACGCGGCGCGCGCCTTCATCGAGTTCATGCTCTCGGAGCGCGGGCAGCGGGTCGCGATGGAGCGCGGCGTGTTCCCGATCACGCCCAGGTACCGCGTGCAGGGCGCGCCCGGATCGCGCGCGGAGATGGCGGTCGAGTTCACCGGCGGCCTGCGCTCCTACTTCGACGTCGACGTCACCAACATCTACGACGACGACACCGCGCAGAAGCGCTACGAGCAGGTCAACCAGCAATACCGCAAGGATATCGAGTCCGTCGCGGAGCAACTGAAGAAGTAGCGGCCCGCCGCCTGCCCGGGCCATGCGCATTACGGTCGAGGACCTGACCAAGCGGTTCGGTCCGCTGGCGGTGGTCAACGGGGTGAGCTTCTCGATCGAGGAGGGGGAGCTGTTCACCCTCCTCGGCCCCTCCGGGTGCGGCAAGACCACGTTGCTCAGGCTGATCGCCGGCTTCTACGTCCCGGACGGCGGCGAGATCCGCTTCGACGAGCGCCGGGTCAACGAGGTGCCGCCGCACGAGCGCGGCATCGGCATGGTGTTCCAGAACTACGCGCTGTGGCCGCACATGAAGGTGTTCGACAACGTCGCCTACGGCCTCAGGCTGCAGAAGATTGAGCGCCCCCGCATCGCCGAGCGCGTCGACGGCGTCCTGGAGAAGGTGAAGCTCGCCGGCCTGGGCGACCGCTATCCGGGACAGCTCTCCGGCGGGCAGCAGCAGCGCGTGGCGCTCGCCCGCGCGCTGGTGCTCAACCCGAAGATCCTGCTCCTCGACGAGCCGCTCTCCAACCTCGACGCCAAGATCCGCGTCCAGGTGCGCGCCGAGATCAGGAAGCTGCAGCAGGAGCTCGGCATCACGACGATCTACGTGACGCACGACCAGGAGGAGGCGCTGACGCTCTCGGACCGCATCGCGGTGTTCAATCAGGGCAAGGTGTTCCAGGTGGGCCCGCCGAAGGCGCTGTACGAGCGGCCCGCCAACCGCTTCGTCGCCGATTTCATCGGCATCAACAACCTGATCGAGGGCACCGTC
Source organism: Burkholderiales bacterium (assembly GCA_049663805.1). Taxonomy (GTDB): domain Bacteria; phylum Pseudomonadota; class Gammaproteobacteria; order Burkholderiales; family SG8-39; genus VBDM01. The sequence goes on along the minus strand of JBATEB010000097.1, from coordinate 13,073 downwards.
ACCTCGGTCGATGCCGCGGCGCGCCGCATGCGCGTGGCGACCGCGTTCGGCGAGTTCTCGGCGCTCTCCGACGAGCGCCTGCGCGCGGGCGAGCGCTGCATCGTGTGCGTGCGGCCCGAGAACGCGGCCGTGGACGGCGCGCCCGCGGCCGGGCACAACACGGTGAGCGGCCGCATCGCGTTCGCCGCCTACCTCGGCAACACGCTGCGCTACGACGTCGACCTGGGGCAGGGCGTCCTGTTCAAGACGGACGTGGGCGACCCCTGGCACCACGAGCAGCTGCCGATGGGCAGCGCGGTCAGCGTCAGCTTTCCGGTCACCAGCACCGTGGCGATCCCGGCGGAGTGATGAAGCTGCCGCGCGTTTCCCTCGCCGCCGCGGGCTTCGCCCTGATCTGGGCGTTCCTGATCGTGTTCGTGCTGTATCCGCTGACGCGCATCTTCTACGACGCCTTCACCGACGAGGCCGCCGGGTTCACGCTCGCCAACTTCCGCGAGTTCTTCACCGACTCGTTCTACCTGCGCTCGTTCTGGAACTCGATGGTGCTGGGGGTGGCGGCGGTGATCACCACCTCGGTGATCGGAGTGGCGGTGGCCTTCCTCATCGTGCGCTACGAGTTTCCGTACCGGACCCTCTTCTCCTACCTCACCATGCTGCCGCTGATCCTGCCGCCGCTGGTGGGGGTGCTCGGCTTCGTCTTCATCCTCGACCGCGCCGGCACGGTGAACATCCTGCTCATGGACTGGTTCGGCCTGGACAAGCCGGTCAACTTCATGTACGGCATGCAGGGCGTGCTGCTGGTGGAGACGGTGCACCTGTTTCCTCTGATGACGCTCAGCATTCTCGACTCGCTCTCCAAGGTGGACCCGTCGCTCGAGGAAGCCGCGCAGGGCATGGGCGCGAACGGCTGGCGCCGGTTCCGGGACGTGACGCTGCCGCTGATGACGCCCGGCTACGTCTCCGGGGCGCTGCTCGTCTTCATCTGGACCTTCGCCGACTTCATCACCCCGCTGGTGGTCGGCGTGCAGGACCTGCTCGCGGTGCAGGCCTATCTCAACATCATGCAGTTCGTCGACCGGCGCCTGTTCCGCATGGGCATCGTGATCTCGGCGCTGCTGGTGATCCTCGCCATCGTGTTCGTGCTCGCCGCGCGCCAGTACGTGGCGATCAAGGATTACAGCTCGCTCGCCTACTCCAAGGTCGAGCGCCGGCGCCTCGGGCCGGTCAAGCGCTGGCTCGCGGTGGGTTTCCTCGCAACACTCCTGTTCGTGTCCTTCGTGCCGCAGGTCGGCGTGGTGCTCGCCGCCGTCGGGCGGGGCTGGTCGCTCACGCCCTTCCCGGTGCACTACACGCTGGAATTCTTCGAGCAGGTGAGCATCGACACGCCGAAGTTCATCATCAATTCGATAGTGTTCTGCGGCATCGCCGTGGCCCTGTGCCTCGCGATCGGCGTGCCGATGGCGTGGATCCTCGCGCGCACGCGCGCCCCCGGGCGCGGCGCGCTGGACGCGCTCACCACGCTGATCCTCGCCATTCCAGGAACGGCGATCGGCATCGCCTTCATCCGCGCCTTCAACTATCCGCTGCCGTTCATCGACGTGCCGCTCACCAGCATGTGGATCGTCCTGCCCCTGGTGCTCGCCGTGCGGCGCCTCCCCTACACCGTGCGCGGCAGCTATTCGTCGCTGCTCCTCGTACATCCCTCGATGGAGGAGGCGGCGGCCAACGTCGGCGCGGGGAAGCTGCGCACCTTCCGCGACATCACGGTGCCGCTGGTGTGGAAGGGAATCTTCGTCGGCGCCCTGTTCTCCTTCATCACCTCGATCCAGGAGGCCTCGGCGACGATCTTCCTCACGCTCGGCGGCTGGGAGATGATGCCGTTCGGCATCTTCACCTTCTACATCGCCGGCTCGCAGAGCCAGGCGGCCGCGCTGGGCGTCATCCTCATCGTGGTCTGCGCGCTGAGCCTCTACGCGGTCAATCGCATCGCCGGAACCCGGGTCGGCGGCCTGTTCGGGTGAGCCCGCTCGCGGAGCTCGACGCGCGCGGCGTCAGGGTCGTGCTCGCCGACATCGACGAGACCCTGACTACGGCGGGCAGGCTGACCGCCGCGGCCTACGCGGCGCTCGAGCGCCTGCACCGCGCCGGCAGGATCGTGGTGCCGGTGACCGGGCGCCCCGCCGGGTGGTGCGACCACATCGCGCGCATGTGGCCGGTGGACGCGGTGGTCGGCGAGAACGGCGCCTTCTATTTCTTCCATTCCGAGGGCAGGCTGCACAAGCGCTTCCTCGAGGACGCGGCGACGCGCACGCGGAAGCGCGCCCGCCTCGACGGGATCGCGGGGCGGGTTCTCGCCGCGGTGCCCGGCTGCGCGGTCGCCGCGGACCAGCCGTACCGCGAGACCGACCTCGCGATCGACTACTGCGAGGACGTGCCGCCGCTGCCGCTCGAGGCCGCGGAGCGGATCGCGGCGCTGATGCGCGAAGCGGGGCTCGAGGCCAGGATCAGCTCGATCCACGTCAACGGCTGGTTCGGAGACTACGACAAGCTCGCGACCAGCCGCCTGCTGTTCGCGGAGCGCTTCGGCCTCGATCTCGACGCGGCAAACAGGCAGTTCGTGTTTGCCGGGGACTCGGCAAACGATGCTCCGATGTTCGGTTTCTTCGAGAACTCCGTGGGCGTGGCGAACGTGCGCCGCTTCGCCGGAAGGCTCGCCGCGGCGCCGAAGTACGTGACCCACGCCGCCTCCGGCGCGGGCTTCGTCGAGCTGGTGGAACATCTTCTTCGAGGCGCGGCCTCCTGACCGATGTCGCCGCCGACGCTGCTGCTGATATTGCTGGCCGTCGCTTTTGCATTCGACTTTCTCAACGGCGTGCACGACAGCGCGGATGCGGTGGCGACCATCGTCGCCTCGCGCGCGATGAGCGCGCGCGGCGCGCTCATCCTCGCCGCGCTGGCGAGCCTGGCGGGCCCGTTCCTGCTCGGCGTCGCCGTCGCCGAGACGGTCGGAGCGGAGCTGGTGCATCCGCAATCGATCACGATCGCGGTGGTGCTCGCGGCGCTCCTCGCGGCGGGCGTGTGCAACGCGGTGACCTGGTATTTCGGCATTCCGGTGAGCTCGTCCCACGCACTGATCGGCGGCCTGGTCGGCGCCGCGGCGGCCGCGGCCGGCCCGGCGGCGATCCAGTTGCAGGGGCTGTGGAAGGTGGCGGCTGCGCTGCTCGCCTCGCCTGTCCTCGGCTTTCTCGCCGCGCTCGCGATCATGCAGGCGACGCGCTGGCTGCTGCGCAATGCGACCCCGAGGGCCAACATCGCGCTGTCCCACGCGCAGGTGCTCACCGCGGCGGCGCTTGCCATGACCCACGGGGCCAACGGCGCGCAGAGAACGGTGGGCATGATCGCGCTGGGACTGGTGACGCTGGGACTGGCGCCGGCGTTCGTCGTGCCGTGGTGGGCCGTCGTGCTGAGCGCCTCGGCGGTCGCGCTCGGGACGGCGGTCGGAGGCCGGCGCATCATACGCACTCTGGGAGTGCGCTTGTACCGGATCCGCCCGATTCACAGCTTCACCTCGCAGACGGCCTCGGCGGCGGTGATTCTGGGGATGTCGCTCGCCGGAGGGCCGGTCAGCACCACGCAGGTGACGAGCCTCGCGATCGTGGGCGCCGGTGCGGCCGAGCGCAAGTCCCAGGTGCGATGGTCCGCCCTGGGCGAGATCGCGGTCGCATGGATCCTGACGCTGCCGGCCGGCGTGCTGCTGGCCGTACCGCTCTATTACCTTGTCGAGGCGGCGCTGGCGCGCGGAGGCTGACGATGGGATGGTTCAACGTGAAAGGCGACAACAAATTCATCGGCATGCTGGTCGCGCAGGCCGCCAAGTCGGTCGAGGGCGTGCGTTACCTCGAGCGCATGCTCGGGCAGGTCGACGCCGGAACCATCGAAACGCTGCGCAAGCTGGCCGGCGACGCGAGCGAGCTGCGCCAGGTGCTCATCGACGAGCTGCACAAGACCTTCATCACGCCGCTCGACCGCGAGGACATCTTCAACCTGTCGCATTGCTACGAGGACATGGTGACGTACGCGCTGACGACCATCGAGGAGATGGGCATCCTCAGGGTGGACAGCGACGACTACATTCGCAGGATGGTGGAGCTCGTCCGCCAGGAAGCGCAGCAACTGGAACTGGCGATCCAGCGGCTCGCCAGGAATCCGCGCGTCGCCGGCGATCACGCCCACGACGTGCACCAGATGGAGCGCGAGGTCGAGCACCTGTACCGCGCCGCGATCAAGGATTTGTTCGCGCGCGCCGGCGAGCCGGAGCTCTTGCCCGGGATCTTCTATCGGCGCGAGGTCTACCGGCACATTTCCAACATGTCGGACCGCGCCGACTCGGCCGCCAACGTGCTCGGCATGGTGGTGATGAAGCTCGCCTAGGCGGAAGCCGCGGGATTCCGGACGCGGGATTCCGGACGCCGGACGCGGATCGAGAAGGCCCGACGCCCATGCGGAGGTGGTGCGCCTTCCGGCGCCGCGGTCAACCCGTCACCGGCAGGAAGAGCGCCGAAGCGCGCCCGACGCCGTGGTAAATCGTGTCCTCGCCGATCTTGTTCGGCGCGTAGTAATGCGTCCACAGCATGTCGGTCACGGGCGAGTCGCCGTTCGCGATCTCGAGGCGTATGCGGTTCCCCTTGCGGAAGCGGTAGGCGTTCGGCTCGAGGCTGATATCGAAACGAGTGACCTCGCCCGGCTCGAGCGGCTCGGGCCGCTCGTGCGTGTGGTAGGGCTCCATTTCGGTCGAGCGTTTCGCGTCGAGCGCGCGGTGCGAGGCGCGCAGCCACCCCTTGGTCACCAGCATCGAACCGGGATTCACGCCCTTGGCGCGGTCCTCGGGCGACTGGGGAAACTGCTCGGCGAGCTTGACGATGAAATCGGTGTCGCGCGCGCTGGAGGAGGCGTGCAGCACGAGCTTGATCGGCCCGGCGATCTCGAGATCGGCCTCCAGCGGCGCGGTGGTGAAGGTGAGCACTCGCCGCACCGGGTCGAAACCGCCCGCGGGCCCGGTCGGCCCGAAGCCGACGACGCCCGACACCCAGCCCGGGTTCGGATAGCGGTACGAGGTGCTCGCAGCGCCGGTTGCCGCACCTTGCGCGAGCGCGCCGTCGTTCAACGACGTCACGCTTCCCGACGGACCGGCCTGGAGATGCCAGGCCTGGTACTGCACGCCCGCGGGCGGCCAGGTGTCGGAGGATTTCATGACGTTCGCGCCGCGCACGAAATACTCGACCGCCGGGCGCTTCTCCCACTCGGTCTCCTTGCCCTTGAGGAAGCGGTCGTAGAAAGGCAGCAGCACCTTCTCGTGGAGCTCCGTGCCGTTGAACTCGGCGTTCGCCGCCCAGGCGTTGGGCGGTCCGCGCATCTGCAGCTTCTTCGGCCCTTGCGCGCGCCGCCAGCCCTCGATATTGCCGCGGGTGTGCAGGTCGATCTTGCCCCAGATGCCGATCGAATACAGCGGCACCTCGATCTCGTGCAGGCGTTCCGCCGCCGAGCGCGCGCGCCAGAACGCGTCGTAGGTGGGGTGCGAGGAGACCAGCGCGTCGAGGTCGACGTTCTGCTCGCGCGGCGCGGCGCCGTTCGCCGGGTGGCGGTTGATGATGCGGTTCTGGTTCCACCAGTAGCCGGGGAAGAACTGCCCCGGGATGCCGCCGGTGTAGCACGAGGCGCGGTAAGGGTCGTTCAAGCCGTCGTAGGCCGCGAGGCAGGCGAGCGCGGGCGGCGCCATGATGCCCATCCACCACTGCGACATGCAGAAGTACGACTGCCCCATCCCGCCGACCTTGCCGCTCGACCAGGGCTGCGCCGCGATCCACTGGATGACGTCGTACAGGTCGGTCTGCTCCCGGGGGCCGAGCAGCTCGAAGTCCCCGCCCGATTTGCCGCAGCCGCGCACGTCCATGTGCACGTAGGCGTAGCCCTGCGCGACGTAGAAATCGATCGGCCCGGTCTCGCGCCACAGGAACTGCGGGCCCGCGGGCAGGCTGTTGTTGTCGTAGCGGTAGGGCGAGGGCGCGAGCAGCGCCGGGTGCCGCCCGTTCCCCTCGGGAAGATAGAGCGCGGCGCCGATCTCGACGCCGTCGCGGACGGTGATGCGGACTTCGCGCGGCGTCGTCGCCATTTCCCCCTCCCGGCGGTATGAACCCGGCCATGCTAAATCAAAACTCCGGCGCCGGTGTCGAGCGGGCTCTAAGGGAAGCGGTCGATTCCGGCGCCGCTTCCTCCCCTCGGGTATGCTTGACCGGCATCAATGCGCGAAAGGCGCGGGCCTCGGGACAATCCCTCCCTCGAATCGAACGGGCGCTCCATGAAAATCCACGAATACCAGGCGAAAGAAATCCTCCGCAAGTACGGCGTCGCCACGCCGCGCGGCGTTCCCTGCTTCTCGGTCGAGGAAGCGGTGAAGGCGGCCCGGCAACTGGGCGGCAAGGCCTGGGTGGTCAAGGCGCAGATCCACGCCGGCGGCCGCGGCAAGGGCGGCGGGGTGAAGGTGGTCAAGTCCGAGGCCGAGGTGCGCGAGCAGGCGGGGAAGATCCTCGGCATGATGTTGAAGACCCACCAGACCGGTCCCGAGGGACAGAAGGTGAGGCGCCTGCTGATCGAGGAGGGCGCCGACATCAGGAAAGAGCTCTACATCGGCATGGTGGTCGACCGCGGCACCCAGCGCGTCGCGCTGATGGCATCGAGCGAAGGCGGCATGGACATCGAGGAAGTCGCGGCCAGGACCCCGGAAAAGATCCACACCGTCTTCGTCGATCCGGGAACGGGATTGAAGGATGCGGAAGCCGACGGCATCGCCGCGAAAATCGGCGTCCCCGCCGCGAGCGGGCCGCAGGCGCGCGCGATCCTCAAAGGGCTCTACCAGGCGTTCGTCGAGACCGACTGCAGCCTCGCCGAGATCAACCCGCTGATCCTCACCGGCGACGGCCGCGTCGTCGCGCTGGATGCCAAGATCAACTTCGACGACAACGCGGCCTTCCGCCATCCCGAATGGCAGGCGCTGCGCGACCTCGACGAGGAAGACCCCCAGGAAGTCGAGGCCTCGAAGCACGACCTCAACTATATACAACTGGAGGGCGACATCGGCTGCCTGGTGAACGGCGCCGGGCTGGCGATGGCGACCATGGACATCATCAAGCTCTACGGCGGCGCGCCGGCGAACTTCCTGGATGTCGGCGGCGGCGCGACCACCGAGAAGGTCACCGAGGCCTTCAAGATCATGCTGCGCATTCCGCACCTCAAGGCGATCCTGGTCAACATCTTCGGCGGCATCATGAAGTGCGACGTGATCGCCGCGGGCGTGGTCGCCGCGGCGCGGGAGGTGAGCCTGCGGGTGCCGCTGGTGGTGCGTCTCGAAGGCACCAACGTCGATCTGGGCAAGAAGATCCTCGCCGACTCGGGTCTGCCGATCATCTCCGGCAGCAACATGGCGGACGCGGCGCAGAAGGTCGTCGCGGCCGCCGAAGGCGGGTCGCAAAAGGCGAAGGGGAAGGCGAAATCAAAGCCCAAGGCCAAGACGAAAGCCAAGACGAAAACCAGGGGCAAGGCCGCCGCGAAGGCGAAACCGAAGGCGAAAACCAAAGCGAAGAAGAAATCGATGAAGAAAGCGACGAAGAGCAGGGCGAAGCCGAAAAAGAAGGCGAGGCGCTGATGGCCATCCTCATCGACAGGAACACCCGCGTGATGACCCAGGGCATCACCGGCAAGACCGGCCAGTTCCACACCAGGACCGGCAAGGAATACGCGAACGGCAAGGCCTGCTACGTCGCGGGCGTCAACCCGAAGAAGCCGGGGGAATCCTACGAGGGCATCCCGATCTTCGCGACGGTCAGGGAAGCGAAGGAGAGGACCGGGGCGACCGTCTCGGTGATCTACGTGCCGCCGCCCTTCGCCGCGGGAGCGATCGACGAGGCGGTGGAGGCGGACCTGGATCTGGTGATCTGCATCACCGAGGGCATCCCGGTGCGCGACCTGATCCGCACCAAGTACAGGATGCGGGGCAGGCGCACCCGCCTGATCGGGCCCAACTGCCCCGGCATCATCACCCCCGACGAGATCAAGATCGGCATCATGCCCGGCCACATCCACAAGAAGGGCCGCGTCGGCGTGGTGTCGCGCTCGGGGACGCTCACCTACGAAGCGGTGGGGCAGCTGATGGAGCTCGGCCTCGGGCAATCCTCCTGCGTCGGCATCGGCTGCGATCCGGTCAACGGATTGAAGCACATCGACGTGCTCAAGCTGTTCAACGACGATCCGGACACCGACGCGGTGATCATGGTGGGCGAAATCGGCGGCTCGGACGAGGAAGACGCCGCGCGCTGGGTCAGGGCCAACATGAAAAAGCCGGTGGTCGGATTCATCGCCGGGGTCACCGCGCCCCCGGGCAAGCGCATGGGCCACGCGGGCGCGATCATCTCCGGCGGCAAGGGCACCGCGCAGGAGAAACTCGCCGTGATGGAAGAATGCGGCATCAAGGTCACGAAAAATCCCGCCGAGATGGGGAAGCTGCTGAAGTCGGTGCTGAAGTAGGGGAGGGCGGCCCGGGCGGCGGTCGATGATGTCGGTTGACTCCGGGTCGGCGTAGCAGCGTCGCGGGACGCTACGCGACGGGGGCGGCAGCTTGCGCAGGCGAAGCCGCCTCCGGGCTTCGCTCGAACAGCGGCGTAGGCTTGCACACGCCGTAGCCCTGGGCGTAGTCCACGCCCATGCTCCTGAGCCCCTCGATGATCGCGTCGTTCTCGGCGTATTCGGCGACGGTCTTGATGCCCATGATGTGCCCGATGCGGTTGATGGTTTCGGTCATCGCCTTGTCGATCGCGTCGTTCTCCAGGTTCTTGACGAATCCGCCGTCGATCTTGAGGTAATCGACCGCCAGATTCTTGAGGTAGCCGAACGAGCTGGTGCCCGTGCCGAAATCGTCGAGCGCGAACAGAAATCCCATGGACTTGCATTCGCGGATGAACTCGGCGGCCTTGCGCAGGTTGTTGATGGCCGCGGTTTCGGTGATCTCGAAACAGATCGATTGCGGCGGCAGCGCATGCTCGAGGGCCTGCTGCCGCACGAAATCGAGAAAGCCTTCCGCGTTGAGCGACGTGCCGGACAGATTGATGGCGCAGGTCAGCGGCTCGCCGCCCCGCGCCGCGACCAGGGCGTGATAGCGGGAGAAGACCGTGCCGACGACCCAGCGGTCGATGGCGGGCATCAGGTTGTAGCGCTCCGCCGCCGGCAGGAAGCTGCCGGGCTGGACCAGATGGCCCTCCTCGTCGATCATCCTGAGCAGGACTTCGAGGTGCTTGCGGGGCCCGGCCGCGGCGTTCAGCGGCAGATAGCTCTGGTGATAGAGCGTGAACCGATCCTCCGCCAGCGCCGCGTTGATGCGCGCGATCCAGCCCGTCTCGCGGCGGCGGGCGGCCATGTCGCTGTCTCCGGTGCGGTAGACGCAGGCCCGGTTCCGGCCCTGCTCCTTGGCCCAGTAACATGCCGTGTCCGCCATGCTCAGCACCTCGGCACTGCTGGCGCTGTCGCCGGTAGCGGCGGCCAGACCGATGCTCACGCCGATGGTGTACACCTTGGCCTCCCAGTTGAAGCGATAGTCTCCGACGGCGGCGAGCAGGTCGGCGGCAATGAACTGCGCGCGCTCCAGCGAGCAACCATCGAGCAGCAGGCCGAATTCGTCGCCGCCCAGCCGCGCCAGCGTATCGGATTTGCGGATGCGCGATTGCAGCAATGCGGCGAGTTGCCTGAGCAGATCGTCGCCCGCGGCATGGCCGCAGGTGTCGTTGACCACCTTGAACCGGTCGAGGTCCAGGTAGCAGACGACGTGGTGCTTGCCCGCGTTCCGGGCGCTGGCCACCGAGCCCTCGAGCAGGCTTTCGAATTCACGGCGGTTGACCAGTCCCGTCAGCACGTCGTGCGCGGCCTCCCAGGAACGCTGCTGCGTGAAGGCGCGCGCTTTGCTTACATCGCGGAATATCAGGACGCCTCCGGTGATCCTGCCGTCCTGGTCGTGGATCGGGGCGGCGCTGTCGTCGATCCCCACCTTGCTGCCGTCGCGCCTGACCAGATCGATTTCGCGTCCAAAGGAGACGACGCGGTTCTCGGCGAGCGCCTCGGGCATGGGGGTCGCAACCGAATCCCCGGTCGCTGCGTCGACGAGATGCAGGATGTCCACGAGGGACCGGCCTTTGGCCTCGCTCAGAGCCCAGCCGGAGAGCCGTTCCGCCACCGGGTTCAGGAATAAGACCTGGCCGGCGGCGTCGGTCGTGATCACGCCATCGCCGATCGAGCGCAGCGTGACCTCGGCGCGTTGCTTTTGCTCGAACAAGGCGTCCATCACGCGCCGCAGCGCGCGCAGCGGAAAGGTCCGCAGGGCGATGAATACCAGACTCCCGAGCAAGATCCCCAGCGCGGCTGCAATGGCGGTGCCGACCATCATGGCGCGTATCGAATCGACGACTTCGACCCGGCCGACGACGCGCGCGCCGTCGTTCAGGACGTGCGAGCGCCGCAACACCGGGCGCAGCGGCAACTCGCCTGCTCGCGCCAGGAGACTGCCGCGATCGTCGTAGACCCGCGCCGCCTCGGTATCGAGCGGGACCGGCTGGCGCATGAGCAGGCCCTGCAGACGGTCCTCGGAGTACATCCACACCTCGGGGATGCTGGCAATCAGCCCGCTCAACGCCGCGGCCTTGACCCGGGCCTTGAATTCGAGCTGGCCGCTGAAGTCGTTGTACGCGATGACCCAGTAGCCGAGCGGCAGGGCGAACGCGACCACCAGCGCGACCGCGAGCGCCACCCGGCTGACAATGGAGGTGACCTTCTTGTCGGTCGATGGCATCTCGGGCGGCGCTTTAGGGTATCCAGTTCCCGGAACGGACCAGGATTTCGCGCCCGGCGGGAGACTGCATGAAGGCGATGAAGCGTTTCACCGCCGCCGATGGGTCGGGCCGGGTGACGAGGAAAAACCCCTTGGCGTGGGGGTATTTGCCGGAAGCGCCGTTGCCGGCCGTCGGTTCGACACCGTTCAGCGTCAACGCCCGCAACGGCCGGTTTTCAGAGAGGATCAGGCTCAGCGTCGTGGCGCTCAGCGCCCCCGGTATGCTCTCCGTCTTGTCGGCGGCTTCCTGGTCGGTGGTCGCGAAGGGCATGCCCGGGCGTTGCTCCGCCGCGGACAATGCCTTGTCCAGGGCCGGAGACATGTGCTTTATCTGTTTTGTAATGTCTTCTCCAATCGGGCGCAACACCGGGCGAATCTGGGTGCCGTCCGGCCAGTTCGCCAGCTTGCCGCCGTAGATGTCGGCAATCCGGTCCAGGGTGATCGCCCTGACCTGCGTTTTCGTCGAAACGGCGAACACCAGCGGCGTGCGCGCATACTCGAGCGCGATCGAGCCGAGCTTGCGCTCCTCCTCCGTCAGCGGCCGCGCGCTCAACCCGATGTCGAGAGCGCCTTTGGGGACCGCCTTGATCGCGCCGCGGGTGCCCACGCTCGGCAGCACCGTTACTTTCACGTCGGGGTTGTGCTTGCGGAATGCGTCTGCGAGCAGCCGCATGGCGCCCAGCGCATTGCCGGTGCCGCCGATCCTGATCGCTTCTGCCGCCGCGGCCTCGCCGGCTGACAACAGGGCCGTGCCGGCGATTGCGAACGCCAGCAAGCGAACGTAGGGGAAGACTGTTGCCGTGTGTATTCGCATGGCGCTTTCCGGTCCTGGTCGGTGCCCCCTGCCTGCCTTGCAGTCTATCGGAGATGTGCGGGGGCGTACATACACGCCCGCCCGGACTCCGAACCGGCGGCAGTCGCGTCAGGATCTTCATCCCCGTTCCTCACGCGGCGGGAGGCGGGGCCAGGTACTTTGTTTCGAAGATCTCGCCCGGCACCGGTTTGCCGAACAGGAAGCCCTGCATTTCGTCGCAGTCGAGCAGCCGCAGCAGGCGCGACTGCTCCTCGGTCTCGACCCCTTCGGCCACCACCTTCAACTTGAGCGAATGCGCCAGGGTGATGATGGTGGACACCAGCGCCAGTCCCTCCGGGGCGGCGGTCATGTCGACCACGAAGGAGCGGTCGATCTTGAGGGTGTCCACCGGCAGCCTGGCGAGGTAGCTGAGCGAGGAGAAGCCGGTGCCGAAGTCGTCGATGGCGATCGTCACCCCCAGGGCGCGGATCGCCTTGAGGCTGGCGATGTTGTGCTTGATGTCCTCCATGATCAGGCTTTCGGTGATCTCCAGCTCCAGTCCGGCCGGGGCATGGGCGTCGACACTGACCACTTGCCTGATCTCCTCGACAAAGCCGCGGTTGCGCAGCTGCAGCGGCGACACGTTCACCGCGATGCGCACGGCGGGCAGCCCGGCGTTGCGCCAGCGCAGGTAGTCTTCGATGGCTTTACGCAGCGCCCAGCGCCCGGCCTCATAGATCAACCCGGTCTCCTCCAGGACCGGGATGAACCGGCCCGGGGGCACCAGGCCGGTGCGCGGATCGTTCCAGCGGATCAGCGCCTCGGCGCCGGTGAGCTTGCCGCTCGCGAGGCTCACCGCGGGCTGGTAATGGAGCACGAATTCTTCCTTGTCGAGCGCCTGGCGCAGCTGGTTCTCCAGGGTGAGCGTGCCGGCCACCGCTTCGGTCATGGCCTGCGTGTAGAACAGGTAGCGATCGCCCCTGGCCTTGGCCTTCTTGAGCGCGGCCTCGGCGTTCCTGAACAAGGTGTCGGCGTCGGCGCCGTCATCCGGGAATAGCGCGGCTCCGACCTTGGCGGCGATACGGAACACGGCGTCGTTCAGGCGGAACGGATGCTCAAGAAACGCCGCCGCCGTTTTCTCCAGAAGCCGCGCGACGTCGCCGCCCTGCCTGACCTCCGGCAGCACGATGGCAAAATGGTCCGCGTCGATTCGCGCGAACAGGCTGGCGTCTCCGAGGTTGCGCGTCAGCCACTCCGCCACCTGCTTGAGGAGCGCGTCGCCGGCGGGCCGGCCGAGGCTGTCGTTGATGTTCTTGAAGCGCTCCAGATCGAACAGAAACAGGGCGAGCCTGTGCC
>JBATEB010000096.1:0-14505 GCA_049663805.1 Burkholderiales bacterium | reverse complement strand
CCGGCGAGCATCCGAAAGCCGTGCTGGTCGCTTTGCACGGTTTCAACGACTACGGCCGGTTCATCGAGGATCCGGCCCGATACTTTGCCCAGGCGGGGATCAAGACCGTGGCCTACGATCAGCGGGGATTCGGCGGCGCGCCCGATCGCGGCAAATGGGCCGGAACCCAGGTGATGGTCGGCGACTTCCTCGCCGTCCTGCATTTTGTCCGCCGGGATCATCCCGGCCTGCCGTTGTTCGTGCTCGGCGAGAGCATGGGCGGCGCCCTGATCGCCGTCGCGCTGGCGCAGGAGACCGGGATCAGGGTCGATGGGGTGATACTGGTGACCCCGGCAATCTGGTCGCGAGACACCATGCCGTGGTATCAGCGCTTCGGGATCTGGATGGGCGCTCGCCTGACCCCGGCACTGACCTTGAGCAGCAAGGAGTACGGCATCGTGTCCTCGGACAATGCCGCGATGCTGGCCGAGTTCGCCCAGGATCCCCTGGTGATGAAGGAGACCCGCCTCGACACCCTGAGCGGACTCACCGACCTGATGGATCAGGGCATGCTGTCGGTAGCGAAGATCAGGCCCAGGACGCTCGTGATTTATGGTTTGCGCGACGTCATGATCCCCCGCCGGCCGATGATCGCGCTGTTCGAGCGCTGGCCGCAAGACGCGCCGCAACACTTCAGGTTCGGCCTCTATCCCGAGGGCTACCACACGCTCCTGAGAGACCTGCAGCGCATCGTGGTCTGGAAGGACATCGTTTCCTGGATGCTCGACCCGGAGGCGAGTTTGCCATCGGGATTCGAACGGGAGCGGCATGAGGTGTTGCGGCAGCTTCGAACCCCTGCCGGCTGACAGGGTCCTCGGCGGGCAGGGCGTGCCGATCGCCGAATAGGAGGCCTCGGAGGCGTTCGCGGAAGTCTATTGCGGCTTGATCCCGGCCTCGCGCATCAGCTTCGCCCACTTCGCCTGGTCCTCGCGGATGAAGCGCGCGAATTCCTCCGGCGTGTTCCCGCTCGGGTCGGCGCCCAGGGCCCGCATGCGGCCCCGCACGACCGGATCGGCGAGGACGCGGTTGGCATCGGCGCTCAATTTCTCGACGACCGGCTTCGGCGTGGCGACGGGAGCGAGCAGGCCGAACCAGCCGACGGCCGCGTAGCCCGGTACGGTCTCGCCGACGGTCGGGAGCTCGGGCAGGGTTTCGGTGCGCCTGGCGCCGGTCGAGGCGAGGGCCTTGAGCTTGCCGGCCTTGACGTGCTGGATCACGGCCTGCGAAGGCGCGAACAAGAGGTCGATCTGGCCGGCGAGGAGGTCGGTGACCGCCTGGCCGACGCCCTTGTAGGGAACGTGCAGCAGGTCGATCCGGGCCATGGACTTGAACAGCTCCGCGGAGAGGTGCGAGGCGGCGCCCGTGCCCGAGGAGCCGAAGCTGAGCTTGCCGGGGTTCGCTTTCGCCAGCGCGATCAGCTCGGCGATGTTCGAGGCCTTCACTTTCGGGTTGGCGGTGACGACGTAGGGCGAGGCGGAGACCAGGGTCACCGGCGCGAACTGGTGGGCGTTTTTCTCGGTGAGCGAGGCAGTCGAGCTCATGAGGACCGTATAGCCGTCGGCAAGGGATTGCGCGACCAGGTCCGCGCCGATATGGCCGCTCGCGCCGGGCTTGTTCTCGACCAGCACCGGCTGCTTCCACATCTCGCCGAGCTTCGGCGCCATCAGCCGGGCGAGCGCGTCGGCGCCGCCGCCGGGCGGGAAGGGGACGATCACGCGCACCGGCTTCGCCGGGAAAGTCTGGGCCGAGGCGGCGAAGGAAAGAAGGAGCGAAACGAGCAGGGCGGGAATTTTCATGGGGAGTCAATCGTCGTTTTGAGGGTGGCGATGCCTTCGATGCCGCATTCGACGACGTCGCCGGGTTTGAGAAACAGCTCCGCGGCGTTGGGCTTGCCGACCGCGACCCCACCCGGCGCGCCGGTGGAGAACATGTCGCCCGGCTCGAACGGAATGTAGCGCGAGAAATGCTCGAGGATCTCGGGCAGCTTCCAGATCTGGTCGCCGGTGTTGACCCGCAGGCGCTGCTCGCCGTTCACCGCGCAGGTCATCCACAGGTCGTAGGGGTCGGGGATTTCCTCCAGCGTGACGATCTCCGGTCCCAAAGGCCCGAAACCGGGGATGTTCTTGCCGGTCCAGAAGCGAGATCCCGAGGCGACTTCGCGCTTTTGCGAATCGCGGTCGGTGAGGTCGTTGAGGATCGTCACGCCGGCGACGTAGCCGAAGGCGTTCGCCTTCTTCGCGCCGAGCGCGCGCGTGCCGATGACGAACACCAGCTCCGGCTCGTAGTCCAGGTGCACGATGCCGTCGGGCCTCGCGACCTTCGCGTTGTGCCCGACGAGACAGGAATTGAGCTTGACGAAAGCGGTCGGTTCCTGCGGCGTCTCGGCGAGGAGTTCGTTCGCCCGCAGTTCCGCGAGGTGGGTGCGGTAGTTCTTGCCGACGCACAGGAACTTGTCGGCGTCGGGGACCGGCGGCCGGTAAGTGATGTCTTTCTCCTCCAGCGCGGCGAACTTGGACGGATTCTTCTGCCAGGCCTCGCCGCGCGCGCGCACGCGCGCCAGGCCCGCGGGCCCCTCGGCGAGCAGCTCCTTCATGCGCGCCGGAAAGCCGTTCGCGGAGAGGTCGAGAATGCGCTTGCCCTGGCGCAGGCCGGTGCGCGGAGCGGGATCGTTCGCGGTGGAGAAGGTGAGGAGACGCACGGCGCCAGTATAAATGGAAAAAGTTGCGCGCTTCTCCGGTCGCGCCCCGTTTTCAACGGTATCTTTGGATTGCAGGCCGGGAAACCCGTTCCACGTCCCGGCGCCGTGGCGAATCGGCGAGCATTGATCGTAGAATGCCGGACCTGCACAGGTCTCACCCGTTTGAACAAGACTGAAACCGCTTCGCGCAGCCTCGCTTTCCTCCTCCTCGCGCTCGCGATGCTCTTCTGGGCGGGCAACTGGGTCGTGGGCCGCGCGCTGCGCGATCTCTTCGAGCCCAACGCGCTGAATTTCTGGCGCTGGCTGGTCGCGGTGGTGGTGCTCGCGCCGTTCGCGCTGCCGCGCCTGCGCGGGCGCCTGCCCGCGATCCGGCGCTCCGCCGGCCTGCTCCTCGCGCTCTCCTTCCTCGGCGTGGCGCTGTTCCAGTCGCTCGTCTATTCGGGGCTGAAGACCACCACCGCGGTGAACGCGGTGCTGCTCAATTCCTCGTTGCCCGCCTTCATGCTGCTCTGCTCCTGGGCGATCGAGGGCGAGCGCGGCACGCGCAGGCAGGTCGCCGGGATGCTGATCTCGCTCGCGGGCATCCTCGTGATCCTGGCGCGCGGCGATCCCGCGAGCCTCGCGCGCCTGGAGTTCCACGCGGGCGACGCGCTGATCCTCCTCGCCATGCCGGCGTGGGGCGTGTACTCGGTGCTCCTGAAGCGCCGTCCGCCCGAGCTCGACGGGATCGCGTTCCTGTTCGTGATTTCGGCGATCGGCGCGGTCCTGCTCCTGCCGGCCGTCGCGCTGGAGGCTTATTACGCGCCGCCGCGCTGGCCCGGCGCCGCCGGCGTCGCCGCGGCGCTCTACGTGGGCCTCGCCGCCTCGGTGGGCGCGTTCATCTGCTGGAACCGCGGTGTGGCGATCGTCGGCGCCAATGCGGCGGGCTTCACCGTGCACCTCCTTCCCGCGTTCGGCACCTTGCTCGCGATCGGCTTCCTCGACGAATCCTTCCGGTTTTTTCACGCGGTGGGGATCGCCACCATCCTCGTCGGCGTGGTGGTCGCCACCCGCGCGGCGCCGGCGCGAGCCGACTAGCCCTCTCCCTCTACTTCGCCGCCGGCGCGTCCGGCTGCCCGGGAAAGCGCTTGCTCGCGGGATCGATGAAGGCCCACGGGCGGGCGCTGCGGGTCCAGATGTTGGAGGTGACCTTCATCGGCGGTGCGCTGTCGAGCGTGCCGATGCGCACGACGACGAATTCCTTGTTGTTGGCACGCTGGCTGTAGAGGGGCGAGCCGCAGTCCCCGCAGAAGTGGCGGTTCAGGGTGCGGCCGCTTTCCGCCTGCGACCCGTAGACCTTCGGCTCACCCCGGAGGATGCGGAAGGCTGCGCTCGGGACCACGGCGTTGACGCTGCCGCCCGCGCCGGAGGCTTTCTGGCAGTGCACGCAGTGGCAGGCGCGCAGCTCGGTGACGGGGGCGTCGATGGCGTAACGTATGGCGCCGCAGAGACAGCTTCCGGTAAGCGTGTCGCTCATGGGTCGGGCTTTCGTGAATTCGCAGCCGCCACTCTAGCTCAGCTTTGCCGGGCGGGAACTTTTGCTTGCGCCCGGCGCCTTGTGCTACGGTTACGGCGGACGATGAACGGGAGCATGGCGGTGTTGCGAGAGATTCTCGACGTAGCCCAGGACGACCCGTCGAGCCAGCGGCGCTGGTTCCACGACGACTACTTCGACCTGTTCGTGCTCCAGGCGGCCGGCGAGCTGGCCGCGTTCCAGCTGTGCTACGGCATCGACTCCAACGAGCGCGCCCTGGTGTGGAGCCGGGACGGCGGCTTCTTCCACGACGGCGGGCCGTCGGGCTCCGGGGAATTCATCGGGGCGGGGATCGCCCCCGGCGACTCGCTCGAGGCCGACCCGATCATCGCGCGCTTCGAGCAGGCCGCGGGCGGTCTGCCCGAGGCGCTGCGCCTGGCGCTCAATGCGCGCTTGCGCGAGTATGCCCTGCAGGACGCCGATGGGGCCGCGCGCCGCGCGCGTTTTCGCAGGGCCGCGTGGCAGCGCGCGGGCGGCGAGTCGAGCTCGAAACAAGGTCGGGGCCGGAATCCCTGAGCGGACGCTGTCCCGATCCCCGATGTTCCGGCCGCGCAGGCGTGGCGGCCGGGCATGCTCTCCCGGACATTCGACCCTTCAGAGGTCCGCGACGCTGAGGCCCGGCAAGGTACCGTCGATGATGGCCTTGCCCGCGGACAGCGCCGTCGCCATGGCCTCGTCCTCGGTCGCGTAAGAGTCGCGCGGATACGGCGGGGAGAAAGTCCTGTCGTTCGTATAGCTGAGCCCTTCGTGATGCCGGGCAATGACCAGCGTGGGCCTGAAACGATCGCGGCCCTGCAAGCCCACGCAACCGGCCCTGATCTGGAACCCCTTGTACACCAGCGTTGTCGACATCGCTCAAACGCGCCTCGAGACGATCAGACCGAATTCTATCCCCAGCCGCGCTGGAAGTGCGCGGTCTCCATGGAATTCACCGTGCCTGCGTCCGACCGGCGGGACGATGCCGAGACGCTCCCGGCAGATTTCATTCCGCGGTGCTCGAAGACCCCGGCGCGCTCGCGAGGGCGGCGCGCAACGCGCCCGCGACCCCGCGAAACGAAGACCGGAGCGCCGTTCGATTACGAGCGCTTTCCGACCAGATGCGGCTGCGCCAGCACTCCGCGGACGAGTTCCCAGTTCGCCGCCGCGGGGCGCCGCCCGGACAGGCTCATCACTCCGCGCGAGAACATTCCTTGCACCAGTTGCCGGCTCGCGGCCGACTCGTTGACGATCATGGTCTTCTTGCTTTGCATCGCAGTCTCCTTCCGAGATGGGCACCTTGCCCGACTGGCGGGCGATTCCTGTCGGGAGCGTTCCTTCGCGATCCCGCCTACCCGGTAGCGAGCAGCAATCATGCCAGCCGCGAACCCCCATTCAATCAGCGGATTACGTCTGACGCATTCGGAAGGGGTCATCGCGATGCGTAATTCTTCACGCCGCCGGTGACCGGCGGAGCGATACGCCGTCGGGGATTCGGCACCCCCGGACCGGCGAAGAATCGGGCCTTGCGCCGCCCGGTCGCGCTACCGCCAGGGAAAGACGACGACGTTGAACTGCAGCGAGTCGACGTGGTCGCGCGCGACGAACTCGACCCTGAACTTGAGGTTCCGGCTGGCGATGAATCCGGCCCCGATGCCGAACATCGGGCCGTCGTCGTCGCCGAGATCGATGCCCGCGCGGGCGAGCAACTCGATACTCGGAACGACCACGTAGCGGGCGACGCCGGTGGTCCACGGACCCCTTGCCCGCGAAAAGGGCTGCGGGGCGTTGGGTCGCAGGTTGCCGCTGTCCATATAGCCGGCCTCGGCGTCGAGGTAGAGCTTCGGCGCGAATTCGCCGAAGGTATAGCCGCCGAATGCCTGGACACCGGTGGCGCCGTCCGAGCCCGAGATGTCGTTCCGGCTCAGGCCGCCGCCGAGAAAAACGTTCTTGACGGTGAAGAACGGAGCCGCGGCGGCGACGGACGTCCCCGCGGCAAGACAAGCAAATGCAATCACTCGAAGCCATTTCAGCATGTCACACCTCCTGGCGCTGCAACTCGAAATGCCGTCGTGCGGGGAATCGTATTACCAGACCGGTCTGCGCGGGGCGGCGAGCGCCGCACGATTGAGCACTTTCGCACGAACGAGCTCTCCCGCATGCGGGCGGACAGGAAACCTATTGCGCGGCGTTCTCTCGCGCCTGCTGGGATTGCTGCACCTGCTCCATCGACTGGCCGATCTTCTGCTGCATCTGCTCCATGGTCTTCTTGCCTTGCTCGATCTCCCGCTTCTTGGCGGCGGCGGCGGTCGCGGCGGTGCTCGCCGTTTCCACACTGCAGCCGGCGAGAGCGGCGGCGGCGATCAGGAAAACGATTCGCTTCATAGGGACCCCTTCATGAGGGCGGGAGGACTTGGGAGCTTCCCAGGGGCACATGCTATCCGAGGGCCGAGGCGACTGCCAGGGCGAATTCCCGCGTTCCCATCGTGCCTCCCAGGTCGGCCGTCCGCTTCATCGGGTCCGCCAGGGTGCGGTCGACCGCCGCCTCGATGCTTTTCGCGGCGGCGGACAGGGCGGCATCGGAACGCCGAACGGCCAGCCATTCGAGCAACAGCGCGGCGGACAGGATGAGCGAGGCGGGGTTCGCCCGGTTCCGTCCGGCGAGGTCGGGCGCCGACCCGTGCTGCGCCTGGGCGAGGCACCACGAATCACCGGCGTTGATCGAGCCGCCCAACCCCAGGCCGCCCGAGAGCTCCGAGGCCTCGTCGGAAAGGATGTCGCCGTACAGGTTCTCGGCGACGATCACGTCGAAGCGCATCGGATCGCGCAACAGCAGCGCCGCCATGGCGTCGACGATGATTTCTTCGAGCTCGACCTGCGGAAACCCCCGTGCGACCTTGCGCACTTCGCGCAGGAACAGGCCGTCGGAGATCCGAAACACGTTCGCCTTGTGGACGGCAGTGACTTTCTTTCGGCGAACTGCCGCCGCCTCGAAGGCGCGCCGCGCGATGCGCTCGCAGCACCTCGCCGTGACGCGGCGCAGCGCGATGGCCGTGTCCTCGGTCACCATGAACTCGCCTCCGCCGGAGTACATGTTGCGGTCGGCGTAGAAACCTTCGGTATTCTCGCGGTAGATCACCAGATCGACCGGCTTGCCGGTCAGTCCCAGGCCGAGGCGCGACTTCGCCGGGCGGACGTTGGCGTAGAGATCGAGCCGCGTGCGGAATTCGGCCGATGCGTTGATGCCGCCGCGCTCGCGCGCCGGATAGTCGATGGTCGACAGCGGCCCGAGGATCAGGCCGTCGGCGGCACGGGCGGCCTCCATCACGCGCGCAGGGAGCGTCGTGCCTTCCCGCCTCAGGGCTTCAAGCCCGATCTCCTCGCGCTGCCATTCGAGGCCGAGCCCGTGGAGGGTGCTCGCGCGCTCGAGAACGCAGAGCGCGGCGGCGGTGATCTCCGGTCCGATGCCGTCCCCGGGCAGGACGAGAAATTTCATGTGCCCCCGGGCACCGGCGGAGGCGGGAGGTGCACGAACTGCGTCATTGCCGGCGCTTCCCCTCGGAGAAGAGTGCGAAGATGCGTATCATAGCGGGCTCAACGCAGTCAGCGCGGACAGGACATGGGCATACTCGTCGAAGGCCTCTGGAAGGACGTTCCCCGCGATACGCGCGCGACCGGCGGGGAGTTCATCCGCGATCAGTCGATTTTCCGCGGCCGGGTCACCGCCGACGGCGCCTCCGGATTCAAAGCCGAGGCGGGACGCTACCACCTGTACGTGTCCTACGCCTGTCCGTGGGCCCACCGCACGCTGATTTTCCGGGCGCTCAAGGGCCTGGAGAAGGCGATTTCGGTCTCCGTGGTCGACCCCTTCATGGACGCGGACGGCTGGGTGTTCTCCGATCGCCCGGGTTGCGTGCCGGACACGGTGAACGGCGCGGCGCGCCTGCACGAGATCTACACGCGCGCGAAGGGCGATTTCTCCGGGCGCGTGACCGTGCCGGTGCTGTGGGACCGGGTCTCGGGAACGATCGTCAACAACGAGTCCTCCGAGATCATCAGGATGCTCAACCGGGAGTTCGACGCCTTCGCCGAGAGGCGGCTCCCCGACATGTACCCCGAGGCCCTGCGGCCCGAGATCGACCGCTGGAACGAGCTCGTCTACCGCACCGTC
The DNA here is from genome assembly GCA_049663805.1 of Burkholderiales bacterium. Taxonomy (GTDB): domain Bacteria; phylum Pseudomonadota; class Gammaproteobacteria; order Burkholderiales; family SG8-39; genus VBDM01. The sequence goes on along the minus strand of JBATEB010000096.1, from coordinate 6,048 downwards.
AACAACGGGGTCTATCGCGCGGGCTTCGCCACCGCCCAGGAGAACTACGAGCGGGCGGCTCGCGGTCTCTTCGCGACGCTCGACCTGCTCGAGGCCCGGCTCGTCGGAAACCGCTACCTCTGCGGTGCGCGCCTCACCGAGGCCGACTGGCGCCTGTTCACCACGCTGGTGCGCTTCGATACCGTGTACCACTTCCATTTCAAGTGCAACCTGCGGCGACTGCTCGACTACCCGGCGCTGTGGGGCTACACGCGCGAGCTCTACCAGTTCCCGGGCGTCGCCCCGACGGTGAACTTCTGGCACATCAAGGAGCACTATTACCGCAGCCACCCGGAGTTCAACCCGAGCCGCGTGGTGCCGATCGGACCGATCGTCGACTTCAGCGGGCCGCATGGGCGCGAGAAGCTGGGCTAGAATCGCGGCGACACGACGAAACCATCCGAGGTCGAACGATGCCTGCTGAGATCCGCTTTTCCAATCCTGAAACGCTCGCCGCGCCCGCCGGGCAGTACTCGCATCTCGCGCGCGTCACGGGCGCCGGCGAGCTCGTCTTCATCGCCGGCCAGCTCGCCCTGGACCGGACCGGAAAGCTCGTCGGCGCGGACGATTTCGACGCGCAATGCGCCCAGGTCTTCGCCAACATCGAGGCCGCGCTACGGGCGGCGGGAGCGGGCTGGAACAACGTCGTGCAGCTTACGACCTACCTGGTGCACTCGCAGGACGTGCCCAAGCTGAGGGCGTTCCGGCAGCGCGAGTTCCCGCGCTTTTTCCCCGGCGGAGCCTATCCGCCCAATACGCTCGTCGTGATCGACCGGCTCGCCGGCGAGCCCTATCTGGTGGAAATCCAGGCCATCGCTGCGCTCTGAAGCGATCCCATGGCGCAGCTTGCGGCCGCGTTCGGCTCCTCGCACAGCGTGATGCTCGCCTCCGAGCTCGGGGACTGGCTGGCGGGCTTCCGCCGGAGCGACCAGCGGCTCACGTACTACGACCGCGAAGGCCGACCCCACACCTATGCGGAGATGCTGGCGCGCGCGCCGGCCGGGGCGAGCTCCCTGGTCACCGAGGAGGCGACCACCCGCCGCTTCAACGAGGTCCAGGAGGCGATGCGGCGGCTCAGGGGGGAGATTGCCGCCTCGAAGCTCGATGCGCTGATCGTGGTCGGCGACGACCAGCACGAGCTGTTCCAGGACAGCCACATGCCGGCGATCGGCGTGTACTACGGGGAGAGCATCCGCAACGCGGCGCGGCACAACGCCCGAAGATTCAATTGGCCGGAGGAGTGGTACAACCGCGCCCAGATGCGCCGCTTCGAAGACGAGAGCGACGCGATCTATCCCTGTCACAGGCCGCTCGCCCTGCATCTCATCGAGGGGCTGGTCGAGCGTGAGTTCGACGTGGCGGCGGTCGCCGGTCTCGACGAGACCCAGAGCGAAGGACACGCCTATTCCTTCGTGCATCGCTGGTATCTGAAAGGGGAGGGCGCGAGCATGATCCCGGTCGTGCCGATTTTCGTGAACACCTACCATCCGCCCAACCAGCCCCACCCCAGGCGCTGCGAGCGCTTCGGCAGGACCCTCAAGGCGCTGATCGAAGGATACCCGGAGGACATCCGTATCGGACTCATCGCCTCCGGTGGGCTGAGCCATTTCATGGTCGAAGAGGACCTCGATCGCGCGGTCATCGACGCTTTGCGGCGCAGGGACTTCGAATTCCTTTCGCGCCTGGAAGTCCACCGGCTGAAAGCCGGCAGCTCCGAAATCCGCAACTGGATCGTCGCCGCCGCAGCGGCCGCCGATCTCGACCTCAGCTGGCTTTCCTACACGCCGGCATACCGTACGCCGGCGCTCACCGGGATCGGACTGTGCTTCGCCCGGTGGGGGTGAGCCGGAAATCCGGGAATCGGAAGAGCCGGCAAGGGTTTAGTCACGAAGCTTGAGGAAAGCCATTCACTTCGAGCCGAAACGCATCGCAGCAATCGCCGCGAATGGCTCCGCCGGCGCCTTTACCGCGATCTCCGCCCGTAGTAAATTTCCACTCCCCGGGGAGATCACAAGAAAAGATTCAGATGGCGGTCGAAAGGTCAGGCGCCCCGACTCTGCGGCGACAATTCTCCTCCGGGTCGGCCGAGAGCGCGCGTCTGGCCGCGCTGAGGGCGTATTGTGTCCTCGATACCGGCCGGGAAGGCCGCTTCGACGACCTGACCAGCCTGGCAGCGAGCATCTGTGACGCACCGGTTTCCCTGATGAGCCTGGTCGACGGCGGGCGCCTGTTCTTCAAGTCGGCGCGCGGCCTGGACATCCGGGAGATGCCCTGCCCGGATTTCTTCTGCAGCCACGCGATACGCCAGAGGGATGTCTTCGAGGTGAGCGATGCTCTCGAGGATCCGCGCTTCGCGCAGCACGCCTGGGTCGCCGGCCCTCCCCGGGTCCGGTTCTACGCCGGAGCCCCGCTGGTCACGCCTCAGGGTTACGTTCTCGGCATGTTGTGCGTGGTCGATTTCGTCCCGCGCAAACTGAGCCCGAGACAGCTCGACACTTTGCGTATTCTCGCGCGGCAGGTCATGTGCCAGCTCGATCTGAATCTGGAGGCGATGCGTGACCCGCTCACCAACCTGTACAACCGCCGCCAGCTCGGGGAGGGGCTGCACCGCGAGATCCTGCGGGCGCGGCGGGTCGGAGCGTCGGTCGGCGTCATGGCGATCGACGTCGATCACTTCAAGGAGGTCAACGACACCCTCGGTCACGAGGCCGGCGACTGCGCGCTGAGGGGGATCGCGGAGGAGCTGACCGCCAGCGTCCGCGAAGAGGACATCGCCTGCCGGGCCGGCGGAGAGGAATTCGTCATCATCCTGCCGGGAGCGGAAAGAACGGCGTTGCGCGGCCGCGCCGAGGCGGTGCGCCGCATGATAGAGCAGGCGCGTATTCCCGCGGGAGACGGGACCCTCCAACTCACGGTGTCCATCGGACTCGCGAGCTTTCCGTCGTATGGCGATACCGGGGCGGCCGTGCTGCGTGCCGCGGACGTCGCTCTCTACAAGGCGAAGGCCGCGGGACGCAACCGGGTCATGATGTGCACGCCCGGCGGCGCGCGCCTGCCCGCCGCAGGCGTCGTCGGTTGACCGCCGGCCCGCGATTGGCGTTTCCCGCGGAGCGGCTGTCCGGCGGCGGCCGGGCGTGCGTTTCCGGATTGACCCGGAGGTAGACGATGAGTGCGGCTTTCAAGGGCCGGCGCGAGGATTTGAGGCTGCTGACCGGTCAGGGCAGGTACACCTCCGACTGCAACCTCCCGGGCCAGGTCCACGGCTATTTCCTGCGCTCGGACCACGCGCACGCCGAGATCGTTTCGATGAAGCTCGAGGCCGCGCGCTCCTCTCCCGGCGTCGTCGCAGTGTTGACCGGCGCCGATACCGCCAGGGCCGGCTTCAAATCGACCCCTCAAATCGCGCGCTATCCCGGACGCGGCGGAACGCCGATCAAGGTGCCGCACCGCGACGGGCTCGCCAACGGGCGGGTTCGCTTTGTCGGGCAGGAGGTCGCCCTGGTGGTGGCGGACACGGCGCTCGCCGCCCAGGACGCCGCGGAAAAGATCGAGATCGAGTACCGGGAGTTGCCGGTCGTGGTCGATGCCGAGCAGGCGCTCGCGCCGGGAGCCGAGCAGGTCTACCCGGAAATTGCCGGCAACCTCTGCTTCGATTACGAGTACGGCGACGAGGCCAGGACGAACGAGGCCTTCGCGCGCGCGGCGCACGTCACGCGGGTCGAGCTGGACAGCCAGCGCATGGTCGGGAACCCGATGGAGCCCAAGGCGTGCCTCGCGGCGTACGACGCCAAAGCGGACACCTACGAGCTCTACGTCAGCTCCCAGGGCCTGTCGCTCATGCGCCAGAGCGCGAGCGGCATCACCGGAATTCCGGCCGAAAAGATCATGGTGCGCGCCCAGGACGTGGGCGGCGGCTTCGGCATTCGCTCGGACGCCTACGCCGAGTACTGCGTCGCGATGCTCGCGTCGAAGTCGCTCGGCAGGCCGGTGAAGTGGGTGTCGAGCCGATCGGAGACTTTCCTGTCGGATTACCACGGGCGCGCGGCAAAGCTCGTCGGCGAGCTGGCGCTCGACCGCGACGGAAAATTTCTCGCGATCCGCATCAACTGGTTCGTGAATGCGGGCGCCTACCTGTCCGCGCCCGGAGCCCTGATCAACACGCTGCCCCCGGGGCTGCATGCGATCAACCTGTACCGGATACCCGCAATGTACGGGCGCCACCGGCTCGCCCTCACCAATACCACGCCCACCACGGCCTACCGCGGCGCGGGGCGTCCCAACGTCTGCTACCTCGCCGAGCGCCTGGTCGAGGAGGCGGCCCGGGAGACGAGGATCGACCGCATCGAGCTGCGCCGCCGCAACCTCATCCCCAAGGACGCCTTTCCCTACCAGACGCCGCACCCGCATTCCGTATACGACAGCGGGGATCCGCACGGGCTGCTCGACGAGGCGCTCGAGCAAGGCGAGTGGAGCGCGTTCGAATCGCGCCGCGCCGAGGCGAGGAAGCGCGGCAAGTTGCGCGGGATCGGGTGCGCCCTTTTCGTCGAGCCCGCGGGGGCCGGAGGGGCGCCGAAGGAAGAGGCGATGATCAAGTTCGGCGAATCCGGCAACGCGCTCCTGTACGTGCTCGCCGGGCCGTCGGGGCAGGGCCACGAGACGGTCTACCCGGAGGTCGTCGGCGAGGCGCTCGGCATGGATCCGGAAAAAATCACCCTGCGCGCGAGCGATCCCGACGGGCCGCGGCTCATCGGGGAGGGAACCATAGGTTCGCGTTCGATGATGGCGCACGGCGGAGCGCTGCTGGTGGCGGCGCGCGAAGTCGTGCGCAAGGGCACCGAGCTCGCGGCGAAGGACCTGGAGGTCGCCCCGACCGACCTCGAATTCAGCAAGGGCCGCTACCGCGTCAAGGGCACCGACGTCTCGATCGGCATCGAAGACCTCGCGAAGAAGCACGGCGCCGCGCTCGACGCCGGCGGCGAGATCCCGCTGCCGCGCTCTTTCCCGAGCGGGGCGCACGTCGTCGAGGTGGAGATCGATGCGGACACCGGCGTCCTTTCCATCCTGCGCTACACCGCCGTGGACGATTGCGGGCGCGTCATCAATCACGTGCTGCTGGAAGGCCAGCTGCACGGCGGAATCGCGCAAGGACTCGGGCAGGCGATCGGCGAGCACGCCGTCTACGATCCCGCCACGGGTCAGCCGCTCGCCGGCACTTTCATGGACTATCCGATGCCGCGCGCCGACGACATGCCGGAAATCCGGCTGTTCGATCGCTCGATTCCCTCGCCGGGGAACCCTCTCGGGGTCAAGGGCGCGGGGGAGGCGGGGACCACGGGCGCCGTGCCTGCGGTGGCGAACGCCGTGATCGACGCGCTGCGACCCCTCGGGATCGACCACCTGGACTTTCCGTACACGCCCGACAAGCTGTGGCGCGCGATCCGCGCGGCCAACGCCTAGCGCGGAACGGTTGCCGCCGCCTTCAGCGCACGCAGGGCAGGCTCGTTCCTTCAGGGGCGCGGCGGGACGCTAGCCGCCGAGCTCGCGGCGCACCAGCGCCGCCCCCAGGGAAAGGGCCTTGAGCTTCCCGAGCGCGATATCGCGGCCGAGCGGCACCATGCCGCAATTGGTGCACGGGTAGAGCTTGTCGGGGGCGACGAATTTCATCGCGGAGCGGATCGTCGCGGCGACCTGCTCGGGGGTTTCGACCGTGTCGCTGGCAACGTCGATCGCCCCGACCAGCACCTCCTTGCCGTTCAGCAGCCCGAGCAGTTCGAGCGGCACGCGCGAATTCGCGCATTCGAGGGATATCTGGTCGATCTTCGACCGGGCGAGCAGCGGGAAAGTGGCCTCGTACTGCCGCCATTCCGAACCGAGGGTGCCCTTCCAGTCGACGTTCGCCTTGATGCCGTAGCCATAGCAGATGTGCACCGCGCTCCTGCACCTCAAACCCGCGGCGGCCGCCTCCAGCGCCTCGATCCCCCAGTCGGCGACTTCGTCCATGTAGACGTT
>JBATEB010000095.1:0-10152 GCA_049663805.1 Burkholderiales bacterium | reverse complement strand
AGCGCACATAGGTACGCTATTTTTTGAGTCCCCTCAGGCTGCGGCCAATGCGCTCCGTCAGAGCGCTGCGAGTCAAGTGTTTGATTTTACACAACTCACACTTCCTCAGGCTCCCCCTAACTCCGTCGGCGCGCCGCGCGTAGGGCTCCAGCGTCAAGGCGGAGATCTTGCGGAGTCGTCCGGCCCGAGCTTCATGCGCTCACCCCTCTGTGAAGCGCCGGATCAGGCGGCGGTCGCGCTTGGTCGGCCGGCCCTGCCTGCCCTGCCCCGGGTGCGGCCCGGCGCGGCGCATCGCGATCATGCGCTCGCGCCGCTCGCGGCTTTCCCCGGTTTCGGCATAGAGCAGCGCGGCTTGCATCGCCGGTCCGCGCCGCAGCGAAACGGCGCGGACTTCGATCGACCATTGCAGATCGCCGGAACGCACTTCCAGCAGGTCGCCCGTCTTCACGTCCTTTCCCGGCTTCACCCGCTCGCCGTTGAGCCTGACCTTGCCTCCCTCCACCGCCCGCGCAGCGAGACTGCGCGTCTTGTAGAAGCGCGCCGCCCAGAGCCATCTGTCGATGCGGAGACGCCCGAGCGCGTCCTTCGAGGCCTCGGCCTGAATCATGCCCGAAGCCCGGACCATGCCGTCCCCCGCAGGCTTGCGATCAGCCGTTTTCCGCCGCCCCGTCCGGGGCACGCGGAATCAGGAGCCACAGGACGAGATAGACGAGGATTCCCAGGCCGCCCACCAGGGCGAGCAGGACGAAAGCGACCCGGACGAACACGGGATCGATTTCGAGCCATTCTCCGAGGCCGCCGCACACGCCCATGAGCTTGCGATCGGATTCCGACAGGTGCAGCCGCGTCGCGCTTCGGGGCTCGCCCTGCCCCGCCTTCTCGGGTACCAGGATCCAGAGAATCAGGTAGACCAGAGCCCCGACTCCGCCGAAAAGCAGCGACATCAGAAAGAACAGGCGAAAGAACACCGGGTCGAGATCGAAGTACTCGCCCAGGCCGCCGCAAATGCCGGCGATTTTCCTGTCCGCAACGAATCGGTGGAGTTTTCTCATGGTCGCCTCGCGGGTCTGCCCCAAGACGCACAGGGTAGCGCAGCGCGCAGCGACCGGTTCAAGCAGGTTCGAGACCGAGATGGCGTCGGACGGACCGTGACCGGGCAGGCCGGGGGTTTGACCTGGATCAAAGCCGGCCGCCGGGGAAAGGTGTCTCTTGGTAGCTGTCGTAACAGGCAGGAGGTGCCCGATGAACACTTTGACGGTACTTGTCGTGGCCGGGCTGGCCGTCACGATTCTCGCGCTGATCCTGGGTATCGCTTCGATGGCGCACGGCGGACCCTCGGATCAGGAGCGCAGCCACTTTCTCATGTTCCAGCGGGTCGGGTGGCAATCGCTTACGGTCCTGATCCTTCTCCTCATCCTGCTGACTCAGACGAGGTAGCGGGCGGCCCTGCCGCAGACTGGCCTTTTTCCCGTATCGTCCATACGCCACGCCGGTCCGCGGGCGCGAGCGTGCCGCGGGATCGCTGCCTCCGCTGCGGGGGATTTTGCCGTATCGTGGCTCCCCCAACAATTCCACACGGAGATGCATCGCCGCCGCGGCGTCGCGCGCGCAGCGAAATCGCCCCGCGTGCTCTGCTCCTCGGCGGATCGAACCGCCCGCGCTTGACAAGGGGATGGGCCGATTCGAGAATTGCACGCGTTCGGAATAACCCGCAGTGGCGCGCTCGAAAGAGCCACACCATCCGAACCGCCCTCCCATGACCCGAGTGCTCATCCTGCTCACCCTCCCGGAAAAAGTCAGGAAGCAGTACTACGATCACTTGCGCGGCCGGTTTCCCTCGATCGCCATCGACATGGTCGATCACCACTCCAAGGTCGACCCCTTCATCGGTTCCGCCGACATTCTGATCACCTTCGGGGCGCACATGGCCGACCACGTGCTCGAGAAGGGAGAGAAGCTGAAGTGGATCCAGGCACTGGGCACCGGCGTCGACGGGATCGTGGACCGGCCGCCCTTGCGCGAGGGCGTGCTCGTCACCAACATGCACGGCCTGCACGGAGACTCGGTGCCCGAGTCCGCGGTCATGCTGATGCTCGCGCTCGCGCGCGATCTGCCCCGCGCGCTGCGCAACCAGCGCGAGCGCAAATGGGAGCGCTACCCCGCGCGGTTGCTCAAGGGCCGGACGGTCGGCATCTTCGGCGTCGGCGCGATCGCCCGTTCCCTCGCACCCAAGTGCAAGGCCTTCGGCATGAACGTGGTCGGCATCAGTTCCAGCCCTCGCGAGACCCCGGGCCTGGATCGCGTGGTCCACCGCGATACGCTCGGTGAGGTCGTGCGGGATCTCGACTTCCTGGTGCTGCTCACGCCCTACACGCCGGAGACGCGCGGGATCGTGAGCGCGAACGTACTGGCGGCGATGAAACCCTCGGCCTGCCTCGTCAATCTCGCGCGCGGCGGGATCCTCGACGAGGAGGCGCTGCTGCGCGCCTTGAGCGAGAAGCGCCTCGCCGGCGCCGCGCTCGACGTCTTCGCCGAAGAGCCGCTTCCCCCCGGGCATCCGTTCTGGAGCATGGAAAACGTAATCGTGACCCCGCACCTCGGCGGATTTCACGACCAGTATGCCGAGGAGGCCCTGCCCACCGTGGTGGAGAACCTGAGAAAATTTCTGGCCGGGGACATCGCGCACATGGTCAACGTCGTCGCACGGTAGCAGGGGGAAGGCGATGCAGGTCAACGAACGCATCAATCATCCCATCTCCACCGAGGAGCTTACGCGCCGCTGGACCGCGGTGCGCTCGGCGATGGCCGGGCACAAAGTGGACGTGCTCCTCATGCAGTCGAACAACGACTGGATGGGCGGATACGTCAAGTACTTCACCGACGTCCCGGCGACCAACGGCTATCCGGTGACGGTCGTCTTCCCCAGGGACGATCGCATGACGGTGATCGGCCAGGGGCCGATGGGGGCGGTGCGCGAGATCCCGCTCCAGGGCGACGGCGTGCGCCGCGGCACCGCGCGCTTCATGGGAACACCCTCCTACGCTTCCTGCCCCTACACCGTGGAGTACGACGCGCAACTCGCCGAAAAGGTGCTCGAGCGCTTCGCCGGCGCAACCATCGGTTTGCTCGGCAGGGCCGCGATGTCTTTCGCCCTGGGCGATTACCTCAGGCGAACGTTCCCGCGCGCGACCTTCGCCGATGCGTCCGACATGGTCGACCGGATCAAGGCGGTGAAGAGCCACGAGGAGCTGGATCGCATCCGCCTCACCGCCGCCCTCCAGGACAAGGCGATGGAGCAGACCTTCACCTCGGTCAAACCCGGAATGCGCGAGATCGAGCTCGCCGCGATCGCCGAGCACGTCGGCCACAAGCACGGCAGCGAGCAGGGCCTGTTCATGACCGGTTCGGGTCCGGTCGGCACCGCCGCGGTCTTCGCCAACCGCTACCAGCAGAACCGGGTTCTGCGCGAAGGCGACCAGTTCACCATCCTGATCGAGAACAACGGGCCGGGGGGCTTCTACACCGAGCTCGGCCGCACCTGCGTGCTGGGAAAGGCCTCGCAGGAGATGAAGGACGAATTCGCCTTCGTGCTCGAAGCGCAGAAATTCACGCTAGATCTGATGAAGCCCGGGGCAAAGTGCAGCGAGATCTTCGCCGAGTACAACGCCTTCATGAAGAGGAACAAGCGCCCCGAGGAAAAGCGCCTGCACGCGCACGGCCAGGGCTACGACATGGTAGAGCGGCCGCTCGTCCGGCACGATGAAACCATGGCCCTGCAGAAACACATGAACATGGTGTGCCACCCGACTTACGTCACCGAGCGCACGTACAGCTGGTGCTGCGACAACTTCCTGATCGGCGAAACCGGCGTGGTCGAGAAATTGCACAAGTTTCCGCAAAAGATCGTCGAGCTGGTCTGATCGGGCGTGACCCCGAAGCGGCACCGAAGGGTCGTCACCGGATACGACGGACGCGGCCGCTCCGTGATCGGATCAGAAGGGGAACAGGGTGACGTCGATGGCGAAGAACAGCTGCCATCGCGTCGAATCAACGGTCTCCCCCGTCGTCGACGACTCGAGCAGGGAAGGCGTGCGGGACCAGCCGAGCCCCACCACGAACGGGGACTGGTGGAGCCAGTCGCAGATCTTCCTGTCGCAGGATATGTTCCAGGTTCCGTACGCCCCCGGCGACAGCAACTGTTTAAGGCCGATATTCGGCTGTTTGTCCACGCCGCTCTCGTTGCTCCGATACGATGCATAGGGTCCGAGATCGAGGATCGAGACGAACACGCCCAAGGCGCCCCTCGCCCCCTTGGCCGCAGGAGTCGTCACGTGGATGCCCAAGGGGGCGAACAAACCGTAGGTCGTCCCCGCTCCGCCCGAGCCCGATCCGCCCTTCTCCGTGCCGACGGTGACACCCGCGAAGGCGGTTAGGGAACGCGCGTTCCCGCGGAATTTCTCCCGATAGCTTCCGGCGGGAGCGGCGGCATCATTGAGAATCTTTTGCACTTCTACGCTCGACTGCGCACCGGCCAGTTCGGAGATAACGGGCGCATACTGCTCCGCGAGCGCCGCGGGCCTGCGATTTCCGCTGCCGTTTCGGAGATACGCCTGCGATATCTCCACTGCGACCACGGTCCAACGATCATTCAGGAGGTTGCGCGCGAGCCGCGCATTGCGGTGAACCTGGTTCGTGCTGCGCAAGACCCGGGACCTCAATTGCTCCCCGCTCAGACCGCAGTCCTCTTTGGTGCAGGCGCGCAAGGCTAGCGTCGAGATTTCCGCGAGCTCGACCAACTTGTCGGCGAGGTCGCTCAGCTCGAATCCAACCTTCCGCAGCTGGGCCGTGCGCCTGGGGCCCTCGGACTTGCGTGCCTCGGCGATCGCGGCTCTGGCTTTCCCCGCCTGTATCTTGAATTTCTCGATCCTGTCGGAAATTCCCTGCAAGGCGGACAAGGCTTCCAGATACCTCTGCGCGAACTCACCCATATGGGGCGTGAACTCGCCCTTGAGCGCGCTCGCGCGCAGCTGGTACATCAGCGTCAGCGCATCCACGAGATCAGATCGCGTCGCGGCCGCGCCCGACGGTTCCCGCGCGACCCGAACGGCGACGTGGACGAGCGAACCCACCAACGCGAGCGAAGCCAGAACGGCCTTGCACGACTCCGCGGCTTCCGCGCGCCTCCACGACGGCTGCCTGTCGCAGAGGGCGGCGTTGACGGTCGCCAGCGCCCCGAAAGCTTCCCCGGGCGGAATGGAGTCGTCTCGCAAACCAGCCGCCAGCCCCAGCCACACCCGAAGCACGGCTTGCGACTCATCGCCGGTGTCGACGTACCGCTGGTACAGCGCCCTGTCAGGCAGCGCTCGCAGGTCGCGGCGCGCGGCGGCCCGCAATTCGCGCGAAGCGGTCGCGAGCGAGAAGCCCGCGGTGCGAGCGCTCGCCAGAACGTCGCATACGCCCTGGAAATACGAGACACGGTTCCCCTCGGCGCCGGGCTCGCACAGCGTCGAATGAAAGCGCTCTTCGAAATGCGCTATCGCCTCAAGTTTCGCGCGGTCGAGCACGAAATTCGTCAGCCCCTCCACGAAACGCGCTTCCGCCGAAGCCGACTCCACGGACCTGCCCTGCTCATCGACGGCGCCTCTCTGGCTGTCGAGATCGCGCTCCTCGTCTTCGACGGCGATACCCGATATCTGATCGGTTCTGGGAGAACCGATCGGAGATGCCGCCAGCGCGAGCCTGACGCACTCGGACGTCGGCTGCGCCTCGCATGCCAGGCCGAGCCGACGCACCATCGCCACCGCTCTCCGCGCAACGCCCGTCAAGGCGGCAAACCCCGCCGGGTCGGCAAGGTCCTCCTGCGGACTCAACGCGCCCTCCAGGTACCGGCAATCTCCGGCTTGCAGTCCCAGGCTGTTTTTCCGGTCGACGTCGAGGACCGCGCAGGCTCTTTTTGCGCTGATCCAATTTACCGCCAGCTGCTCGTATGTGGTCGTCCACACCGGCGGCACGGAGAGGAATCCCTGCTGGTCGCCCGATGCGCCGAACGGAAACATCGCAGCCGCCAGGCTCGCGCCGATCGTGAAATATCGCCGCATGAGTCCCTCCCTATGCAGACCTCTTCCCCGGAATCGCTTCGCCGGGGCATTGCGATGCTGCGGAACGCCTTCGATCGGCCAAGCTCCGCCAAGGCCGTCGCTACATGACCGGCTTGCGGAAGCGGAATCGCTTCTCCGCCTCGGAGAGCGCTGCCGAATCGCGACCGGACACCCCCCAGTGGTCCACGCGGTTGGGCGGCCATATCCAGTCCTCGGGAGCGCCCACCTTGTAATCGTCACCGATGCGCTGCACCTCGGCGGTGTACTCGACGGTTGCGCCGAAAGGGGTCACAAAGTAGGCAAAGACATTGTTGCCCGGGCCGTGCCGCCCGGGGCCCCATGCCGGCGCGAATCCCGCGTCCTTGAGCCTGCCGATCCCGCGCATGACGGCATCGAAATCCTTCATCTCGAAAGCGATGTGGTTGAGCGAGGAAATTCCGGATTGAGCATACGCGATCGCGTGATGCACGTCGTCGCAGCGGATGAAATTCATGAAGCCGGTGCGGTCGGACAAACGGAATCCGAGAACCTCGATCAGGAAGCGCGTACACGCTTCGCGGTCGCGCGCGTTGATCACGACGTGCGTCACCTGCAGCGGGCAGTCGCGGTCGGTCGGCAGTTTTTCCACCCGATCCCCGTCGCAAACCAGGCGAAACACCTGGCCCTCGGGCCCCTCGAGGACAAAACCCTCGGCGCCGCCGGGCTCGTCGAACGCACGCATTGGGCCGACGCCGGCCCCGGCGAGCGAGGCGCGCGAGCGGGCCTGCGCGACTTCCGGTGCCGCTCCGGAAAACGTCACGGCGGTAATGGCGCAGGTATCTGCTTTGGCGAGCGAGACGACGTAGGGCAGAGGTTCGCTGCCCCTCAGATAGGAGACGCCGTTCCGCGAGCCGGCATCCAGCAGCCCCCAGGTGGACGCCAGAAATGCCGCGGCCGCCCCGGGGTCCGGCACTTCGAGTTCGACGCTGCGAAGCCTCATTGGCGGCATTCTAATGCGGCTGCCCGGCACCGTGGTTGAGCGGTCCGGACGGCGAAAACCCCGTCCCCGGGCCCAAATGCCCTTCACCGGCGGGCGGAGTTGATACAATCTCGACTGCGCAATAAAGGGTGGGGCAATGAAGGGCAAGACCCTCCGGCCTGCGGAAGTCGATCACAAGAAATCACTGTCACTGCTCAGTGCGACGCTCGAGTCCACGGCTGACGGCGTTCTGGTCGTAGACAACCTCGGGAACATCACCACTTACAATCGGCAATTCGCGGAGATGTGGCGCGTGCCTCCGCACGTCCTCGCCACTGGAGCGGACGCGAAGGTGCTCGACTTCGTGCTCGACCAGCTCAAAGAACCGTCCCGGTTCCGGGAAAAAGTGCAGGAGCTTTACTCACACCCCGGCCGGGAAAGCTTCGACACCATCGAATTCAGGGACGGCAGGATCTTCGAGCGTTATTCTCGCCCGCAGCTCGTCGAGGGGCAGACCATAGGACGGGTGTGGAGCTTTCGCGACGTCACCGAGCACCGGCGCGCGGTGGAGCAGCTTCGCGACAGCGAAGAGCGGTTTCGCCTCATAGCAGAGAACGTCGGCGATCTGGTCGCATTGGTCGACGTCGAGGGCCGGCGGATCTACAACAGCCCGTCGTACCGGGCCTTCTTCAGGAACGACGAGATTCAGGCCGGGTCAGACTCGTTCCGGGAGATCCATCCCGAAGACCGCGAACGCATGAAGGCGGTTTTCCGTGAAACGGTCGAGACCGGAGTCGGGCACCGCGCCGAGTTCCGCTTCCTGCTTGCCGACGGGAGCGTTCGCTTCATCGAGTCGGAGGGCCGGGTGATTCGCGACAGCGCCGGTAACGTGACCAAAGTCGTGCTGGTGTCGCGCGACATCTCCGAGCGCAAGCACGCCGATCAACGCAAGCGCATGGAGCATGCCGTGACGCGCGTGCTCGCAGAAGCCGACACGCTCGCCGACGCGATTCCGAAAATCGTCCAGACCATTTGCGAAACCCTCAACTGGGACTGCGGTGCGCGCTGGAGCCTGGACGAGCGCATGAAAGCCATCTGCTGCGTCGAGGCCTGGAGCATCCCGGACGAGGCGGTCGCAGGGTTCATCTCCGAGATGCGCCGCCTGGAGCTTCAGCCGACGCATCTGGGACTGGTGAGGCAGGTGTGGGCAAGCGGCGTCCCGCACTGGATACCCGACGTGAATCGCGAAAAGGACTTCAAACGGGGACAGCTTGCCCAAAAGGCGGGGCTTCACGGTGCGTTCGCCTTCCCGATCCTGGCGGGAAACGTCACGCTTGGCGTGCTGGAATTCCTGAGCCGGGAGATCCGCGCGCCCGATCCGTCGCTCCTGGAGATGGTCCGCGTGATCGGGAGCCAGATCGGCCAGTTCATGGCCCGCAAACAGGCCGAAGAGAACCTGCTGTACGTTGCGACGCACGACACTCTTACGGGATTGCCCAACCGTTACATGTTCAACCAGCGCTTCGCGCACGCTCTGAACGGCGCGCAGCGCTACCAGAAGTCGATGGCGTTGCTGTTCCTCGATCTCGACCGGTTCAAGTTCATCAACGACAAGCTCGGCCATCCCTTCGGAGACCGGCTCCTCGCCGAGGTCGCCGGGCGCCTGCGCCTGTGCCTGCGGGAAAGCGATACGATCGCGCGCTTCGGCGGGGACGAATTCATCGCGCTGATCGAGGACTTCACGCAGCCGGGGGACCTGATCAGCGTCGCCCAGAAGATTCTCCACGCCCTCCGCTGGCCATTCCTGCTCGAAGGAGAAACCTGTCACCTGACTGCAAGCATCGGCATCAGCATATATCCCACCGACGGCGAGGATTTCGCGAGCCTTCTGAAGAATGCCGACATCGCCATCTATCGCGCCAAGGAACAGGGCAAGAACGGTTACCTGTTCTATTCAGGTGAGATGAACGATCACCTTTCCACGCGGATCGCAAAGGAGAACCGGCTCCAGGGTGCCCTCGAACGAAACGAGTTCGTTCTTTACTACGAGCCCAAGGTCGAGATCAGCACCGGCCGGATCACGGGGATGGAGGCGCTTATCCGGTGGCAGCACCCGGAGCTCGGATTGCTGCCGCCCACGGAATTCATCGAGCTCGCCGAGCGCACCGGATTGATCGTCCCTATCGGGGCCTGGGTGCTGAGGACGGCATGCGCCAGCAACCAGAAGCTTCAGAACCGCCAGGCCGGCCCGCTGACGGTATCGGTGAACCTGTCGGTCCGCCAGTTCGAGGACAAGCACCTGCTGCGGGAAATCGAGCGGGCGCTGAGCGAGAGCGCCCTCAAGCCCGGCAATCTCGAGATCGAAATCACCGAGAGCATGGTGATGAAAGACATCCAGGCCTCGAAGAAGATCCTCGACGGGATCAAATCGATGGGTATCCGCCTGGCGATCGACGACTTCGGGACGGGATATTCATCCCTGGTGTCGATCAAGCGGTTTCCGTTCGACTGCATCAAGATCGACCGCTCCTTCATCAAGGACATTCCGCAGGATCCGGACGACGTCGCGATCACGCAGGCGATTATCGCGATGGCTCACAGCCTGCGGCTCAAAGTGATCGCCGAGGGCGTGGAGACACGCGAGCAGCTCGATTTCCTGATCGCGCACGGCTGCCACGAGTTCCAGGGACACTATTTCCGCAAGCCGCAGTCGGCCGAGGACTTCTCCAGGCTGGTGCGCGACAACGCCGGTCAGGCGGCGGCCTGACGCCCTGCCCGCGCCACTCCGGCTGACGCCGGCCTGTCTGAGGACCCGAGCGCAGCTGGCGCACTCCCGGTCGCTTCTTGACGAGACGAAAAGCCCGCCGATGGGCGGGCTCGATTTCAACGGGAAGGAGGCGGCGGCGGAGGCGGCGGTGGGGCGTAGTTTGGAGTGTTGGAGGTCAGGCGGCCCGAAACGGGGACTTTGTGGCCCTTCGCGTACATGCATTGAATGAAAGCATGGTCGTAGCGCCGCTGCACACCGTACGAGGACCTGTCGGCCTCGCCCGCTCCCGCCGCCGTCCCGAACAGCAGGCCGCCGCCCGCGCCCACGGC
>JBATEB010000094.1:0-5143 GCA_049663805.1 Burkholderiales bacterium | reverse complement strand
GGCGAACACCTACGACTTCCCGCTGCTCCTCAAGGAGCTGCTCGGCGCCAACCTGAAGATCGTGAGCGGCTACTCGAGCAGCTCGGACATCATGCTCGCGATCGAGCGCAAGGAGGCCGACGCGCGCGCCGGATCCTACACTTCGATCGTGCGCTTCATCGACCGCAAGCTGGTGCGCCCGCTGGTCCGGGCGCGCACCTCCGAGCCGGGGATCGAGAAGCTGCCGGTGGACGAGGACCTCGCCCCTAACGCTCGCGCCAGGACGATCATGGCGCTGCGCTCCGCGCCCGAAGCGGTGGGCCGGCCCTACGTCATGCCCCCGGGCACGCCCGAGGAGCGCGTCAAGATCATGCGCGCCGCGTTCGCGAAAGCGATCGACGATCCGGCGCTCAAGGCCGAGGCGAAGAAGGCGAAGATGGACCTCAACTACGTATCCGGCGACGAAGCGCTCAAGGTCATGAAGGACGTGCTGACTCAGCCCAAGGATATCGTCGACGAGTTCAGCAAGTACATCAAGTTCGGCGAATGATCGAGGCCCTTCTCGAAGGCCTGTTTCTCGTCCTGCAATGGAAGGCGCTCGCCTTCATGCTGCTCGGGATCCTGCTCGGCTTCTGGGTCGGGCTGCTTCCCGGGCTGGGGGGCGCCACCACGCTCGCGCTGATGCTGCCCTTCATCTACGCGATGCAGCCGGTGGAGGCCTTCGCCTTCCTGCTCGGGATGCACTCCGTGGTCGCCACCACCGGCGACATCACCTCGGTGCTGTTCGGCGTCCCCGGTGAGGCGACCACGGCGGCGGTCATTCTCGACGGCCACGCCATGGCGAAGAAGGGGGAGGCCGGGCGCGCCCTGGGGGCCGCCCTCATGAGCTCGCTGGTCGGCGCCGTCGTCGGCGCCGTCGCCCTCGCGCTCGCGATTCCCGTGGTGCGCCCGCTGGTTCTCTCCTTCGGCTCGCCGGAGCTGTTCATGCTCGCCGTATTGGGCCTCGCGTTCATCGCTTCCCTGAGCGCGCCCAACGCGCGCGGCCTGCTGCGCGGCCTGCTCGCCGGCGGGCTCGGCCTTTTCTTCGCGACGGTCGGCCAGGACCCGCAAGCGGGCATCTCGCGCTTCACT
The DNA here is from genome assembly GCA_049663805.1 of Burkholderiales bacterium. Taxonomy (GTDB): domain Bacteria; phylum Pseudomonadota; class Gammaproteobacteria; order Burkholderiales; family SG8-39; genus VBDM01. The sequence goes on along the minus strand of JBATEB010000094.1, from coordinate 4,033 downwards.
CTCGGCACGCTCTATCTGTGGCAGGGGCTCGACCTCGTGGCGGTGCTCGTCGGGCTGTTCGCGATCCCGGAAATCGTCGATCTCGTCGTGCGCGGCCAGTCGATCGCCGGCGACGCGCCTTCGGGCCGGCTGAGCAAGGGTGCGCTCGAAGGCGTCAAGGACACCTTCCGCCATTTCGGGTTGACCATCCGCTGCAGCCTGATCGGCACCTTCATCGGCATCACGCCGGGGCTGGGAGGCGCGGTGGCCCAGTGGATGGCCTACGGCCACGCGACCCAGAGCGCGCGCACCACAGCCGAGCGCGAGGGCTTCGGACGCGGCGACGTGCGCGGCGTGCTGGGGCCGGGCGCGGCGAGCAACTCCAAGGAAGGCGGCTCGCTCATCCCCACGGTCGCGTTCGGCGTCCCGGGCAGCACGGCGATGGCGATTCTCCTGGGAGGGTTCTTCGTCCTCGGGCTGGTTCCCGGCCCGGACATGCTCACGACCTACCTGCCGGTCACGTTCTCGATGGTGTGGACGATCGTGCTGGCGAACCTCATCACGGTGGCGGTGTGCTTCCTTTTCCTCAACCACCTCGCCTCCCTCACGAACGTGCGCGGCCACCTTCTGGTCCCGGTGATCCTGGTGATGGTGTTCATCGGCGCCTACACCGCCAACAACCACTACGGCGACCTGCTGGTCATGCTGAGCTTCGGCGGCGTCGGCTACCTCATGGTGGCGGCGGGCTGGCCGCGGGCGCCGTTCGTCCTCGGGCTGGTCCTGGGCAAGATCGCCGAGAACTACCTCTACATCTCGGTGGCGCGCTACGACGCGGCGTGGCTGACGCGGCCCGTCGTGCTGGTGCTCTTCGCCCTCACCGTTGCGGTCATTCTCTATCCGTTCGTGCAAACGCTGCGGGAGCGGGCGAAGCGAAACGCACATGCATAGCAAGGCGTCGCTCGCGCTTTCCTTGTTCATCCTCGCCGTCTCGGGGTGGGGAATCGTCAGCGCGCTCTCGTGGCCGTGGAAGGCGGCGCTCTTTCCCCTCGTGATATCGATTCCGCTCGCGTGTCTGGCGGCAGCCGAAGTCGTCTGGGTGTTTCTCGGGGCGGTGGCGAAAAACGACGCCGCGGACTTCAAGCTCTCCGACCATCTGCCGCGGGAAGTGACCCTGCGCCGGACGGCGATCGCCCTCGGCTGGATCCTCGGGTTCTTCGCCGCGATCCTGCTCGCCGGTTTCCCGGTCGCGGTGCCGCTGTTCGTGTTTCTCTACCTCAGGATCCAGGGGAGAGAGGGATGGGTCTTCTCCGTGATTTTCACGCTCGTCGTGTGGGCGCTTTTCTACGCTCTTTTCGACCAGCTGTTGCACCTGCATTTTCCGGCCGGCTGGATCCTGACCTGGCTCGGGTAGCGCGCCACTAGGGAAGCTCTGAATCAGAGCATCCCTAGGCCATTGATCCGGGTCATGAAATTCGCGGGAACGGAGAACTCCCGCGGAGCGAGGCGCTTCTGATCGCGCCCGGATCGCGGCGTGGGGCGCGGCCACGGTGGTAAAATTTTCGCGGTTCCCGTTCTCCGCAAGCCGATGCCGAATCCCGCCTTCGTCCACCTTCGGCTGCACAGCGAGTTTTCGATCACCGACGGAATCGTGCGCATCGACGAAGCGGTGGCGCGGGCGGCCGCCGACGGCATGCCGGCGCTGGCGATCACCGACCTCGCCAACGTCTTCGGCATGGTCAAGTTCTACAAGGCGGCGCGCGCCGCGGGCGTGAAGCCGGTCATCGGCTGCGACCTCTGGATCACCAACGAGTCCGAGCGCGACAAGCCTCACCGGCTGCTGCTGTTCGCCCAGTCGCGCGCCGGCTACCTTCGGCTCTCGCGGCTCCTCACGCGCGCGTGGCTTGAGAACCAGCACCACGGCCGGGCGGAGTTGAGGAAAGCCTGGTTCGCGGAGGGAACCGAAGGGCTGATCGCGCTCTCCGGGGCGATGCAGGGGGAGGTCGGCGCGGCGCTGCTCCACGACCCGGCGAGGGCGGGGCAGCTGGCGCGCGAATGGGCGGGGCTTTTTCCCGGCCGCTACTATCTGGAATTGCAGCGGGCCGGCGCCCCGCAGACCGAAAATTTCATCGAGGCGTCGATCGCGCTGGCGGGGGCCTGCTCGCTGCCGGTGGTCGCCACCCACCCGGTGCAGTTCCTTCGCCCCGGGGACTTCACCGCGCACGAGGCGCGCGTGTGTATCGCCGAGGGCTACGTGCTCGGCGACCGGCGCCGCCCGCGCCTGTTCACGGAGAAGAATTACTTTCTGTCTCAGGCCGAGATGGCGGAGCTGTTCGCCGACCTGCCCGAGGCGCTCGCGAACTCGGTCGAAATAGCCCGCCGCTGCAATCTCTCCCTGGAGCTCGGCAAGAGCCGGCTGCCGAAGTTTCCGACCCCCGAGGGGGTCAGCCTCGAGGACCATCTCGTGGAGGCGGCCTCGCAGGGCCTCGCGCGGCGGCTCGGCGCGCTCTATCCGGACCCCGGACTGCGCGCGAAGCAGGAGGCCCGCTACCGGCAGCGCCTGGAGGTCGAGGCGAAGACCATCGTCCAGATGGGCTTCGCCGGCTATTTCCTGATCGTCGCCGACTTCATCAACTGGGCCCGATCGAACGGCGTGCCGGTCGGCCCCGGGCGCGGCTCCGGCGCCGGGTCGCTGGTCGCCTACTCGCTGGGGATCACCGACCTCGATCCGCTGCGCTACGACCTCCTGTTCGAGCGCTTCCTCAATCCCGAGCGCGTTTCGATGCCGGACTTCGACATCGATTTCTGCGAGCGCGGGCGCGACCGCGTGATCGAGTACGTCAGGCAGAAGTACGGGGCGGAATCGGTGTCGCAGATCGCGACCTTCGGCACCATGGCGGCGCGCGCGGTGGTGCGCGACGTCGGCCGGGTGATGGAGTGGAGCTACACCCGCACCGACGAGCTGGCGAAGCTCATCCCGTTCCAGCCGGGCAAGCGCATCACCTTGAAAGACGCGCGCGAGATGGAGCCGCGGCTCGCCGAGCGCGAGAAGAACGAGGAGGAAACGCGCGAGCTGCTGGCGCTCGCGGAGCAGCTCGAAGGCCTCGCGCGCAACGTCGGCATGCACGCGGGCGGCGTGCTGATCGCGCCGGGCAAGCTCACCGACTTCTGCCCGCTCTACGCCGCTCAAGGGACCGAGAGCACGATCTCGCAGTTCGACATGAAGGACGTCGAGCGGATCGGCCTGGTGAAGTTCGACTTCCTCGGCCTGACCACGCTCACCGTGCTCGACTGGGCGGTGCAGTCGATCCGCGCGATGGGGGAGCCGGAGTTCGCGCTGGACAGGATCCCGCTCGACGACCCGCGGGCGTATGCGGTCTTTTCCAATGCCAACACCACCGCGATATTCCAGTTCGAGTCGCGCGGCATGCGCGACCTCGTCAAGCGCGCCCGGCCCGACCGCTTCGAGGACATCATCGCGCTGGTCGCGCTCTACCGGCCCGGGCCGATGGAACTGATCCCCGAGTTCGTCGAGCGCAAGAACGGCAAGCGCGTCGAGTATCTCGATGCGCGCCTCGAGCCGATCCTCAAGCCCACCTACGGGATCATGGTGTACCAGGAGCAGGTGATGCAGATCGCCCAGGTGCTGGGCGGCTACTCGCTCGGCGGCGCGGACCTGCTGCGGCGCGCGATGGGCAAGAAGCTCCCCGAGGAGATGGCCAAGCAGCGCGACATCTTCGTCGCCGGCGCCGAGAAGAACGGCGTGCAGCGCGGGCGCGCGACCCAGCTTTTCGACCTGATGGAGAAATTCGCCGGCTACGGCTTCAACAAGTCGCACGCCGCGGCCTACGCGCTGCTCGCCTACCAGACCGCCTACCTCAAAGCGCATCATCTGGCGGCGTTCATGGCGGCCAACCTGTCGGCGGTGATGGACGACACCGACAAGGTGCGCCAGATGCACGACGACGCACTCGCCAACGGCCTGCGGATCCAGCCGCCCGACATCAATGCCTCGGACTACCGGTTCGTTCCGGTGGACCGCCAGACGGTGCGCTAT
>JBATEB010000093.1:0-11518 GCA_049663805.1 Burkholderiales bacterium | reverse complement strand
ATCATGGGCTGCGTGCTCCCGGCGGGCCAGGGGCAGGCGCCGGCGCGCCAGGGCGCGCTCGGCGCCGGGCTTCCCCTGTCCTGCGGCTGCACCACGGTCAACAAGATGTGCGGCTCAGGGATGAAGGCGGCGATGCTCGCGCACGATCTGCTCGCGGCCGGCACCAGCGAGATCATGGTCGCGGGGGGAATGGAATCGATGACCAACGCTCCCTACCTGCTGCCGAAAGCGCGCGCCGGCTACCGCATGGGCCACCAGCAGGCGATCGATCACATGTTTTTCGACGGACTGGAGGACGCCTACGCCAGGGATGAACGAGGCGGGGGCAGGCTGATGGGCAGCTTCGCCGAGGACTGCGCCGGAAAATACGGCTTCACCCGCGCCGAACAGGACCGGTTCGCCATCGCGTCGCTCGAGCGCGCCCAGAGCGCGAACCGCAACGGCGCTTTCGCCTGGGAAACGGTGCCGATCGCGATCAAGACCGGAAAGAACGAGCGCTTCATGGAGCACGACGAGCAGCCGTTCAAGGCGAACTTCGAGAAGATCCCGACGCTGAAACCCGCGTTCCGCAAGGACGGCACCGTCACCGCGGCGAACTCGAGCTCGATTTCAGACGGCGCGGCGGCGCTGGTCATGATGCGCCGCTCCACCGCCGGGAGACTGAAGCTTTCGCCGCTCGCGGTCGTCGCCGGCCACAGCACCCACTCGCAGGAGCCGGGGTGGTTCACCACGGCGCCGGTGGGGGCGATCAGGAAGCTGTTCGAGGCCACCGGCTGGACCGCGGACCAGGTCGATCTCTACGAGATCAACGAGGCTTTCGCGGTGGTGACTCTGGCGGCGATGAAGGAACACGGGTTGCCGCACGAGCGCGTCAACGTCCACGGGGGCGCCTGCGCCCTCGGCCACCCGATCGGGGCCTCGGGAGCGCGCATCCTGGTGACGCTCATCGGCGCGCTCAAGAAGACCGGCGGCAAGCGCGGCATCGCCAGCCTGTGCATCGGCGGGGGCGAGGCCACCGCCATGGCGATCGAGCGGGTCTAGAGCGAGGGGCGCCGCCCGCGCACATGGCCTCGCCCATCGATTTCTATTTCGACTTTTCCTCGCCCTACGGCTACCTGGCGAGCGAGAAGATCGACGCGCTCGCGGCCAGGCACGGCCGGGAGGTGAACTGGCGGCCGTACCTGCTGGGAGTGGCGTTCAGGACGACCGGCAGCGCGCCGCTCACCACCATTCCGATGAAAGGCGCCTATCACCTGCGCGACATGACGCGCACGGCGAAGTACCTCGGCGTTGCGTACCGTCATCCTTCGCCCTTCCCGATTTCGCCGGTGACGCCCAGCCGCGCTTTCTACTGGCTCGACTCGAGCGACCCGAAGCGCGCGCAGGGGCTCGCCCGCGCGCTCTACCGCGCCTATTTCGTCGACGGCATCGATATCTCCAGCGCCGACCACACCGTGGCCGTGTGCGCCGGGTTCGGGCTGAACGCCGACAAGGCCCGCGCCGCGCTCGCCGACCCGGCGGTGAAGGACCGGCTGCGGGTCGAGGTGGACAAGGCGCTCGCGCGCGGAGCCTTCGGCTCCCCCTACATCGTCGTCGACGGCGAGCCGTTCTGGGGTTCGGACCGGCTCGACCAGATCGACCAATGGCTGCAAACGGGCGGATGGTGACACGAAGGAGCGGTATGAGCTACGAAACGATAGCGATCGAGAGGGGCCAGGGCATCGCGGTCCTGTGGCTCAGCCGGCCGGAGGTGCGCAACGCCTTCAACGAAACGATGATCGCCGAGTTGAGCGCGGCGTTCGGCGAGCTGGAGTCGGATTCCACGGTCCGCGGCGTCGTGCTCGCCGGCCGCGGCAAGGTGTTCTGCGCCGGCGCCGACCTGAACTGGATGAAGACCATGGGCGAGCTGGATTTTGCGGAGAACCGCAAGGACGCGCTCGCCTTCGGCGCCATGCTCAACCGGCTGCACGCGATCGGAAAGCCGACCATCGCCCGGGTGCACGGTGCCGCCTTTGCCGGAGGCATGGGACTCATCGCAGCGTGCGACATGGCGGTCGCCTCCACCGAGACCGAATTCAGCGTCTCCGAGGTACGGCTGGGTCTCACCCCGGCGACCATCAGCCCCTATGTTCTCGCGGCGATGGGCGAGCGCGCCGCCCACCGCTACTTCCTCACCGCCGAGCGTTTTTCGGCGGCGGAGGCGTACCGCATCGGCTTCGTGCACGAGCTGGCGCAGCCCGCGGAGCTGGAGGCCAGGGTCGACGCGATCCTGGGCGAGCTTCTCAAGGGAGCACCGGGAGCGCACGCGCTCACCAAGAACTTGATCGGCGCGGTCGCCGGGCGGCCGATCACATCGGTGCTCATGGCCGACATGGCCGAGCGCATCGCCGGCGCACGCGCCTCCGCGGAAGGCAAGGAGGGCGTGCGCGCCTTCCTCGAGAAACGTCCGCCGGCCTGGTTCGCGCAGGCGAATCGGGCGGAAAAGAAGGGCGCATAGCGCAAACGGCGTCCCCGTGTTCGCCGAGTACCCATCGCCGACCGCGGCGAAACGAGCCCGGTTCTCGAACCCATGAGTCTTCCGCGCAAAGTGAGGATCGTCGAGGTCGGTCCGCGCGACGGCCTGCAGAACGAGCGGCAAAGCGTTCCGACCGCGGTCAAGATCGAGCTCATCCACCGGCTTGCCGACGCCGGACTCGCCGCGGTCGAGGCGACCGCCTTCGTCTCGCCCAAGTGGGTGCCGCAGATGGCCGACCATGCGCAGGTGCTGGCCGGGATACGCAGGAAGCCGGGCGTGGCCTATCCGGTGCTCGTTCCCAACCTGCAGGGGTTCGAAGCCGCGCGGGATGCGGGCGCCGGGGAAATCGCGGTGTTCGGCGCCGCCTCGGAAACCTTCAGCCGGAAGAACATCAATTGCAGCATCGCGGAGAGCCTCGAGCGTTTCGCGCCCGTGGTCCGCGCCGCGCGGGCGAGCCGGATGCGCGTGCGCGGCTACCTCTCCTGCGTCGCCGGCTGTCCCTACGAGGGCGCGGTGAAGCCGCAGGCGGTCGCCGCCGTGGCGCAGGCGCTCTACCGGATGGGCTGCTACGAAATCTCCCTCGGCGACACCCTCGGGGTGGGAACCCCGGGGAAAATCCGCTCGCTCATCGAAGCGGTCGCGAGGAAGGTCCCGGTTCGCCGGCTCGCCGGCCACTACCACGATACCTACGGCCAGGCGCTCGCGAACGTCTACGCCTCGCTCGAGGCGGGGGTGAGGACCTTCGACAGCTCGGTCGCGGGGCTCGGGGGTTGTCCCTACGCCAAAGGGGCGAGCGGCAACGTCGCGACCGAAGACCTGGTGTACCTGCTCGACGGGCTGGGGATCCGGACCGGCGTCGATCTCGGCGCGCTGCTGCGCGCCGGGGCGTTCATCTGCGGCCATCTCGGGCGCGAGCCGGGTTCCAGGGTCGCCCAGGCGATGCGCGCGAAGGCATGAATCCGCCGATTCCTCCCCCGGGCGTCGAGGTCCCCTCGCCGTGCATCGACGTGTGCAGGATGAATCCCGGCAGCGGACTGTGCGAAGGCTGCGGGCGCACGCTCGATGAGATCGCGGACTGGTCCGCCCTCACCGCCGATCAAAAAAGCGCGGTGCTCGCGCGGCTCGCCGCGAGGCGCCCACCCCGGTGATGCTGCCCGCGGGCATCCAGGTGATCGAGCGCGGCTGGCTGTCCTCCAACAGCATCGTGCTGCGCGCGCCGGCCGGCGCGACGGTGGTCGACTCCGGTTACGGCGCGCACGCGCAGCAGACGCTGGCGCTGCTCGAGGCGGCGCTGCGCGGCGAGCGGCTCGCGCGCCTGGTCAATACCCACTGCCACTCCGACCACATGGGCGGCAATGCCGCGATCCGGCGGAAGTACGGCTGCACAATCGGCATTCCGGAAGGCGAGGCTCCGCTCATCGATCGCTGGGACGAGCAGGCGCTGATTCTCGCGATCGCCGACCAGCGCGCCGAGCGTTTTCGCCACGACGACAGCTTTCGCGGCGGCGACGCGCTGCACATGGGCAGCTTCGAATGGCGGGTGATCGCGGCGCCCGGGCACGACACCCACGCGGTGATGTTCCATTCGCCGGAGGCGCGCGTGCTGATCTCGGGGGACGCGCTCTGGGAGAACGGCTTCGGCGTGGTCTTTCCGCAGCTCTTCGGCCGCGATACGGCGCTGGCGGAGACGCGCGCCACCCTCGAATCCATCGCGCGGCTTGAAGTCGACACCGTGATTCCCGGCCATGGCCGGGCCTTCGGCGGGGTCGGCGCCGCGCTGGAACGCGCCTTCTACCGCCTCGAAGGCTACGAGGAGGACATCACGCGGCTCGCCCGCCACTGCGCCAAGGTGATGCTTTCCTTCGCCCTGCTGGAGAAGCGCTCGATGCCGCTCGCCGAAGTGCCGGCCTACGTCGCGCGCGTGCCCATCCTCGCCGATCTCAACGCGCGCTACCTGCGAATGACCCCGGGCGCGATGGCGCAGTGGCTGGTGAACGAACTGGAGCGTGCCGGGGCGGCGGTGCGCGAAGGCGGATTGCTGCGCGCAAGAGGGAGCTGAAGCGCGCGCCCGTGCGCGCGGCGACCCGAGGCAGCCGAAGGCTGTCAGGGGCGGCGGCGCGCGCTCCAGGTTGCGATCTCGCGATCCCGCCGGTTTACGCTCCCCTTGAGCGTATCGCCGGTCACGCGCCCGACCAGGTCGACCGGATCGCGACTGACCACGCGCCCCGGCAGCTTGAGCCTGATCTCGCCGCCGTTCAGTCTTCCCTCGATGAGGGCATCCGCCTTCGCCTGGACGGATACCGAACCGGACACCACCTGGTACTGCTGCCTGAGCGCAAGGGGATAGCGCCGCGTCTTGCCGCCGAGATGGATCTCGAGCTCCCACGCGCCCTCGACCTTCGCCGGAACGATCCAGAGGTATACGGTGCTCTCCTTGCGCACGCCGACCGTCTTGTCCGGGGCGGCAACCGTCTCCTGCGCGTCCGGTCGCCACACGCCCATTCCGTAGTCGTGGGAGACGACGCGCGTTCCGGCCCTGAGCTCCGCGAGGATCTTCGGACGCAGCGCCAGGTTGACGTCGGGAAGGAGGTAGAGCGTGAGCACGTCGGCTTCGTGAAAATCGGTCGCGAAAAGATCCTGCTTGAGGAACTTGACGCGATCGGAGACGCCGGCGCGCACCGCCTCCTCGTTGGAGCTCTGCACCAGATAGGTGTCGATGTCCACGCCGAAGCCGCGCGCGCCGTAATCGCGCGCCGCGGTGATCATGATGCGTCCGTCGCCGGAGCCGAGATCGATGACCGTCTCGCCGGGCTTCACCCCGGCGATATCGAGCATGCGCTTGACGACGACCTGCGGGGTCGGCACGTAGGGCGTGTCGAGGTCCTGGTAGGCGCCCTGCGCGAGAAGGCCGGCGGGAACGGCCAGCGCCGCCGCCAGGGACGGCGCGGCCATTCCCCTGAGTATGAGTTCGCGTACCCGCACTTTCCCTCCTAGATCACGCCTGCCCTGCGCAACGACTCGATCTCGCTTTCCGCATAGCCGGCCTCGCGCAGGATCTCGCCGGAATGCCCTCCGGGCTCGGGCGCGGGGCGCTCGACCGAAAATTCGAACTCGCTGAACTTGAGCGGCGGCGCGAGCTGGGTCAGCCCGCCCTCGACGAAGGACATGCCGCGGGCGCGAAGCTGCTCGTTCGCGCGCGCTTCATCGATGGTGAGAACCGGGCTCGCGCAGCAATCGGCGCCGGCCAGAAGCTGCGTCCATTCGCTCTGATCGCGTGCCGCAAAGATCGCCGAGAGCCGCCGCTTCACCGGCTTCGCCTCGTCGCCGTATACCAGATGCTCATCCTTCAACTCCGGACAACCGAGAGTATCGCACAGGGTCTCCCAGAATTTCCGCTCGAGCGCCCCCACCGCCATGTAGCGGCCGTCGCGGGTCCGGTAGACGTTGTAGCAGGGCAGGCCGCCGTCGAGCATGCCCGAGCCGCGCGCGGGCGCTTTTCCCGGCCCGGGCGACTCCAGGACTGGAAAAATCGCGTGCGCGAAAACCGCTTCGGTCATGGCGACGTCGACGTGGCGGCCGCGCCCGGAGGATCGGGCGTCGACCAGCGCCGCCAGGATTCCCATCACCGGGGTCAGCGCCCCGCCCAGCAGATCGGCGATCTGGAAGTTCGGCACCACCGGTCCCTCCGCCGTGCCGATCCGGTCGGCGACGCCGGCGGTGCCGAGGTAGTTGATGTCGTGTCCCGCGCGCATCGCGTAGGGTCCGTCCTGGCCGTAGCCGGTGATCGAGCAGTAGACGATGCGCGGGTTGACGGCGGCCACCGCGTCGTAGCCGACGCCGAGCGCCGCCATGACGCCCGGCCGGAAACTCTCGACCACCACCTCGGCGCCGCGCGCGAGCCGGAAAAATACCTCGCGTCCCCGCGGCTGTTTCAGATCGAGACGCAGGGCGCGCTTGTTGCGGTTGACCATGCGGAAAAAATCCGACATGCCGTCGCTCACCCGGCCCAGGCGGCGGGAATAGTCCCCCGCTTCGGTATCCTCGATCTTGACGACGTCCGCGCCCAGGTCGGCGAGGTGCAGCGTCGCCACCGGGCCGGGAAGCAGCCGCGTGAGGTCGAGGACGCGGACGCCGGAGAGGGGTTTGGGGCGCAAGTTATCCGCCGTCAGACACCGCCCCACCTGCCGCGAAAGAGGAAGAAGACGGCGCCCATGATGCATAGCGCGGCCCAGAGGTAATCGAGTTTCAGCGGCTCTTTCAGATAGAAGCAAGCGAACGGCACAAAGACCGTGAGGGTGATCGCCTCCTGCAGGATCTTGAGCTGCGCAACCGAGAGTACCGTATAGCCGATGCGATTGCCGGGGACCTGCAGCATGTATTCGAAAAAAGCGATGCCCCAACTGACCAGTGCCGCGACGATCCAGGGCTTCTGGTTGAGTTCCTTCAGGTGCGCGTACCAGGCGAAGGTCATGAACACGTTGCTCAGCGACAAGAGCAGGACGGTGAGCCAGATCGCGCGCATGGAGGTCTGATCGGGACGGGGGAAGACCTCACGGACTCCGCACTACATCCCGTTTGCAGTGGAAGATGAGCTCAGACGCCACGGACCATGCGCCGACTTGCCGGTGTGCCATGCTTCGCGCACGCTCACCCCGCGTCGGCGTAGTTCCCGATAGCCCGCTCGTCCCCATTGCTTCCATTGATGTTGGACCGCACCTACACTGACTCACGCAGGACATTAGCCATGCGTGTCTGCCAACCTGGGCCGGTCGCCTTCCAGCGCGCAAGCGTATCGGGCGATAACCTGAGGCTAATTGCAACTTTTGATTCCGCAGACTTGGGACGGCCTCGTGGCTTGAGCATATTGGCCGCAGTGCGCGCACCAAAAAGTTTAGGCAGAACTTCCCTCGCTGGGCGGGCCTTCGCAATCATAGCCTCGGTCCATTCAGGATTTGTGCGGCTGATCTTCCTGGTCTTTCTAGATATGGGTTGTTTTTTCATACCGCTTCACCTCGCGCTTGTTGGCCTTTCGCAGACTGATGACCCGAGGCCTGCCGTCGCGTGGCGTGAACACCACGCTATGCAGCCGATCCTCAATGAAGCCAAGCACGCAGTAGCGCCGCTCTCCATAGTCTTTGCGCTTGTCTTCCCGGATCAGGGCTGTTGCCCAGTCGAGCTGATCGGCAAGGTCCAATGAAAGACCGCGCTCTGAAATATTGCGGCCGTCCTTTTTCGGATCCTTGTCCACACGATTATTGTATATACGTATATACGAAAAGCAAGCCCTCCCAATGCCTACCGGCTGCTCTCACTGTCCAGTAGCCGGCCCCGTGGATACGGATCAGAAGCGTGGTTTCTGTGGACATTCGTTTCTCCCGTTCAGGGTCAACGTGAAGCTAAGGGGCGCCGCGTTTGCGCGGCGCCCCGCTTGAGCGCCATGTTTAGGCATTTAATTTACTCTGACCCTAGTTATTTTAGACATCATGGCGTTGTTTTCGCCCTGCGGACCAGCAGCCACACGATGACGATGATCGCGAGCAGCAGCAACAACAGCCACAGCAGGCCGCGGCTGGATGTGGCGACGACGGTCCCCACGGCTATGGGTGCAGCGGCGCCGACAAACACCTTGGCCGCGGCATCCTGGCCAATAACGGCGACGTCGAGGGTGCAGGCATCCAGCAGCGCTCCCGGCTCCACGCCCGCCGTCTTGCAGACCCCGAGCGCCTTCTCACGGACGTTCGGATCGAGATCCTTGGCGTAGAACGGCCGCTCGGGAATGCCGCGCTCGATCGCCCCCTCGCCGTTGCAGACGGACAGCAGCGATTCCTTCTCTCCCACACGCCAACTGTCGGCAAACCGGTGATAGAGCTCGTCGAAGTTGAATGGGTTCGTCAGCACAAAGTTGTCCCGGGTCGCGATCTGGTTGACGTTTCCATTGACGTTGGCGATGAGACCCTTGGCGGCGGATGGCCAGCGGCCGAGGCCGACGTTCACGTCGATCCAGGTGGTACTGTTGTAGGAGTTGACCGTGACGCGCACCGAATCACCGTCCTCGCCCGCCATCAGGTAGACGTTGCCTTGCCGGCGGATGCCGGTCCCCTCAGGCAGCTCGAGCGTCTTGCCGTCGTCCACGGGCGTGAGCTTCCCGTCGACAAAGACCCTCGTCGTCTGGTCGGTTCCCGGCGGTGCCAGGCAGATCGCAACCTGGGTCTTGCCGAACCGGGCGGCGACGGCCTTGTTCACCGTCGCGTCCGGCCAGGTCGGCGCTCCCGACACCTGCCGGGTCTGCACCTCGAAGCCCGGGGCGACCTCCGTCAAGGTGAAATCACCCGATGCCTGGAAGTCGTAGAACAGGCCGTTGAACGTGCGCAGGTGAGTGTCGCCGATGGTGACCGCGGCGGCGCAGTTCGACGCTGCGCCGCCGGCGATGCTCTCCGTGAAGATGACTGCCGGGCCGGGTGCCGTTGCCGCGGGAGCGGTCGGCCCGAAACTGAGGTTGTTGGTCTCGCCGGTGGTGCCTTGCGCCAGACAGTTGGGCGCGGCGTTGCCGCCGTAGATGATCTGGGTCCGGGCATTGACTGACGCTCCGGCATTGAAGTTTGCCTGACCGCCGCCCGCGCTGCTGCCGCCGGCGCCAAAGATGTTGAATTCGGCGATCGTCCAACCACTCGCGGCAGAGACGGAATTGTAACCGGTCCTGGTGTACACCGTGGCCCCCGTCCCCATCGAGACGCTGTCGCCGGTCGCGGTGGCCGTGCCGCTAAGAGTCCAGTTGGCGATATTGGTGATTGGCTGGTTGGGTACCGCCACGCCCCCGCCGCCGTTGTTTCTCCAGCAATAGATATCGGTCCCGCCGCTGAAGGAGAACGTGTTCCATCCCGCAGGGCAGGTCGCGTTGTACAGAATGAGCCAGTACTGAATGAACGCAGTGCCCGCGCTGCCGTCGTTGAAATAGACGAACTGCTCCCAGCCCCGGCAATTCGCGTTCGGGGATCCGGAGCAGGCGGTGCTCGTCATGAAGTTCGTATTGATCTGAAGCGTGTAGGCGTCGTTGACCGGCGTCCCCGAGTTGCCGATGAGTCCAGTCTCGCTGGTCACGTTGGTGACGCCCTCGAATTGGCCGATCGCCTGGGTGATGGTTCCCGACGGCGCTTCCGCCGAGATGTCGTCGCCGTTACCCACCACGAAGGGCCGTAGCCCGCGCCGTGGAATCATCGGAATGTTCGGCGCGGCCACGCACGGAACTTCCTGCCACTCGGTCTTGGGATAGACGGCGTTGAAGCAGCCTTTCTTGGGCGCCGCCTTCTTATGCATCGACATCGCCCAGTCCTTGCGTTTCTTCGCCTCCTCGGGTGAAATCTGCTCGGTTGCGGGCGGGGAAGCCGAGGCTGGCGCTGCGGAAGTCGATGCCCCAGGCTTGGTCGTTTCGTCGGGCGTGGCAGAGACCGCGTAGGATGATAAGAAGCTAGTCAAGATGCCCACTGCGATTGGGATGCAGAAAAGCTTCGTAATACTTTGGTACGATGTTTTGGAATCTTTCATTGTTCTATCCTCCGAAGTTACGATTTGGGCAGACCAGGGCAGACTGTCTTCCTACAAACCGTCGTTTCCTGGTTTTCACTGGTATCACACTCAATAAGCGTTCAGCCGCAACGCCTAAACGCCCCGGTTCAGCGGCGGCGCGCTGCCGCCTGTGCCTTGGCACTTTATGCATGACCGTCCGCTGCAACCGGTTGTCAGGCACCATGGGCTCGCGCGCTGAGGGCATTGGCTACGATCGCGTCTACGTTTCGCGCTAGCTCCTCATGCGTCTCACGTATCACTTTCACGACGGACTCCAAGTGCTCGTAGGCAGGTCGTATTCGTTCGCGCTGTGCGTCTAGTTCCTCGCAGAGAGAACGACAGCTTTCGATGGACCCCGGGTTCCATGTCGCGAGCCTTCGATGGATGAGTGAGTTTCGTTCCCGTACGATGCGCCGGAACTCTTTGCGCCATTCCTTCAGCTGCGACCCGTCACTCAGCGAAACCGAGTGCGTTACCCATACCTCGCGGGCGTCTTTTGGAACTGATGGAGCCTCGCCGTGCAGGGCCTTCGCAGCGAGATCGACAAGGTGCCCCATCGGCTTCGTTCGGTGGAGCTTCGCCTGAGTTTCGAAATGCTCGAGGCCCTTCGAGATGGGGGCAGCAAAGTTGGCGACTTTCAGAATGAACTTCAGCATTGCCTCCATCTTCTGAAAATTGACCACGTTCCGCCCGATCTTCTGCAACGTCAGATCGCGCGCGTCAGAGATCGCGGTGTCGGTCGGCATGGCGCCTAAACGTTTGAGCTAACCCGGTTGCCGAAGGCAATCCGGGTTGAGCGAATGGTTAGGCATCACTCCGTCACGATGCGCAATGTGTTCTTGTCGCCGTACAGACTCTCGTACTCGACGACAAGTTCGTAGCGCTTGGCAAACTCTTCGAGAGGCGGCGCCGTCCGCTCGGTCAGCGTAGGAAAGTGGAGTTCGAAAACAACCAGCTCCGTCTGGGGCGCGATAGCACCGCGTACGGCAGGAAGGCCATGCGTCAGAACCTTGTACTCGATCTTGGAGTTGAACACGGTACGGAGAAGCGACTGGACGGGATGCTCGCCAATCGGAAGAGAAAGGCGGGTGCCGTTCTCTTGGAAGTAGCGGTCTGCAATCAGCGCCGGACCGACACCGACGTTCACGATTCCCACCCTGTAGTGCAAGCCCTGGGGACCGAAGCTTCTATATTGACTTCTCGTTAGCAGGGGTCGGACTGAAAGCCGATTGTGCTTTCGCGCGATCGCCGCTTGCCAGTAAGTGGCCACCATAGCAAGGAGAGCAATCACCGCCGCGGAGGTTGCGATGATGTCTGTTGGAGTGACGCTAGCGGTTGCCATGTGATGCCTAACGAGGCTGTAGAAAAAGTCCCCGGCTCGAAAATCGCTCGGTTTTCCGGGGTCCGTTTATCCCTCCGAGGGGCACGATCGTCGAATAC
>JBATEB010000092.1:0-2424 GCA_049663805.1 Burkholderiales bacterium | reverse complement strand
GCCGCGCGCAACCGCAGGAGGCTGCTCTACGGGGTGCTCGCGCTCATCGCGCTGTCGGTTTCGCTCGCCGCGGCGAAGCTCGTCATCCTGAAGATGCTGCCCTTCGACAACAAGTCGGAGTTCCAGGTCGTGGTCGACCTGCCCGCCGGCACGCCGGTCGAGGTCACCGCGGGAGCGCTGCACGACATGGGCGCCTACCTCGCCACCGTCGAGGAAGTCACCGACTATCAGGCGTACGCGGGCCTCGCCTCGCCGATCAGCTTCAACGGCCTGGTGCGCCAGTACTACCTGCGCGCCGCGGCCGAAACCGGCGACATCCAGGTCAACCTCGTGGCCAAGAGCGGGCGCGAGCGCAAGAGCCACGAGATCGCGCAAAGCGCGCGGCCGGCGCTGGAGCGGATCGCCCGCGGCTGGAACGCCCGCGTGAAGGTCGTCGAGGTGCCGCCCGGGCCGCCGGTGCTCTCGCCCATCGTCGCCGAAATCTACGGTCCCGACGAGGCCGGCCGCATCCGCGTCGCCAAGCGCGTGCGCGAGGCCTTCGCCTCCACCGCCGACATCGTCGGCATCGACGACTCGGTCGAGGACGCCGCCCCGCGGCTGCTGCTGCGGATCGACCAGGGCAAGGCCGCGCTCGCCGGCGTCACGCGCCGCGACGTGGTGGAAACCATGCGCATGGGTCTCTCGGGCGCGGACGTGACGCCGCTGCACGACGGCGTGTCCAAGTACGAAGTGCCGGTGCGGATCGCGCTCCCCGCCGAGCGCCAGGGGGAGCTCGACGAATTCCTCAAGCTCGCGGTGCGCGCGCCCTCGGGGGCGCTGGTGCCGCTGTCCGAGGTGGTGAGGCCGGTGCGCGCCGACCGCGACCGGCCGATCTTCCACAAGGACCTGCTGCCGGTCGTCTACGTCCTCGCCGACCAGGCCGGCCGCGTCGACAGCCCGATCTACGGCATGTTCGCCGCGCGCGGCAAGGTCGCCGGCCGGCCGCTCGAGGAAGGCGGCGTGCTGGGCGAGTATTTCGTGCGCCCGCCTTCGGACCCCTACCGCGAGTACGCGCTCAAGTGGGACGGCGAATGGCAGGTGACCTACGAGACCTTCCGCGACATGGGGCTCGCCTACGCGGTGGGCCTCATCCTCATCTACCTCCTGGTGGTGGCGCAGTTCGGCTCCTACCTGACGCCGCTGGTCATCATGGCGCCGATCCCGCTCACCGTGATCGGGGTCATGCCGGGGCACGCCCTGCTGGGGGCCAACTTCACCGCGACCTCGATGATCGGGATGATCGCCCTCGCCGGCATCATCGTGCGCAATTCGATCCTGCTGGTCGATTTCGTCAACCTCGAGGTCGAGGAGGGCACGTCCCTCGCCGACGCGGTGGTGCGCTCGGCGGCGGCGCGCGCCAAGCCGATCGCGCTCACCGCGCTCGCGGCGATGCTCGGCGCCGCGTTCATTCTCGACGACCCGATCTTCAACGGGCTCGCCATCTCGCTGATCTTCGGGATTTTCGTCTCGACGGTGCTGACCCTCGTCGTCATCCCGGTCCTGTACTATGCGGCCTACCGGCGCAACCACGAGGGAGCGACATGATCCCGGCGCGGCAGATTTCCTTCGCGAAACCCAGGCTGTGGCTCGGGGCCTTTGCCGGCTTCTACCGTCCGAGCGCCGAGGTGGTCCGCGGGCTCGACCCGGTGTCGAAGTTCCTCTACTCGGCGCGCAGCGTCATTCTCGTGATCTCGGCGCAGGCGGCGATCATCGCCGGGTTGCTGGCCGCCGCCGAGCGGCGCTTCCAATGGCCGGGGTTCGCGCTGGTCCTCGTCGGCTTCGTCGCCGCGCACATGATCAGCAACCTGAGCAACGACTACTTCGGCTACCGGCGCGGCCACGACACACCCGACTCTCCGCGGATGCGCTACACGGTCCATCCCCTCGCGAGCGGCGTGCTGGAGGCGCGCACCCTGCTCGTCGGGCTCGCGATCCTCGCCGCGATCGGCGCGGGTATTTCCGCATTCTTCATCGTCGAGCGCGGCTGGACCGCGGCGGCGTTCCTCGCCGCGGGGGTCGCGCTGCTCCTGCTCTACGACGCGGCGCCGGTGCCGCTGAAGGCGATCGGCCTGGGCGAGCCCGCGGTCTTTCTCGTCTGGGGACCGCTCATGGTCGGGGGCGGTTACGCGATGATCGCGGGGAGCGTCTCGGCGAATGCCTTCTGGGCCTCGATCCCCTACGGGCTCGGCGTCATGTCCATCCTCACCGGCAAGCACATCGACCAGAGGGAATTCGACACCGCAAAGGGAAACCGCACGCTGCCGGTGCTCGTCGGGGAAAAGGGTGCGAGAGCGCTGAACGGGGCGACGGTGATCCTCATGTACGCCGTCGCGGCCGCGCTCATCGCGGCCGGAACGCTCACGCCGTTCGCCGCGGCCGTCGCGG
>JBATEB010000091.1:0-3493 GCA_049663805.1 Burkholderiales bacterium | reverse complement strand
CGGCCGGCGCGCTCGCGGCAATGCTGCTCGGGCTCGCCGCCGCGGCGATGCATCTTGCCGCGCTCGCCGGCGCCTCGCTCGTCGCCGGCGCGGTGTTCGCGTTTTCGCTCTCGCGCTCGGGATGGAACCTCTACCGGGTGCTGCTCACCGGCGTCGCCCTCGCCTCGGGATTCGGCGCCGCGGTCGGACTGATGCTGTCGCTCGCGCCCGCGTCCCAGGTGCAGGGACTGCTGTTCTGGCTGCTCGGCGATCTCTCGCCGGCGGGCGATCCGAGCGTCGCGCTCGCCGTGCTCGCCGTTTGTACCGGAGTCGCCTTCTGGCAGTCGGCCGCGCTCGACGTGCTGATTCTGGGCGAGGACAAGGCGCGCACGCTCGGGGTCGCGGTGACCGGGGTGCAGACGCTCGCTTTCGGTTGCGCGACGCTCGCCACCGTCGCCGCGGTCCTGCTTGGCGGGGCGATCGGTTTCGTCGGGCTGGTCGTCCCCCATTTGCTGCGCCTTTCGGGCGTGCACCGTCACGCGGCGCTGCTCCCGCTCGCGGTGTGCCTGGGCGGGAGCCTGCTCGCGCTCGCCGATACCTTTGCCCGCACGGTCGCGGCCCCCGCCGAGCTGCCGGTGGGCGTGATCACCGCGCTGCTCGGCGTGCCGGTGCTGCTCGTCCTGCTCGCGAGGCTGCGCTGATGCTGCAGGCGTCGGGCCTCGGACTCGCCGCCGGCGGCCGCGATCTGGTGCGCGCGCTCGACCTCGCGCTCGCCCCGGGGGAATGCTGGGCGCTCCTGGGGCGCAACGGCGCCGGCAAGTCGAGCCTGATCCACGCGCTCGCCGGCCTGCGTTCTGCGCAATCGGGAACGATCGCGCTCGACGGGGCGCCGCTGGCGACGTACCGGCGCGCCGAGATCGCGCGCCGCATCGCGGTGCTGCTGCAGGACGAGCAGACCGACTTCTGGGGCAGCGTACTCGATTACGTCATGCTCGGACGTTTCCCGCGCTCGCGCAGCGCCTGGATCCGCGACGGGGAAGCCGGAGAGCTCGCGCACCGGTGGCTGGCCGAGCTCGAGCTCGCCGATCGGGCCTCGCAGGGCTATCGCACGCTCTCGGGGGGCGAGCGCCAGCGCGCGCGCATCGCCCAGGTCCTGGTGCAGGACGCGGACATCCTGCTCCTGGACGAGCCCCTGCAGCACCTCGATCTGCGCCACCAGGCGCAGGTGATGCGAACGCTGGCGCGCTGCGCCGCCGCGGGCAAGACGGTGCTCGCGGCGCTGCACGAGCCGGGCCTCGCGGCGCTGCACTGTGGATTCTCGGTTTTACTGTATGATTCTGGCCGCGCGGGCCTCGGCCGCTCGAGCGACGTGCTGACCCTGGCCAGCCTCGAGGCACTGTACCAGTGCCGGCTGGAACCGGCCGGGGCGCGGAGTTTTCTTCCCACTTGATCAAGAAATTCATTCGACGCGTTTTCCGGCTCGGCCCCGCCTCGGCGCCGAGGATCCTCCCCAAGGCGGAGCACGGCATCGGCCGCGAAACGATCTCGGCGGGCGCGCGCAAGACCTGCGAAACCCTGCACGAGCGCGGTTTCGTCGCCTACATCGTCGGCGGCGCGGTGCGCGACCTCCTGCTCGGGCTGCGGCCCAAGGACTTCGACGTCGCCACCGACGCCTATCCCGAGGAAGTCCACCGGATCTTCCGGCGCTCGCGCCTGATCGGACGCCGCTTCAAGCTGGTCCACGTGATGTTCGGCGAGGAAACGGTCGAGGTGTCGACCTTCCGCGCGCGCGCCGTCGCGGAAACCGACGAGCACGGAAGGGTGGTGCGCGACAACATCTACGGCACGCGCGAGGACGACTCCATCCGGCGCGATTTCACGGTGAACGCCCTTTATTACGATCCGTCGAGCGAGACCCTGCTCGACTACCATCACGGACTGAGGGACCTGCGCAAGAAATCCGTGCGCGTGATCGGCGACGCGCGGACGCGCTACCGCGAGGACCCGGTGAGAATGCTGCGCGCAGCGCGCTTCGCCGCCAAGCTCGGCTTCACGATCGACGAGCGCACCCGGAAGCCGATCCACGAAATGGCGCACCTCCTGGCGAACGTCCCCCCGTCGCGCGTCTACGAGGAGGTGCAGAAACTGCTGCTCTCGGGCCACGCCGCGACCAGCCTGCGCCAGCTGCGCAGCGAGGGACTGCACCACGGACTGCTGCCCCTCCTCGACGTCATCTTCGAGCAGCCGATGGGCGAGCGCTTCGTGATGCTCGCGCTCGAGCAGACCGACAACCGCGTGCTCGCGGGAAAAACCGTCTCGCCCGCGTTCCTGTTCGCCGCACTGCTGTGGCACGAAGTGCTGGCCGCGTGGAAAAAAGCCGAGCACAAGGGGCTCAAGCCCATCCCGGCGCTGTTCCAGGCGATGGATGCCGTGATCGACCTCCAGACCGACAAGCTCGCCGTCCCGCGCCGTTTCACCACCGTCATGAAGGAGATCTGGGCGCTGCAGCCTCGCCTCGAGCAAAGGAGCGGCCGCCGCCCCTTCGCGCTCATCGCGCACGAGCGGTTCCGCGCCGCTTTCGACTTTCTCGTGCTCAGAGCCGCAAGCGGCGAGGCGCCCGCGGAGCTCGCGCAATGGTGGGAGAAATTCCAGCACGCGAGCGAAGGCGAACGCCAGACAATGCTGCTCGCGCCGCAGCCGGGGGAGCCCCGCCGCAAGCGCCGCCGCCGGCGCAGGAAGTCTTCCCTGCCGCCCGATGGCGCACCTGCATGAGATCGCCGCGCGCCGCTTTCGCGAGCCCCCGGAAAATCCCCATGACACCCCGGGTGCCGCGGGTTATTCTTCCGGGGGAGGTTGGCAGGTGACATGAAACGCGTTCTGCTGGTGCATTTCTCGCAATCCGGGCAACTCACCCGCGTCGCGCGAAGACTGCTGTCGCCGCTGGCCGGCGCGCCCGACGTGGAGCTGGCCGAAGAAGTGCTGCGTCCCGGCCGGCCCTACCCGTTCCCGTGGACCTTCAGGACGTTTCTCGATGCGATGCCCGAGTCGGTGCTGCTCGAGCCGCCCGCGCTCGAGCCTGCCGCGGTGAGCGCGGACGAGCGCTTCGATCTCGTCGTCCTCGCCTACCAGGTGTGGTATCTCGCGCCTGCGGGCCCGATGACGGCGTTTCTGAAAAGCGGGACCGGGAAGAAGCTCTTGCGCGGCCGGCCCGTCGTGACCGTGATCGCGTGCCGCAACATGTGGCTGCTCGCGCAGGAGTCGGTCAAGGAATTGATCCGGGAGGCCGGTGGAGCGCTGCGCGACAACGTCGTGTTCACCGACCAGGGCAGCACGCTGGAGACGTTCATCACCACGCCGCGCTGGCTTCTCACCGGGCGGCGCGATCCGTTTTGCGGACTGTCCGGGGCCGGCGTATCGGAAAAGGACATCGAGGGCGCCGCGCGCTTCGGACACGCCCTGCTCGCCGCGCTGCGAGCCGACCGCGAGCGCGGGACCGGGCCGATGCTCTCCGGCC
>JBATEB010000090.1:0-30812 GCA_049663805.1 Burkholderiales bacterium | reverse complement strand
AGGATCGGCCGCACGTGCAGCGTGCCGACCGAGGCGTGCGCATACCAGGTGCCTTCGGTGCCGTGCCTGCGGAACACCTGGGTGAGCGAGTCGGTGTACTCGGCAAGGTGCTCGAGCGGCACGGCGCAGTCCTCGATGAAGGACACCGGCTTGCCGTCGCCTTTCATCGACATCATGAGGTTGAGGCCGGCCTTCCTCACTTCCCACACCTCGCGCTGCAGCGCGGCGTCGGTGATCTCGATCACGCTCCCCGGGTGGCCGAGGTCGGCCATCAGTTCGGTCAGCCGTTTCAGCTTGCGGACCTGCTCCTCGCGCTCCTCGCCGGCGAATTCGACCAGCAGGATGGCGTCGGGATCGCCCCGGATGAATTTTTCGACGGTGGCGCGGAACGCGGTGTTGCCGCGCGCGAGGCCGATCATCGTCCGGTCGACGAGCTCGACCGCCGTGGGCGACAGCGTGACGATGTGCTGCGGCGCCTCCATCGCGCGGCGGAAGCTCGCGAAATGGCACACCCCCAGCGTCCTCGCCTTCGGCAGCGGCGACAGTTTCAGATGAATTCGCCTGGACCAGGCGAGCGTGCCTTCGGAGCCGACCAGCAGCTGGGCGAAATTCCAGTCCGTCGCCGGCCTGATCAGATCGAGGTTGTAGCCCTGCACGCGCCGCAGCACCTTCGGCCAGCGCGAGGTGATCTCGTCGGCCTCGCGCTCGGCGATGCGGACGATGCCGCGCGCCAGCTCGACATAGCCCGCGGGCGCTGCCAAGCGCTCCAGGCTCCCCGTTACCGGGCCGAAGTGATATTCCGAGCCGTCGGCGAGCAGCGCGTCGATCCCGAGGACGTTGTGCACCATGTTGCCGTAGCGGATCGAGCGCGAACCGCAGGAGTTGTTGCCCGCCATGCCGCCGAGGGTGGCCTGCGCGCTCGTCGACACGTCCACCGGAAACCACAGCCCGAGCGGCCTCAGGCGCGCGTTCAGCGCATCGAGCACCACGCCCGGCTGCACCACCGCGACCGCCCGCGCCTCGTCCACCGAAACGATGCCCTTGAGGTACTTGGATTGATCGATGACCAGCGCCGCGCCCACGGTCTGGCCGCACTGCGAGCTGCCCGCGCCGCGCGGCAGCACCGGGATGCCTTCCTCGGCCGCGATCGCGAGCGCGGTCCTCGCCGCTTCCTCGGTCCTCGGCACGACCACGCCGACGGGGTCGATCTGGTAGATCGAGGCATCGGTCGAATAGCGTCCGCGGCTGGCGGCGTCGAACAGGACCTCGCCTTCGATCTCGCGCGCGAAGCGCCGCGCGAGCGTGTGCTCACCCGCGCGCGGATGGAATGAAACGGTGGAAACCGTCGACGGCGCGCGCTCCATGCTTACGCGGCCGCGGATTCCTTCTGCGCTTCGAGCATCGCCTGCAGCAGCGTCTCGGGCGGCTGGGCGCCCTCGACCACGACCCGGCCGTTGAAGACGAAGAAGGGCACGCCCTGCACGCCCATCTGCCGCGCCTTGTCCTCCTCTTCGGCGACCGCGCGGCGCAGCTCCTCGTCGGCGAGGCAGGCTTCGGCTTGCTTGCGCTCCAGGCCCGCTCCGGCGGCGATGCCGGCCAGGGTCGCGGCATCGGAGAGATCCCGCCCGTCGACGAAGAAGGCTTTCATCAGCGCCTCCTTCACCGCGCCCTGAACGCCGTGCCGGCGCGCGCACTCGATGAGCGCATGCGCGGCGAGCGTGTTGGGCTGGCGCGCGATCCGCTCGAAGGCGAAGGGAATATCCAGCTGCGTGCCGATGTCCACGAGGCGGTCGTGGGCGCTGTAGCCGCGCGCGCCGAACTTCCTGGCGATGTAATCCGCGCGGGAAACGCCTTCGCGCGGAAGGTCGGGGTTGAGCTCGAAGGGGTGGTAGGCGACCTGAGGTTGCGGGGCCCGGGGATCGCGCTCGCGATAGAGCTCGAGCGCGGCCTCCAGGCGGCGCTTGCCGATGAAGCACCACGGGCAGACGACGTCGGAGACGATGTCGATGGTGAGGCTCATGAAGGACTCCTGTGCGAAGACGCGAGACGGGGTCGACATGTTAACCCGGGCTGCGCGATGACGATGCCCGCGCGAGCGGCGCGGGTGCAAATAGCTACTATACTTCAATCGAGGAGCCGCCCCCGCCGGGGAGCCCGATGAGGTACCGCTACTGCGAACAGTTCGGTTTCAACGCCGAGCGCCGGAATCGCCGTCTGGCTCTGCTCGGTCTGGGCGATGCCGACCTCGCCTGCGCGGAAACGCTCCATGACCGCGTCATCGCCCCCCAGGTCGAGTCCATCATCGAGGCCTTCCACGACGGGCTGGCGGCCGACGACGAATATCGGCGGATCATCGATCGCGGCGTCGACCTCGTTCGTCTGAAGCGCCTGCAGAAGCACCACCTGCTGACCCTGGGGATCGGGCTCAACGAGGCCGCGTACTTCGAGGAACGGCTGCGCGTCGGTCTCGCCCACGCGCGCGTGGGCGTGCCGCTCGGCCTGTACGCGAGCGCCTACGGCATGGTGCAGCGACTGATCCTGGATCGCGTCCCCCCGGAGATCCGGGCGATGCCCGCCGATTACCACGCGCTGGTGACGTTCCTGGTGAAGATCACCGCGCTCGACATGTCCCTCGCGAGCGATACCTACCATCTCGCCAAAGTGGAGGGGATGGAGAGCTCGCTGCAGGCGCTGCGTCACGCGGACCGGGAACTGCGGCGCCGGGTGCAGACCGACGCCCTCACCGGCGCGGCCAGTCACAGCCAGGCCATCGCCACGCTGAAGCAGGCGCTGTACGTCGCCCGGCGCAGCGATACTCCGCTGTGCGTCGCCATGGTCGATCTGGATTTCTTCAAGAAAGTGAACGACACCCACGGCCATCTGGTCGGCGATCAAGTACTGCACGATGTGACCGCGCGCATGCACGCGAGCGTCCGGGACTTCGATACCGTGGGGCGCTACGGCGGCGAGGAGTTCATCCTCATCCTGGAAAACGCGTCGCTCGCCACCGCGAGGGGCATCGCCGAGCGCGTGCGCCGGAACGTCGAAGCGAGCCCGATCAACGTGGAGGATGCGAAGATCCGCCTCACCCTCAGCCTGGGCCTGGCCTCGGCACACAAGACCGACGACGTCGAATCCCTGCTCCGGCGCGCCGACGCGGCCCTGTACGCCGCCAAGGCCGCCGGGCGCAACTGCGTCAGGGTGGCGGAGGCCGATATTGCGGTCCCGTAGCGGGGCGTCGGCGCCGCCCGGGCCGGCGGATCGGGGAGTCGAGGCAGGCAGTCCCGGTCCGCTGCATGACCAAAATCAATTGTGGCGACCCCGCTTTTCGATTAACTTAGCCGTCTCATTTCATTCCGAGCCGGCTATGCCGCACCGCAGCGGACGCCATTTCCTGCAGATTCCCGGGCCGACCAACGTTCCCGACCGGGTATTGCGCGCGATCGACCGGGCGACGATCGACCACCGCGGCCCGGAGTTCGGCCGTCTGGGCCTGGAGATTCTCGAAGGCCTGAAGCGGGTATTCCAGACCGCGCAGCCGGTGGTGATCTACCCGGCCTCGGGAACGGGCGCCTGGGAGGCGGCCCTGGTCAACACGCTCTCCCCCGGCGACCGCGTGCTGATGTTCGAGACCGGGCACTTCGCCTCCCTGTGGCACAAGATGGCGGCACGCCTGGGTGTCGCGGTCGATCTCATTCCCACCGACTGGCGCCGCGGCGTCGACCCGGCGGCGATCGAGACGAAGCTCAGGGAAGACAAGCAGCACCAGCTCAAGGCGGTGTGCGTGGTGCACAACGAAACCTCCACCGGCGCCACCAGCCGCATCGGCGCGATACGCAAGGCGATCGACGCCGCCGGTCATCCCGCTCTTTATCTGGTGGACACGATCTCCTCGCTCGCATCGATCGATTATCGCCACGACGAATGGGGCGTGGACGTCACGGTGGCCGGCTCGCAGAAAGGGCTGATGCTGCCGCCCGGACTGTCGTTCAATGCGGTGAGCGAGAAGGCGCGCAAGGCGTCGCAGTCGGCCAGGCTGCCGCGTTCCTACTGGAACTGGGACGAGATCATCGCCAACAACAAGAACGGCTATTTCCCCTATACCCCCGCGACCAATCTGCTCTACGGCCTGCGCGAATCGCTCGCCATGCTGATGGAGGAGGGGCTGCAAAACGTGTTTGCCCGGCACGCGCGCCACGCCGAAGCGACGCGGCGCGCCGTTCGCGCCTGGGGCCTGGAGATCCTGTGCGCCGTGCCCGAGGAGTATTCCAACTCCCTCACCGCGATCATGATGCCCGCGGGGCACGACGCCGACGCGCTGCGCAAGCTCATCCTCGAGGCCTACGACATGTCGCTCGGCACGGGCCTCGGCCGGCTGGCGGGGAAGGTCTTTCGCGTGGGGCATCTGGGCGATTTCAACGACCTCGCCCTCGCCGGCACGCTCGCCGGCATCGAGATGGGTCTCGCGCTCGCGGGCGTTCCGCACAAGAAGGGCGGCGTGCTCGCCGCGCTCGACTACCTCGCGGAGGCGGCGCGCGCCGCGCCGCGCAAGGCGGCGTGATTTTTCGAAGTTTCGACGATCTGCGACCGCGGCGACAAACGGCGGCGCAACCACCAGAGGAGAAAGCCATGGCAGGAGCTAGGTTCACAGTAATCGCAGCGATTGCATTTGCTTTTTGCGGCAGCGCCTGGGCGCAGATGGAGCTCAAGTTCGGCCACGTCGGCAACCCAGGGTCGCTGTTCGCGGCGTCCGCGGAGGAATTCGCCAAGCGCGCCAACGCCAAGCTCGGCGGCAAGGCCAAAGTGGTCGTGTACGGATCGAGCCAGCTCGGCGGCGACAAGGAGCTCCTGCAGAAGCTGAAGCTCGGCACCGTCGATTTCGCTCTGCCCTCGACGGTGATGTCCTCCGAGGCCGACCTGTTCGGCGTTTTCGAGATGCCCTACCTCGTCAAGGACCGCGATCACATGCAGCGGATCGAGAAGGAGCTGTTCTGGTCCAAGCTCGAGCCGGCGGCGGAAAAGAAGGGCCTCAAGCTGATCGCGGTATGGGAAAACGGCTATCGTCACATCACCAATTCCAAGCACCCGATCGACACGCCGGCCGATCTCAAGGGAATCAAGCTGCGCGTTCCCGAGGGCAAGTGGCGGGTGAAGATGTTCCAGACCTACGGCGCGAACCCGTCGCCGATGAAATTCTCCGAAGTGTTTACCGCGCTGCAGACCGGCGTCATGGACGGGCAGGAAAATCCGTTCACCCAGATCATCAGCGCCAAGTTCCAGGAGGTGCAGAAGTTCCTCTCGCTGACCGGGCACGTCTACACGCCGGCTTATGTGGCGGTCGGCGCGAAGAAATGGGCGAGCCTGCCCGCCGACGTGCGCCGCACGCTGGAGGCCACGGCGAAGGAGACCCAGGCCTTCGTCTACCAGAAGGCCGCGGCCGACGATGACGCGCTCCTGGGCAAGCTCAAGTCCGCCGGCATGCTGGTCAATACACCCAACAAGGATTCCTTCATCGCCGCATCCAAGCCGGTGTACGAGGAGTTCGCAAAAGAAGTGTCAGGCGCGAAAGAGGTCATCGACCGCGCGATCGCGCTCGGCAAGTAGGACTGCAGACCACGGCGGGCGGCACGCGAGCTGGGGCCCGGGTGCCGCCCGTGACATTGCCCGCGGGAGAACCATGAGCATCGAACGGCTGCGCTCGGCATTCGAGCGCTTCCTGGAGATCGTCGTCATCGTCCTGATGTCGGCGCTGGCGATCGAGGTCACGATCGGCATCGTCTACCGCAGCCTCGGCGCCTCGCTCGTGTGGTACGACGAGATCGCGGTGGTGCTGCTCGCCTGGCTCACCTTCTACGGCTCGGCGCTCGCGGCATTGAAGCGCGCTCACATCGGCTTTCCGGGACTGGTGCGGTCGTTTTCCGCGCCCTGGCACCTGTGCGCCGTGGTTTTCGCGGAAATCTGCGTTTTCGCCTTCTTCATCCTCCTCGGCTGGACGGGGTACTCGGTGCTGGAGGTCCTTCAAACCGACCACCTCGTCAGCCTGCCGACCGTCCAGGTGGCCTGGACGCAGTCGGTGATCCCGGTCAGCGCCGCGCTCTTCATCGTCGCCGAGGCGCTCAACCTGCCGGCGGTGCTCGCCGCCGCGCGCGGCCGCGGCGCCGCTCCCGGCAGCGATCTCGCGGACAAGCTCCACTAGCCTTCCATGGCGATCCTGCTGCTGTTCGCCTGCGTGCTCGCCCTGGTGCTGCTCAACGTGCCGATCGCCGTGGCGCTGGGCCTGGTCGCGGTCGTCGCCCTCGTGGCAGCGCAGGGCCTCGACATCCTCCCGAACCTGCCGATCGTCATTTACAACGGGGCGACGAATTTCCCGCTGATCGCGATACCCCTTTTCATTCTCGCCGGCTCGATCATGAACGCCTCGGGGATCTCCCGGCGACTGATCGCTTTCGCCTCGGCGGTGCTCGGATGGATCCGCGGGGGCTTGTCGATCGTCTCGATCGGCACTTCGCTTTTCTTCGCCGAGATCTCCGGCTCGGCGGTCGCCGACGTCGCGGCGCTCGGTTCGGTTCTCATCCCGGCGATGAAGAAGCGCGGCTACTCGAGCGAGTTCGCCGCGGCGGTGATGTCCTCTTCCGCGACGCTCGCCGTGATCATCCCGCCTTCGATCCCGATGATCCTCTACGCGGTCATGGCCGAGACCTCGGTGGTGCAGCTGTTCGTCGCCGGCATCGTTCCGGGAGTGGTCGGCGGACTCGGTCTCATGGTCATGGCCTACTGGTTCGCGCGGCGCTACAACTTCCCGGTTGAGGAGGCGTTCCGCCTCGACCGCGTGTGGCAGACCTTCAAGGAGGCTTTCTGGGCGTTTTTCATGCCGGTGATCATCCTCGGCTCGATTTTCGGCGGCGTCGTCACCGCCACCGAGGGCGCCGCGATGGCCGTGGTCGCCTCGCTCTTCATCGGGCTGTTCGTCTACCGGGAGCTCGACCTCGCGCACCTCAAGGAAGCCGTCATCGAGGGCGGGGTGCAGACCGCGGTGGTCATGCTGCTGGTTGCGACGAGCGCGCTGCTCGGCATTCACCTCACTGAGGCGCAGGTGCCGCAGCAGCTCGCGGCCTCGGTGGCGGAATTCACCACCAACAAATGGGCGGTGCTCGCTATCCTCAACCTGCTGTTCCTGATGCTGGGCCTGTTCCTGCACTCGGCGGCGGCGATCATCCTGACCGTGCCCGTGGTGATGCCGCTGGTGAACGCGGTCGGCATCGACCCGGTCCACTTCGGCCTGATCGTCACCATCAACCTCGGCATCGGCCAGCAGACCCCGCCGGTGGCGAGCGTGCTCATGACCGCCTGCGCCATCGCCAAGGCCGACATCTGGGAAGTGACCAAGGTGAACGTCTGGTTCATCGCCGTGTTGTTCGCCGTGCTGATGATGGTGACCTACATTCCTGTCACCGGCCTGGGGCTGGTCGACTACTTCTACCGCTGAGACCATGCCCGACGCCATCCTGCTCCGGCGCAACGCCGCCATCGCCACCGTCACCCTCAACAACCCCGGGAAGCTCAACGCGCTCGGGCTCGGCTCGTGGAAGCGGCTGGGCGAGGTCATGCGCGAGCTCGACGCCGACAAGTCGCTTCGCTGCGTCGTGATACGGGGCGCCGGCGACAAGGCCTTCGCCGCCGGCGCCGACATCGCCGAGTTCGAGAAGACGCGCAACAATTCCAGGGCCGGAAAGAGATACGGCAACGCGCTCGAGGCGACCATGGGTGCGCTCGGCCGCTGCCGGCATCCCATCGTGGCAATGATCCACGGGGCCTGCGTGGGCGGAGGCCTGGAGGTCGCGTCGCAATGCGATTTGAGAATCTGCGGGAGCTCGAGCCGCTTCGGGATACCCATCAAGAGGCTCGGACTGGTCGTCGGCTACAGCGAGATGAAGGCGCTGATCGATCTCGTCGGCCGCGCGGCGGCGCTCGAGATCCTGCTCGAGGGCCGCGTATTCGGTGCCGCGGAAGCGAAGGACATGGGATTGGTGAACCGCGTCGTCCCCGACGACCAGGTCGAGGAAGAATCGATGGCGGCCGCGCGGCGGATCGCGGAGGGCGCGCCGCTCGTTGCGCGCTGGCACAAGAAGTTCGCGCGCCGCCTCGCCCGGTCGCGCCCCTTGAGCCGTTCCGAGCGCGACGAAGCCTACGCCTGCTACGACACCGATGACTTCCACGAGGGCGTGCGCGCCTTCATCGCCAAGCGGAAGCCGGAGTTCGAGGGCAAGTAGCGCGGACCACCCGATGGATCAACCCACCGCAACGCGCGCGCCGGCGCGGGCCGCCGACCCGCACAGTCCCTGGCTGCTCGAAGTCGAGAACCTGCATGTCCATTTCGTGACCACGCGCGGCGTGGTGCGCGCGGTCGAGGGCATTTCCTACAGGGTGAAGCCGGGCGAGACGGTCGCGCTGGTCGGCGAATCCGGCTGCGGCAAGTCGGTGTCCTCGCTCGCCATCATGCGGCTGCTCGCGAAGCCCGCGGGACGCATCGTCGCCGGCCGGATCCTGTTCCAGGGCAGGAACCTGCTCGATCTCACGGAAGAGGAGATGCGCGAGATCCGCGGGCGCGACATTGCGATGATCTTCCAGGAGCCGATGAGCTCCCTGAACCCGGTGCTCACGATCGGCTTCCAGATCATGGAGCCGCTGCTGATCCATCTCGACATGAGCATGAGCGCGGCGCGCGAGCGCGCGGTCGAGCTGATCAAGATGGTCGGCATCCCCGATCCCGAGCGCCGGCTCGACCAGTATCCGCACCAGTTCTCCGGCGGCATGCGCCAGCGGGTGATGATCGCGATCGCGCTTTCCTGCAATCCGAAGCTCATCATCGCCGACGAACCCACCACCGCGCTCGACGTCACGATCCAGGCGCAGATCCTCAAGCTCATGAAGGACCTGTCGCGCGAGCTGGGGATCGCGCTGGTGGTCATCACCCACAACCTGGGGGTCGTCGCGCGCTACGCCGATCGCGTCAACGTGATGTACGCCGCGCGGCTCGCCGAGCAGGGCAGCGCGGCCGACGTGTTCGCCAAGCCCCTGCATCCCTACACCGCCGGGCTGCTGCGCTCGGTGCCGCGCCTGGACCGCCCGCGCGGCAGGAAGCTCGAGACGATCGACGGCCTGCCGCCGAACCTGCTCGACCCGCCGCCCGGCTGCCGCTTTGCGCCGCGCTGCGCGGCGAAGATCGACCGCTGCGAGCGCGAGGTGCCCCCGCTCGCGCAAGTCGAGCCGCACCGCTATTCGGCCTGCCTTCGCGCGGGCGAGATGGCGCGCGTGGGACCGACGGGACTGGGGCTGCAAAGCGCCAATCTGCAGTCCCCGGCTCCCAAGACCCTGGACAAGACGAAACCTCTTCTCGCGATCCGCGATCTCAAGACCTACTTCGACGTCAGCGCCGGCCTGCAGGCATTGAGGCGCACCCGGTCCGAAGTGCGCGCGGTCGACGGGCTCTCCTTCGACATCTTCCGCGGCGAGACCGTGGGACTGGTCGGGGAATCCGGCTGCGGCAAGACCACGGTCGGGCGCACGCTGCTGCGGCTCGAGGAAGCGACCGGCGGCACGTTCGCGTTCGAGGGCACCGATGTCACGCATGCCGGGGGACAGCGGCTCAAGGACTACCGGCGCAAGGTGCAGGTGATCTTCCAGGACCCGTTCAGCTCGCTCAATCCCCGCATGACCATCGGCGAGATCATCGCCGAGCCGATGCACGTATACAAGCTCGTGCCCGACGGCAGGGCGGCGCGCGCGAAAGTGGCGGAGCTGCTCACCCAGGTGGGGCTGTTCGACTACATGGCCGAGCGCTACCCGCACGAGCTCTCCGGCGGGCAGCGCCAGCGCGTGGGAATCGCGCGCGCGCTCGCGATGCAGCCCTCCTTCATCGTGTGCGACGAGCCGGTCTCGGCGCTCGACGTCTCGATCCAGGCGCAGATCATGAATTTGCTCGAGGAGCTGCAGCAGAAGTACCAGCTGACTTTCCTCTTCATCGCTCACGACCTGGCGGTGGTGCGGCACATCTCCGACCGCGTGATCGTGATGTACCTCGGCAAGGTCATGGAGATCGCCGATCGGGACGCGCTCTACGCCGAGCCGCTGCATCCCTACACGAAGGCGCTGCTCGACGCGGTGCCGATCCCCGACCCGGCGCTGGAAGCCAAGCGCGAGTACCGCGTCCTGGGAGGCGAGGTGCCGAGCCCGCTGAATCCGCCGCGGGGCTGCGTGTTCCATACCCGCTGCCCGCTGGCCGGCGAGGAGTGTAAGATGGCGGTACCCGAGCTGCGGGAGGTGCGCTCGGGTCACTTTGCGGCCTGCATCAAGATCTGAAGAACGATTCGCCGGTACGGAACCGCGCGAGCCGGGCCGCAGAGGTTCGAGAACGTCGAAGAAAACGAGGCTTTGCGAATTTCCCGCGCGAGAGCGCGGGTCGCGGGCTTGTCATTTTTTTGCCGAAAGGAGGAAGAATCATGAAGGGACACATTCTGTGGTTGTTGACGGCCGCGGCGCTTGCCGCCGCGCCGGGCAGCGCGCTCGCGCAGAAGCGCGGCGGCGAGCTCAAGTTCGCGGTGAGCGCCGAGCCGCCCAACTATGATTGCCATGCGCAGACCTCGTTCGCGTTCATCCACCCGGTGCGGCCGCACTACAACACGCTGCTCAAGTTCGACACGGCGAAGTACCCGGCGTTGAAGGGCGATCTCGCCCGGTCCTGGACGGTTTCGAAGGACGGGCTCACCTACACCTTCAAGCTGAGGAAGGGCGTCAAGTTCCACGACGGCTCGGGCTTCAGTTCCGCGGACATCAAGGCGACCTACGAGCGGCTGCGCAATCCGGCGCCGGGCGTGCGCTCGGTGCGGCAGGCAACCTATGCCGACATCGACTCGATCGACACTCCCGATCCGCTGACCGTCGTATTCAAGCTGAAGAAGCGCAATGCCTCGATGCTCAGCAACTTCGCGAGCCCCTGGGACTGCATCTACAGCGCCGCCAAGCTGAAGGAGGACCCGAAGTTCCCCGAGCGCAACATCATGGGCACCGGTCCCTTCACCTTCGTCACGCACGTCAGGGGCTCGCACTGGATCGGCAAGAGGTTCGACAGCTACTTCGAGAAGGGCAAGCCCTATCTCGACGGCTACCGGGCGATCTTCATCAGCGGCGCGCCGATGGTGAACGCGCTCGCCGCGGGCGAAGTGGCGGCCGAGTTCCGCGGCCACTCGCCGGCGGACCGCGACCGGCTGCTGAAGACGCTCGGCGACAAGGCGACGGTGCAGGAGTCCCCCTGGGTCTGTTCACTCGTCGTGACCTTCAACACCAGGAAGAAGCCGTTCGACGACGCGCGGGTGCGGCGCGCGCTCTCGCTCGCCATCGACCGCTGGAGCGGCGCGGAGGCGCTCTCCAAGGTCGCGCTGGTGCGCCACGTCGGCGGCATCCTGCGGCCGGGCTATGACCTGGCGGCAAGCGAGAAGGAGCTCGTCACGTATCCCGGCTGGTCGAAGGACATCGGCAAGTCGCGCGAAGAAGCGCGGCGCCTGCTCAAGGAGGCAGGAGTGCCCAACCTGAGCTTCACCTTCACCAACCGCAACGTCGCGATGCCGTATACGCCGGTGGGAGTCTTCCTGATCGACCAGTGGCGGCAGATCGGCGTGACGGTCAAGCACGAGCAGCTCGAAACGCGTCTCTACCTCGCCGCGCAGCAGCGCGACAAGCCGACCTATGAGGCTGCGCTCGACTTCAACTGCGACTTCATGGACGAGCCCAACCTGCAGCTGCAGAAGTACCTCTCGCACGACCGCTCGCCGATCAACTACGCGCAGCAGACCGACCGCCTGCTCGACGGCCTGTTCGACCAGCAGTCGGGCGAGCTCGACAAGAAGAAGCGCTACGCGATCCTGCGCGAGTTCGAGAAGCAGGCCCTGGAGCAGGCCTACACCGTGCCGACCATCTGGTGGCACCGCATCATCGTGCACCAGAAAGCCATGAAGGGCTGGCACATCACGCCGAGCCACTACGTGGGGCAGGACCTCGCCGACGTCTGGCTCGACCAGTAAGGCGGGATACGACCGGGATTGCGGATCGGGGGAAACCCCCGGTCCGCATCCGGCTTCCGACGTTTCCTGAATTCCGGACCCCGAAGTGCTGCGTTTCGTCGCCCACCGCGTCCTGCTGATGATCCCGACGCTGCTCGGGGTCGCGGTGCTGGTGTTCTTCATGCTGCGGCTCATGCCTGGGGATCCCGTCGCGACCATGCTGCTGGGGGACGCGGGCGGGGCCAACATCTCGAAGGAGATCCTGGACGCCGAGCGCGCGCGGCTCGGGCTCGACCGGCCGCTGTACGTGCAGTTCTTCAAGTGGATGGGCGGCATCCTGCAGGGAGATTTTGGCGTCTCGATGTGGACCGGCCAGTCCGTCGCCTACGAGATCGCGATCCGGCTCGAGCTCTCGCTCCAGGTCGCGATCATGGCGACGATCCTCGCGGTGCTGCTCGCGCTGCCGCTCGGAACGCTCTCGGCGATATTCAAGGACAGCTGGATCGACCAGTCGATACGCGTGTTCTCCATCGCGGGCCTGGCGGTGCCTTCGTTCTGGCTCGGGATGATCGTGATCCTGCTGCTGCTCAGCTACTTTTCGTGGATCCCGCCGCTCACGTTTACCTCGCTGGTGGAGGATCCGTGGGAGAATCTCTCGCAGCTCATCTGGCCGGCGCTCGCCGTGGGCTACCGCTATTCCGCGGTCTCGACCCGCATGATGCGCTCGTCGATCCTGGAGGTGCTGCAGGAGGACTACATCCGAACTGCGCGCGCGAAGGGCGTGAAGGAGCGGCTGGTGGTGGCGCGTCACGCCATGCGGAACGCGATGCTGCCGGTGGTCACGGTGATCGGACTCGAATTCGCTTTCCTCATCGGCGGGCTGGTCGTGACCGAGCAGGTGTTCAACCTCAACGGGATCGGCAGGCTCTTCGTGCAGGCGGTGGCGCGCAGCGACTTCACCATGATCCAGTCCCTGGTGCTGCTGGTCTCGGTGTTCTTCGTGCTGATCAACTTCGTGATCGACCTGCTCTATGCTTTCCTCGACCCCAGAATCCGCTACCGCTAGGACACGCTGAACCGCGATGAGCGCGACCGCAGCCACGATCAGCTACAAGGTCCCGGCGAGGCGGCACCCGGTGCTGCTGTTCATGACGCAGCAGCCGCTCGGGGCGGCGGGGCTCGTCATCATCGTCCTCATGGGGGTGTGCGCCGCGTTCGCGCCCTGGGTCGCGCCGTACGATCCCCTGACGGTGGACTACGGCGCGATGCTCGGGGCGCCCTCGCGCGAGCATTGGCTCGGCACCGATTCGTTCGGGCGGGACGTGCTTTCCCGCATCATCTACGGCGCGCGCACCGCGCTGGCGATCGGCTTCATCGCCTCGTTCCTGGGATGCACCGCCGGCGCCGTGATCGGCGTGGCCTCGGCGTACTTCGGGGGCAAGATCGATCTCTTCATCCAGGGCGTCATGGACGTGCTGCTCTCGTTCCCGATCATCGTGCTCGCGATCACCGTCGTGGCCGTGCTCGGCAATTTCGTGGTGCTCGGCATCGATGTCAACCTGATCATCGCGATCAGCGTCCCGATGCTGCCGCGGGTGGAACGGGTGGTGCGCGCCTCGGCGCTCGCGATCCGCGAGCTGCCCTACATCGACGCGGCGCGCGCGGCGGGCTACTCGCACACGCGCATCATCTTCCGCCACATCGTGCCCAACGTGACGGCGCCCTACCTCATCCTGCTGACCGCGTTCGTGGCGCAGGCGATACTCGCCGAGGCCTCGCTCTCGTTCCTGGGGCTGGGCGTGACCGAGCCCACGCCTTCGTGGGGACTGATGCTCTCCGGCGCCGCGGCCGACTTCTACCAGCAGGCGCCGTGGATGATCGTGTATCCGGGGATAGCGATCAGCCTGGGCGTGTTCGCCTTCAACCTCTTCGGGGATTCGCTGAGGGACTGGCTCGATCCCAAGATCAAGCTTTGAGCGGAGCGGGCGGCGCTTTGCGGCCGTCTGGAATTTTGCCAGTAGGCAAGCGAGACTTCGGCTTCGAGGCTCGGGTGGAGCGATTCGGCTGAGTGGCGTGCTTACGAGGCAGTTGCGCGACTCGCGCGCGAGCGCCGGGATCGACGATGCATGGTTCTTAGCTGTCGGGACGCCGTAAGGGTGCATAATTGCGCCCATTGCGCTGGGGGAGGGGGACTCCTTGGGCCGTTTCGACGTTACGTCGTTGTTCGCCATGCTCGGAAAAAACCGCAGGGACCTTTCCGAGCAATTGCACCTGGCCCAGGAATTGATCGAAGTCCTTCCGGTACCGGTGTTCTTCAAGGGCCGCGACGGCAGGTACCTCGGGGTGAACAAGGCGTGGGAAGAGTTTTTCGGCGTGCCGCGCGAAACCTTCATCGGCAAGGAGGTCCGCGACCTCTATCCGCAAAGCCCTCGGGTGGCGCAAAAGCACCACGCCATGGATCAGGAGCTGTGGGAGCGCCCCGGCAGTCAGAGCTACGAGATTCCCGTCACCGCGCGTGACGGCCGGGTGCGGTACACCCTTTACTACAAAGCGACGTTCACGCGGACGGACGGCGAAGTGGCCGGGCTGATCGGCGCGATTATCGACATCACGGAGCGGCGGGAAGCCGAGAAAGCGTG
This sequence comes from Burkholderiales bacterium, assembly GCA_049663805.1. Classification (GTDB taxonomy): domain Bacteria; phylum Pseudomonadota; class Gammaproteobacteria; order Burkholderiales; family SG8-39; genus VBDM01. Next base: position 16,117 of record JBATEB010000090.1, on the reverse strand, counting down.
GCAGGGGAGCGAAGCGCGCTTTCGCGCCCTGTCCGGGCTGTCTTCGGACTGGTACTGGGAGCAGGACGAAGCCCTTCGGTTCACCGCCATGTCGGGCGGCGTTTTCGAAAGTCTCGGCGTGCGGCCCGAAGAGTTCATCGGCAAGAGCCGATGGGAGCTTCCCATTGTCGGCGTGTCCGAGGCCGTGCTGGAGGCGCACAGGGCGGCGCTCGAGGCGCGAAAACCGTTTCAGGACTTCGAGTTCGGTCGCAGGGATGCCGCGGGCCGGATGTACTACGTGAGTACCAGCGGTCAGCCGGTATTCGATGAAGACGGCGGTTTCAAGGGCTACCGGGGCGTGGGCAAGGACATCACCGGGCGCAAGACGGCCGAGACCGCGCTGCGCCAGGCGCACGACCAGCTCGCCCTGAAAGCCCAGGAACTGGCCCGCTCCAACGATGAGCTGCAGCAGTTCGCATACGTCGCGTCGCACGATCTGCAGGAGCCGCTGCGCATGATTTCCAGCTACACCCAGCTGCTGATGCGGCGCTACGGAAGCAAGCTCGATCAGGACGCGAAGGAGTTCACCGATTTCATCGTGGACGGCGCGGCTCGCATGAAGCAGCTGATCGAAGACCTGCTCGCCTATTCACGGGTCGGCACGCGCGGAAGCGAGTTCAAGCCGGCCGACGGCGAAGCGGTGCTCTACAAGGCCCTTGCCAATCTCAGGGCGGCGACGGAGGCGAGCGGCGCGGCGATCACTCACGATCCGCTGCCCACGCTGACCGCCGACGAGTCCCAGCTCGTCCAGTTGCTGCAGAATCTTATCGGCAACGCGATCAAATTCAAGGGGTCCGAAACGCCGCGCATCCACGTCGGCGCGAAGGAGGAAGACGGGGCCTGGGTCCTGTCGATCAAGGACAACGGCATTGGCATCGACCCGCAATACTTCGAGCGTATCTTCATCCTATTCCAGCGTCTACACGGTAAAGCCGAATACCCGGGGACCGGGATAGGGTTGGCGATCTGCAAGAAGATCGTCGACCGCCACGGCGGGCGAATCTGGGTGGAGTCGAAGCTTGGGCACGGATGCTGCTTTTATTTTTCGCTGCCGAAAACACAAAGGGAGGCACATTCATGACTGACCGAGAAGGAGTGGCGCCGCCGGTGGAAATTCTGCTGGTGGAAGACAATCCGGGTGACGTGCGCCTGACCAAGGAGGCCCTCAAGGAGGGCAAGGTCTACAGCAACCTGCATTGGGCCAAGGACGGCGTCGAGGCGCTCGAATTCCTGCGGCGACAGGGCAAACACGCCAGCGCGTCGCGCCCCGATATCATCCTGCTCGACCTGAATCTCCCGAAGAAGGACGGTCGCGAAGTGCTCGCAATCATCAAGAGCGACGATCAGCTGAAACAGATCCCCGTCGTGGTCCTCACCACCTCCAAGGCGGAGGAGGACGTGCTTCGCAGCTACGAACTGCACGCCAACTGCTACGTGACCAAGCCCGTAGATCTCGAACAATTCATACGCGTGGTGAAGTCGATCGATCGTTTCTGGCTGACGGTGGTTACGTTGCCGCCGGCCAAGCCCCAGTGAGCGAAAACAGCGCAAACGTCCTGTTGATCGAGGACAATCCCGGCGACGCGCGTCTGATCAGGGAAATGCTGGCGGAAGACCCGCCGGCACCGTTCCGGCTCAGCTGTGTCGACCGGCTTTCGCGCGGCCTGGAATTCCTGTCCTCGGACGACGTCGGGTTGGTACTGCTCGATCTCTCGCTTCCTGACAGCCACGGGCTGGAGACGTTCGCCAAGGTGTACTCGCATTCGCCGAAAACCCCGATCATCGTTCTCACCGGGATCGACGATCAGGCTCTTGCGCTGACCGCGGTCAAGACCGGCGCCCAGGATTTTCTGGTCAAGGGCAAGATCGACCGGGAGCTGCTGCTCAGGGCGATGCAATACTCGATCGAGCGCAAGCGCTACCAGGAGGAGCTCGAGCGCCAGGCCAACTACGACGGACTTACCGGTTTGCCCAACCGGAATTTGCTGCACGACCGCTTGAGGCAATCGGTGTTCGGGCAACGCTACGCGCGATCGATCGCGGTGGTGTTCATCGATCTTGATCACTTCAAATTCGTCAACGACAGCCTCGGCCACAACGCAGGCGACAAGCTACTTCAGTACGTCGCCGAAAGACTGCAGTCCACGGTGCGCGACGGTGACACCGTCGCGCGCATCGGCGGAGACGAGTTCGTTCTCATTCTGAACGACCAGGCGAGAGAGGACGTCATTTTCCGCGCAATGCAGAGAATCGTCAGCAAGGTGAGCGAACCGATCAAGATCGAGGAGAGAGAGCTCAATATCACCTGCAGCGCGGGGATCAGCCTGTACCCGCAGGACGGACCCGACGTCGAAACGCTCCTGAAGAATGCCGACGCCGCCATGTATCGGGCCAAGTCGCGCGGACGCAACAATTTCCAGTTCTTCACATCGGAGATGAACGCGCTCGTCAACGAGAGGCTCAACCTTGAGCATAGTCTGCGGCGCGCGCTCGAGCGAAAGGAGCTATTGCTTTATTACCAGCCGAGGGTAAATCTCAAGACGGGGGCCATCGACTCTGTGGAGGCGCTGCTTCGCTGGCAGCATCCGGAGTGGGGACTGATCCTGCCGGAGCGGTTTATCCCTCTCGCCGAGGAAACCGGGCTGATCGTTCCGATCGGGGAGTGGGTGCTGCGAGAGGCGTGCACGCAAAAACGCATCTGGGAGGATTCCGGATTGCCCCAGGTCGCTGTGTCGGTGAACCTGTCCGCTCGCCAGTTCAGGGACGAGAATCTGTCGCGGGCGATCGCGGAAATTCTCTCCGAAACCGGCGTCAGACCCGGGCAGCTCGAGATGGAGCTTACCGAGAGCATGGTCATGCATGACGCCGAAGCGGCGATCGCCACATTGGAGGGACTGAAGTCCTTGGGAGTCCGCCTTTCGGTCGACGACTTCGGAACGGGCTACTCCAGCCTGAGCTATCTGACGAGGCTGCCCCTAGACGCCCTGAAGATCGACGGCTCGTTCGTCCGCGATATCGGCAAGGATCCGGAGGACGGCGTCCTTGCCCAAGCCATTATCTCGCTGGGGCACAGCCTGCACCTCAGTGTCGTTGCCGAGGGGGTGGAAACGGGCGTGCAGCTCGGCTTCCTGATCGCGAATCATTGCGACGAAGTCCAAGGCTACTATTTCTCCAGACCCGTCCCGCCCGAGGAATGCGCCCGGCTGCTCGCCGGGGAGTCCTTCAGGAAAAAAGACTGGCTGCGATAGTCCGATCCGGGATTGAGCGGCCCGGGGTCGCACCGAGCGTTGCCGAACAAAAAAGCCCGGGGCCAGAGGCCACCAGGCTTTCCGTCACACGAAAGGTTCGCTATATCCCAGCCGAGAGCGTGCGTTGGGACTTCCACGCGCTGTAAACCAGGAGAACCGTCAGCAGTACCGCGGTAATTCCGAACACGCTGTAGCCCAGGTCCGCCGGCGACAGGGATATGCCGGTTGCAGCCACAGGCCCGCTCGTTTTTTCCAGGTGCACGGCGAACATTCCGGCGCTACGCCATGTACCCGACTATATGACCTTCCTCTCCCGCAGCGCCCCGATCTCGGCTTTGCCGTAGCCCAGCTCCGCGAGAACTTCGTCGGTGTGCTCCCCCAGTTCGGGCGGCGCGACCGCGATGCGCGCCGGCGTGCGCGAGAGCTTCACCGCCTGGTTGACGATGCGGAATTCGCCGAGCTTCCGGCTCTTCACGCCCACCGCCGCGCCGATGTGGCGCACCTGCGGATCCTCGAACACCTTGTCGATGGTGTAGATCGGCCCGCAAGGCACGCTCGCGGCGGTCAGCACCTCGATCCATTCGGCGGTGGTGCGCGAGGCGAGCGCCTTGTTGATCTCGGCGTTGAGCGCAATCCGGTTCTTCGATCGGTTCTGCTCGCCCTTGAAATCGGGATTCTCCAGCATGTCGCTGCGCGCTATGCCCTCGCACACGCGGCGCCACATGCCTTCGCCCGTGGCGGCGATGTTCATGTACCCGTCTTTCGTCTTGTACGCGGAGGTCGGCATGCTGGTGGGATGATCGTTCCCCGCCTGCCCGGGAGGCACGCCGGTCATCAGGTAGCGCGCCGCCTGGAAGTCGAGGAGCGCGATTTGCGACATCAGCAGGTTTGATTGCACCCACTGCCCCTTGCCGGACTGCTCGCGCTCGAGCAGCGCGGTCATGATCCCGAGCGCCGCGAAAAGGCCCGCGGAGATGTCGGCAATCGCGGTCCCGGCGCGCATCGGCCCCTGCCCCGGCAGCCCGGTGATCGACATGAACCCGCCCATCCCTTGCGCGATCTGGTCGAACCCGGGCCGGTCCCGGTACGGGCCGTCCTGCCCGAATCCGGAGATGCTCGCGAGGATGATGCGCGGGTTGACCTTGGCGAGCGACTCGTAGTCGACGCCCAGGCGGACCTTCACGTCCGGGCGGTAGTTCTCGACCACCACGTCCGCGGTCTTCGCGAGCTTCATGAAGATCTCGACGCCCTCCCTTTCCTTGAGGTTGAGCGTCATCGAGCGCTTGTTGCGGTGCAGGTTCTGGAAATCCGGGCCGTCCCTGGGACCGCCCATCGTGTCGCGCTCGACCGTGGGGGGCATTTCGATCTTGATCACGTCCGCCCCGAAATCGGCGAGCTGCCTCACGCAGGTCGGCCCCGCGCGCACGCGCGACAGATCGAGAACGCGGAAGCGGGAAAGCGCGGCGGAGGCCGGAACGTGGGGCATGGCGGGTCGGGACGATGTCCGCCGTATGATAACCTTGAATTGCGTTCGCTTTCCCGCGATCGTCCGGAGAAAACATGCCGCTGCGCGAGCTGGATCTGGGGGAAATTCGAGAAGCGGTCGCGAAGCTCTGCGCGAGCTTCCCCATGGAGTACTGGCGCGAGACCGACCGCGAGCGGCGCTATCCCACCGAGTTCGTGCGCGCGCTCACCGAAAGCGGCTGGCTCTCCTGCCTGATCCCCGAGGAATACGGCGGCGCGGGCCTTCCGCTCACCGCGGGCGCGGCGATCCTCGAGGAGATCCAGAGAAGCGGCGCGAACGGCGCCGCCTGCCACGCGCAGATGTACACCATGGGCACGGTGCTGAGGCACTGCAGCGAAGCGCAGAAGAGGAAGTATCTGCCGAAGATCGCCAAAGGCGAGCTCAGGCTCCAGGCCTTCGGTATCACCGAGCCCACCGCCGGAACCGACACCTCCTCGATCCGCACGACCGCCGTGCGCAAAGGCGACCGCTACATCATCAACGGCCAGAAAGTCTGGACTTCCCGCGCGGAGCACTCCGACCTGATGCTGGTGCTGGCGCGCACCGCGCCGCGCGAGCAGGCGCAGAAGAAGACCGACGGCCTGTCGGTGTTCATCGTGGAAATGAAGGCCGCCCTGGGGCGCGGGCTCACGATCCGCCCGATCCGCACCATGATCAACCACGCCACCACCGAGGTGTTCCTCGACAACCTCGAGATTCCCGCCGAGAACCTCGTCGGCGAGGAAGGCCGGGGCTTCCGCTACATTCTCGACGGCATGAACGCCGAGCGCATCCTCATCGGCGCGGAGTGCATCGGCGACGCGCGCTGGTTCATCGCCAAGGCGACCGCCTACGCCAATGAGCGAAAAGTGTTCGGCCGCCAGATCGGCCAGAACCAGGGCGTGCAGTTTCCGATCGCGCGCGCCTACATGGCGACCGAGGCCGCTGCGCTCATGGTCGGGCGCGCCGCTGCGCTCTACGACGCCGGCAAGCCCTGCGGCCCCGAGGCGAACATGGCGAAGCAGCTCGCGGCCGAGGCCTCCTGGCAGGCCGCCGACATGTGCCTGCAGACCCACGGCGGATTCGGCTTCGCCGAGGAGTACGACGTCGAGCGCAAGTTCCGCGAGACGCGGCTGTACCAGATCGCGCCGATCTCGACCAACCTCGTGCTGTGCTACCTCGCCGAGCACGTGCTGCAGCTGCCGCGCTCGTACTGATCATCCCATGCCTCACGCCCGCGCCGACGACGGCGTGCAGCTCCTGCCACGGGGAATCGGGCGGCGGCCTCGGCCGTTATTTTCGTGCACGAATTCGCCGGCGATCGCCACAGCGGGGCGCGCGCCGGGATAACCGGGGTCTGTCCCCGGTTTGCAAAGAGGCGATGCCCGCCCCCGGCTCTAGCCCGCCCGGGCGCGGATTTCCGAAGTAACTCTCAGCTCGTTGTTCAGTGCCAGCACCCCGGCAACCGCGGCGACGACGCGGTCGGCGCTGTTCCACTCCTCGCGCGTCGCAACGATCCCGTGCAGGCGCACCCTGCCGCCCTCGGGCTCCACGGCGAAGCTCAGGCCGCGGGTGGAGGTGTCGGCGCGCAGGGCCGCCCTGATATTGGCCTGCAGCGCGAGGTTGGAGAGGGTGCGGCGCGAGGCCTCGGTCTCCTGGAACGCCGGAGTCCTGGCGAGCCGGATGATCTTGTCGGCGCACTGCTCAACGCTCATGCGCTCGGTATTGAGCGAAAGGTCGTAGCCCTCGGGGTTCGCCCAGTTGACGTCGAAGTGGCGCTTGGCGATCGCGCCCTGCGCCTCGTCGCTGACCTCGATCTCGGCCCTGACCGCGTCGCGGTCGTCGGTCCCGAGCCGCGCCATCATGCGCTTGACGCGCACCTCGAAGGGCGCGCAGACGCGCACGCAAATGGCGTGGGCCACCGGCCGCAGCAGGTGGGCGGCACCCCAGCCGCGCATCACCGCGCCTTTGCCGGCGACCTGCAGCATCTCGTCGGCGGTATAGATGGACAGGCTCGTCTTGTCCGCGGTCAGCCGCTCCAGCAAGTTGGCGTTTCCGCCCAGCAGCCGGATCACGTGACTCTTTCTCAGCCTCATCTTGTCGGCGAGGTTGTTGATCATTTCGTGGTACACCACCGGGACCTTGAGCTCGGATTCCAGGATGCGGGCGACATCCATGCCGAGAGATCCCATTTCGCGCGTCATTGCGACCAGTGCCATTTCCAGCCTCCCTTCAATGCATGCGACCCTGGGACGGGGAGTGTAGACCGTCTTCCCCGGCAACAGCAATGGACCCGGGTCAGTGAGTACCCCCTCCGCGGCCGACGCGACCGCGTGTTCACCACATTTTCGGGTGCGCCGCAGCACCCCGGGCGGCCCGGGGCCGCCCGTCCGACCTATTTGCCTTCGCCCTCGATGAGCAGGCGCACCAGCATCGCCAGTTCCTTCTCCTTGCCGGCGAAGAAGTGATCGGTCGCGAACATCATGGTCTGGCTGGACCCGCGCAGGCGCTTGAGCGCCGCCCCCCGCCGCTCCGCGCCCTGCAGTACCGCATCGAGGTCGTGCTCGGCGTAGACGTCGAACACCGGGAACTTGACGCTCTTGAGCCGGGCGTATTCGCCGCTCGAGATCGAGAGCGAGATCCACGACGAGAGCGGAAGCCTGGGATGGGTGGCGATGTAGTGGTTGGCCATGCGCGAGCCCATGCTGTGCGAGACGAGCACGATGCGGCGGTACTTCTTGCGCCACAGGAAGGAAACCGCCGCCGCGAAGCGGGCATCGGCCTCCCAGAACAGCACCGGGTAGCGCGCCGCGGGCGCGTCCGCGGCGAGGATCGGCATCTGGATCGAAAGCGTGGTGTAGCCGCGTTCTGCGAGTCGCGTGCGCAACTCGCCGATGAGGCCGAAATCGGGGTGCACCCCCATGCCGTGGGCGAGAATGACGGCGGTCCCGGCGTCCCGGGCCTCGGAATGGATCGCGAGAAACTTCCTGGTGCGCGGCGCCTCGAGCCAGACCGGCTCACCGACCACGATCGCGGGGATGATCTCGTCGGCCCAGCGCTGCTCCCTCGCGTAGTCGGAGGGCTGCTGCTGCGCGGAAGCGAGCAGGGGCGCGCACAGCACGGCGGCGAGCGCCGTCTTCCAGCGTGTCAATCGCATCTTCTGCATCGGGCGGTCAGCGCTCATTGTATCGCCATCGCCGGCCGGCACGGTGCTTTCGGATAAAATAGCGCGGGTCGCGCGGCCGACCCGCGAAGGACAACGGAATATGCGTTTTGTTTCCGGCCGCGCTCTTCTGCTGCCGGATCGTGCGTGATTTCTTGAGAGGCTGAACCCATGGCGGGCCCGCTGTCGCATATCCGCGTCCTCGACCTGTCGCGCGTGCTCGCCGGACCCTGGACCGGCCAGATCCTCGCCGACCTGGGCGCCGAGGTCATCAAGGTCGAGCGGCCGAAGACCGGCGACGACTCGCGCGGCTTCGCTCCGCCGTGGCTGCAGGACGCCGACGGGCGCGACACGGCCGAGTCGGCCTACTTCGCGTGCGCCAACCGCGGAAAGAAATCGATCACACTCGATCTTTCGAAACCCGCGGGCCAGGAGATCGTGCGCAAACTGGCCGCGACGTGCGACGCGCTGATCGAGAACTACAAATTCGGCGACCTCGCCCGCTACGGGCTCGGCTACGCCGATCTCGCGAAAGTCAATCCCGGGCTCATCTACTGCTCGGTCACCGGCTTCGGCCAGACCGGTCCCTGGCGCGATCGCCCCGGATACGACTTCATGGTGCAGGGCATGGGCGGGCTGATGAGCCTCACCGGCGAGCGCGACGAGCTTCCCGGCGGAGGCCCGCAGAAGGCGGGAATCCCGATCTCCGACATCATCACCGGCATGTACGCCGCGGTCGCGGTGTGCGCCGCGCTCGAACAGCGCCACCGCTCCGGCAAGGGACAGCATCTGGACCTCGCGCTGCTCGATTCCACGGTCGCGATCCTCGCCAACCAGGGTGCGAATTACCTCGCGACCGGCAAGGTACCGCGGCGCCTGGGCAACGCACATCCGAACATCGTGCCCTACCAGCCGTTCAAAACCGCCGACGGCGACGTGATCGTCGCCTGCGGCAACGACGGCCAGTTCCGCAAGTTCTGCGAGGCGGCCGGCTGCGCGCAGCTCGCCGACGATCCGCGCTATGCCACCAATCGCGGGCGCGTGAGCAATCGCGAGGCCTTGATCGCGCAGCTCGCGCCCATCCTCGCCGCGCGCCCCACGCGCCACTGGGTCGAGGCGCTCGAGGCGGCGGGGGTGCCGAACGGCCCGATCAACACGCTCGATCGGGTGTTCGAGGAGCCGCAGGCGGTGGCGCGGGGCCTGAGAATCGAGCTGCCGCATCCGACCGCGGGCAGGGTTCCGCTGGTGCGCAGCCCGATGCGCTTCTCGGAGACGCCGGTCGAGCACCGGCTCCCGCCGCCGACCCTCGGTGAGCACACCGAGGAGATCCTGCGCGGCGTGCTCGGGCTCCCCGAAGCGCGAATCGCGCAACTGCGCGCCGATGGCGTGATCTGACGCGCCTCCCCGCCGCCCGCGCAAGACGGGGACGCCGGGGGCCAAGGAGAGATCAGGGTGGACAGGCAAAAGCGTTCCGCGATCGTCACGGCCGCGGTCATGGTCGCGGGATCGCTCGCGTGGATCCTGGGAATCTCCCTCTCCGGGCTCGCGGGCGCGCCCGGCTTCTTCGGGCCGGCGCCGCTCATCGCCGACGCCAATCTGATTCTCGAGATCATCCTCGTCGCGGGGCTCACCTACGGGTTCGTGCTCGCGCGCCGCGGGAATATCGAAGGGCACGGGATCAACCAGACGACCTGGGTGATCCTCAACATCGGGCTGATCGTTCTGGTGATGGCGGGCTCGCTGCACGATGTGAAGATTTCGCGGGCCGGCGAACTCGCCGATTGGCGGGTCGGCATCACCTGGCTGCACGCGGCGGTGGGTGCGCTCACGGCGCTGGCCGGCGTGTGGATCGTGCTGCAGATGAACGAAGTGCTGCCGAAGAGCCTGCACCTCGCCGGCTGGAAGAACCTGATGCGCGCGGCGCTCCTCGGCTACTGGCTCACCGCGCTGCTCGGCTTCGCGACGTTCTACCTCTGGTACATCGGCTGAGGAAACGACCGCCTCAGAGGAAGCCGATCAGCATGCGCGTCGCCATCACGTAGAACAGGCCGGCGAAAATCCGCCTGAGCCAGCGCGTGGGCAACCGATGCGCGGCGGCGGCGCCGACCGGCGCCATCAGCATGCTCGCCACGACGATCCCGCCGAGCGCGGGCAGGAACACGAAGCCGACGCTGTGGGGCGGGAGGCCCGTCTCGCTCAGTCCGGTGGCGACGAAGCCGACGGTGCCCGAGAGCGCGATCGGAAAACCGATCGCGGCCGCCGTGCCGATCGCCTGCAGAATCGGCACGTTGCACCAGAGCATGAACGGCACGGTCATGAACGCGCCGCCGATCGCGGCGAACGCGGAGAGCGCGCTCACCAGGAACCCCGCGACCGACATCCCCGCGAGGCCCGGCGGCTGGCGCGAGGCGCGGGGCCGGGTGTCGATCAGCATGTGCGTCGCGGCGATGTAGATCACCGCGGTGAACACCGCCGCGAACCAGACCGTGGGAATGTACGACGCGGTCCAGGAACCGACCAGCCCGCCGGCCAGGATGCCGGGGGCGATCTTCCAGGCGATGTCCCAGCGGATCGCGCCGCGCGCCGCGTGCGCGCGCACGCTCGAGACCGAGGTAAAGAGGATCGTCGCCATCGCCGTGCCCACGGCGAGGTGCAGGATGTGGATCTGCGGCAGGCCCTGCGCCTCGAACGTCCACACCAGCAGCGGCACCATGATCGCGCCGCCGCCGATCCCGAGCATCCCGGCGAAGAACCCCACGACCGCGCCGATCGCGGCATAGCCGAGCCACCATTCCACCGATCACACCCTCTTCGCCATCCAGTCGCGCACCTGCAGCTGCTCGGGAACGCTCATGTGCAGCCCGCATTTCGTTCGCCGCCACAGCACGTCCTCGGGATCGCGTGCCCACTCGTTGCGCACGAGATAATCGAGCTCGCGCTCGTAGAGACCGCCGCCGAAGTTCCGCCCCAGGGCGCGTTCCTCGCGCGCCTCCCCGATGATCTCCTCGGCGAGCGCGCCGTGCCGGCGCAGGAGCCGCGTCAGCCAGTGTTTGGGCAGGCGCGGGAAGCGGCGGCGGTAGTCGAGCAGCAGTCCGCGAAAGCTCAGGCCGCCCAGGTCTCCGCCGGGCAGCGGCTCCGCGTGCGTCCAGGCCGGCTTGCCCGGAAAGCGCCCCGAGAGTTTGTCCATCACCTGCTCGGCCAGCCTGCGGTAGGTGGTGATCTTGCCGCCGAACACCGAGAGCACCGGCGGGCCATTCGGTTCGTCTCCCGTGTCGAGGAGCAGGCGATAGTCGCGCGTCACCGCCGAGGGATTCCGCGAGCCGTCGTCGAAGAGCGGCCGCACCCCGGAGTAGCTCCATACCACCATTCCGGGCGTGATCGGCCTGGCGGTGTAGCGGCTCGCCGCCTCGCACAGGTAGCCGATTTCCTCGCGCGAGATCCGCGCCCGGTATTCATCGCGCGGAACCGGAACCTCGGTCGTGCCCACCAGCGTGAACTGCCGCTCGTAGGGAATGAGGAACACCACGCGCCGGTCCGGGTTCTGCAGGATGAAGGCGTGATGCTCTTCATGGATGCGCGGCACCACGATGTGGCTCCCCTTCACCAGCCGCACCGTCGCCTCGAGCTTGATCCTGAGGACCTCGTCGAGGATCTCCCGCACCCAGGGTCCCGCGGCGTTGACGATCGCGCTCGCGCGTACGCTGCGCCGGCCGCCGGGCTGGCCGTCCAGGGTCGCGATCCACTCGATGGCCCCTCGTTGCGCCGACACCAGGCGCGTGTGCGTGAGGACGGTCGCGCCGTGCGCCACCGCCGAGCGCGCGTTGAGCACCACCAGGCGCGCATCGTCCACCCAGCAGTCGTAATAGGAGAAGCCGCGCTCGAACCCGGGCTTGAGGCCCGCGCCGTAGCCGCCGGGATCGAGGCGGACGCTCTTCGATTTCGGCAGCGAGCTCCTGCCGCCGAACCCGGGCATGCGGGCCCCGAGATGATCGTAGAGGAACAGGCCCGCGCGTATCATCCACGCCGGCCGCAGGTGCGACTCGTGGGGCAGGACGAACTCGATCGGCCAGACGATGTGCGGCGCGATGGTGAGCAGCGTCTCGCGCTCGGCGAGCGCCTCCGCGACCAGGCGGAATTCCAGGTACTCGAGGTAGCGCAGGCCGCCGTGGATGAGCTTGGTCGAGGCCGAGGAGGTTCCCGAGGCGAGGTCGTTCTGCTCGACCAGCAGGACCTTGAGGCCCCTGCCCGCGGCGTCGCGCGCCACGCCCGCGCCGTTGATGCCTCCGCCGATGATCAGCAGGTCGTAGCGGTCGCTTGATTCCACGGAGGTGAGCAATGCCGCCCGGCGCGTGAAGACACCGACGGATTATAGATTAATAAGCGACCGGAAAATCCAGGCTTGCATCGCGCGCTTCCGCTTCAGCCCAGGCGGAAGCTTGCGGTGACCGCGACACCGTCGCCCGACGGAAGATTCTCGGCGGCGATCGTTCCTCCGTGGAATTCGGCGATCAGGCGCGCGACGTAGAGTCCCAGGCCGAGGTGCGGCTCGGCGCTCCCGCCTTCCCGCGCGTGCTCGCCCCGCGCCGAAACCATGGCTTCGAACAGCTTGCCGCGCATCGCCTCGGGCAGGAGCGGCCCCTTGTTGGCAACGGCCAGCAGCGCGTGGCCGGCGCCGTCGAGCGCGAGCCGGACGCGCACCGGGCCCGGGCGCCCCCGGGAGAAATCGACCGCGTTGGCGACCAGCTTGTCCAGGAGCTGCGCCGCCAGATCGGGCGAGCCGCGCACCCAGGCGGCTTCCCGCGGCAGCGCCAGCTCGAAGGGCCGATCGGGGTAGGCGAGGCGGTAGCCCTCGACGCATCCGGACACCACCGCGGCGAGGTGGTAGCGCTCGCGCTCGAGCGACGCCAGGCCCTGCTCCAGGCGCGAGGCCTCGCTCATGCGCGTGAGGATCGTGGCGAGGCGTGCGAGGCCCTCCTCGGCGCGCTCGATGTAGACGCGCGCGTCGGCCGGCGCGAGCCGGAGGTTTTCCAGCGAGGAGCGCACCACCGCGATCGGCGTGCGCAGCTCGTGCGAGAGGCGGCTCGCCATGCTCTCCAGGTAGGCGTGATGCTGCGCGAGCTTGGCGAGCATCGCCGAGAAGCTGCGCGACAGATCGCCGATCTCGTCGCCCGCGTTCTGCGCCGTCACCAGGTGCGCGAGCCGCCCGCGCGCGTCGATCGCCGTCTCGGCCTCGTCGCGCAGGCGCCGGATGCGCGACGAGAGGCGGGTGGCGAACCCGATGAGCACCGCCGCCGCGACCGCGAACGCCGCGAGCGTCAGCGCCAGCAGGCGCTCGATCGCACGGCTCTGCACCGAGAGGATGGGATTGGTGCTCTCCTCCACCACGACCGCGCCCGCGACCTCGTCGCCGTTCCAGATCGGGTGTGCCGCCGACACCACCACCGCCTTGCCGTCGGGCGTGTTGCGCAGGCGAAAGCCCGGCCGGCCCTGCAGCGCCCCCGCGATCTCGCGTCCGTTGGCGAGCGCGTCGTCGGCGATCGCGTCCTCGAAGTCCTCGCGCGGGCGCGGAATGAGGAATCCGAGCACGCGCTGCAGGAACGTCTCCTCCGCCGCCGCGCCCTCGCGCCGCAGGCTGCCGGCGAGCGCGAGCACGCGCAGGTTGCGGGTCACCACCCAGATGCGCGAGGTGGTGCGCTCGACGCCGCGGAGGATCTCGGCGACTTCCTCGATCTCGCGGCGGGCGGCGGATTCCTCGCGATCGATGATCGCGCCCGACTCCGGCGCGAGTTCCTCGGGAATCTCGCCGCGCCCGGCGGCCAGTCGCCGCAGTTCCTCTTCGGCTTCGCGCCGCAGCTCGCTGTCGCGCGAGGGGCGTGCCCGTACCAGGCGCGGGCGGTCGTGCAGCGCGGTGGCGACCGCGCGCGCCGTGGCGAGCAGCGCCTGCTCCTGCCCCTCCAGCAGAAAGCGCTCCATCTCGCGCACGTACTGATAGCCCGCCCAGGGCAGCGCGAGCAGCACCAGCGCCGCCAGGGCGAGCTTGCTGCGCAGGCTGAAGCGCGGGAGGGGCAGTTTCAAGATAGTCGGGATAGGGTATCCCCTCCTCCTTCGAGGAGGGGTGCCGCCGCAGGCGACGGGGTGGTGTAGCCGGCGTCGAACCACCCCGGCGCTTCGCGCCACCCCTCCTTATCCAAGGAGGGGAGTGAAACCGTCACGCCTTCCACCGGTAGCCCATTCCGTAGACGGTGTCGATGCGGTCGAAGCCGGCGTCGGCCGCCGAGAACTTCCTGCGGATGCGCTTGACGTGCGAGGTGATGGTGCCCTCGTCGACCACCAGGTTCGCCTCGCGCATGAGGCTTTCCCGGTCCTTCACGTGCCCGGGAAACTTCGCGAGCGTGTGCACCATCCAGAACTCGGTGAGCGTCAGCTCGACCGGAATGCCCCGCCACGCCGCGGTGAAGCGCCTGGCGTCCAGTTCGAGGGGCCCGCGCTCGAGTACTTCCTCGGCGGCGCGCGGCTCGCGCAGCGCCTCGACGCGGCGAAACAGCGCCGAGATGCGCGCGAGCAGGTGCGGCAGGCTCACGTCCTTGGTGAGATAGTCGTCGGCGCCGAGGCGCAGCCCCGAGACCGCGTCGAAATCGGAGTCGCGAGCGGTGAGAAAGATGATGGGGAGCTGGGGCGCCAGCGCGCGCAAGTCGCGGCACAGCGCAAAACCGCCGTCGGGCTCCTCGCCCAGTCCGATATCGATCACCGCGAGATCGGGAAGGCGCGTCCTGAAGGCGGCCATCGCTTCGGCGCGCGCGGCGTACGCGCTCAGCTCGTAGCCGTGTTTCCTGAGCGCGTCCGCGTAATTGGCGCGGATGGCGGCGTCGTCCTCGACGATGGCGATGCGGCGGGGCATGTCGATTCGGTGTCTTATCCCCTCCTCGACGAGGAGGGGTGCCGCCGCAGGCGGCGGGGTGGTGATGCGCGCCCAAACCACCCCGGCGCTTCGCGCCACCCCTCCTTGGAAAGGAGGGGAAACAGGTCCGCGGTGAATATAGCGCATTCCTCCTCCGCCCGGCCTGTTCCGGATGCGCTGCCCTCTTCCTGCCACAATTCTTCGGCAGATTTCCATCGCCTCCGCCCTCCGGTGCCCGCTTCAGGCGCTTCAATGACGCTCATCGGCAGCGCCGCGTTCGGCGCGAAGGAGAATCGGATGGAAGCTTCAGGCGACAGGTCGCGGGTGCGCCCGATCGTCGTGGATTTTCTCGCCACGCTGTTCTACATCTTCTGCATCGGCGTCGGCACCGCCGTGGCGCTCGGCGCCTGCGTCGTCCTGCTGGCCGGCGAGGCGCGCGGAACCGAGATCGTTCCCATGAAGGCCGCGGAAGCGCAGCAGGGAACGCTGCTGCTCGAGCGCGCCCCGGGCGAGACCTTCGCCGCGCCGCTGCTCCGCACCGAGGTCGCGATCAAGGTCTCCGGGATGGTGGCGCGCGCCCGGGTGAGGCAGAGCTTCCGCAACCCTTTCACCGACTGGCTCGAGGGCGTGTACGTCTTTCCGCTGCCCGAGAACGCCGCCGTCGACCACCTCAGGATGAAGGTGGGCGAGCGCTCGGTCGAGGGCGAGATCCGCGAGCGCGGCCAGGCGAAGCGGAACTACGAGCAGGCGAAGCGCGGCGGCCGCCGCGCGGCGCTGCTCGAGCAGGAGCGCCCCAACCTGTTTACCTCCAGCGTCGCCAACATCGGCCCGAACGACGAGATCGTCGTCGAAATCGAATACCAGCAGACGCTGCGCTACGACACCGGGCGCTTTTCGCTGCGCTTTCCGATGGCGGTCGGCCCGCGCTACCTCCCGGGATTCCTCCCCGTGGCGGGCGAGCCCGGCACCGGCTGGGGCCGGAACACGAGCGAGGTTCCCGACGCCGCCCGCATCACCCCTCCGGTGCTGCGCCCCTCGCAGGGGCCGGTCAACCCGGTATCGATCCGCGTCGAGCTCGACGCCGGGGTGCCGCTCGCCGACATCGATAGTCCGTATCACGAGATCCGCTCGCGCGTGCTCGACACCGGCCGCGAGGTGGTCGAGCTCGAGCGCGGCGCGGTGCCCGCCAACCGCGACTTCGAGCTGGTGTGGACCCCGGCCGCGCAGTCGGCGCCGCGCGCCGCCTGGTTCGCCGAGCGCCGCGG
>JBATEB010000089.1:0-2663 GCA_049663805.1 Burkholderiales bacterium | reverse complement strand
GTCCACGGCATCGACCGCGAGCGGCTTCCCCCGAAGGTCGTCCCACGTTTTAATCTCCGGCCGGACGTAAACCGGCAGCAGGATTCCCTCAGCCGCCTGGGCGACCGCGGCAAATTCCGCCCCCTCGCGGCCCGACCAGCCCAGGACATTGTCGAACGCCGTCGAGGCGATCTCCCACGAGCCGGCGCCGAGACCGCGCATCTGCTCCGTCGAGTTGGGCGTCGCCGTCACCTCGACTTCCAGTCGTTCACGCGCGAACAGGCCGCGCGCGCGGGCAACGATCAGCCCGGCATCTGAATTGAAAACGATCAAACGAATCTGTTTAGTCGTGGAAGCCAATGTCCCTCTCCGATCGGTCGAACTACCGTTCTGCATGCGGATTCGCCGAGAACATTCGCGCCCGGTTTACCGTCATCCCCGCGCAAGCGGGAATCCAGAGAGGTCGATATCGCTGGATCCCCGCTTGCGCGGGGATGACATCCCTCGTATCCCGTGGTTCCCCGGGAAGGGAACCGCGGGATAAGGTCCTGTCATTTCTGCTCGTTCGCCGGAATGAACCATTCGTCGGCGAACGAGAAGAACTTGTACGGGTGGATCTGCACCCGCCTCACCTTCTTGTGGTACGCGCTGTAGTTGGTGAGCGTCCAGAGAAACGCATACGGCTGCTCCTCGGCGAGAATGGCGTGAAGCTTGCGGTTGATGGTGCGGCGCTTCTCGTGATCCAGGGTGAGTTTGCTCTCGACGATCAGTCCGTCGACTTCGGGGTTGGAGTAGCCGCCGAAGTTGTTCTTCCAGGCGCCGATCTCGGCCGAGTGGAACAGCGAGGAGATGTCGGCGGAGTCGTCGAACACCCAGGACGCAAACATGACGTCGAAATCATGCTCCAGGAAAACGTCCTCCTTCCATGCCTGCCACTCCTTGAACTCGACGGTGACCGCAATGCCGGCGTTCTTGAGGTAATTCTGGAATGCGAGCACGACGCGCTTGACGGCTTCGCTCTCCTTCTCGATCGGGACTTTGAGAGACAAGGTCAGCTTCCGGCCACCCTTTTCCATGATGCCGTCGGCGCCACGCGTGAAACCGGCCTCCCCGAGCAGCTCGCGTGCCCGCTCGGGGCTGTACAGCAACGGCTTGACGTCGAGGTTGTAGGCCCAACTGCCCGGCGCGAACGGCCCGGAGATGACCGTGCCCTGGTTGTTGAAGAACGAGTTGAGCATCTCCTGGCGGTTGATCGCAACCGCGATCGCCTCGCGCACGCGCCTGTCCGCGAGAAACGGATTGCGCACGTTGTACCCGAAGAACGAGTAGGACAGTGCGTTGTAGGGTTGCAGCACGAAGCGCTTGTCGCCTTGAATCTCCGGCAGGTTGCGCGGGTTTACCAGCACGATCATGTCGACGGCGTTGAACATCAGCGCCTGGGCCATGATGTTCTGGTCGGCGAAGGGCTTGGCGATGAACTTGTCGACGTGGGCACGGCCCTTGAAGTAGTCGGGATTCGCCAGCAGTACCACCTCGCCGTCGCCGGTTACGGTCTTGAGCATGTACGGCCCGGTGCCTATGGGGTTGCGGGCGAACGGATCCTCACGCGTCAGGTATTGCAGGTTCATCGGCCCGTGCTTCGGGATGATCTTGAAACTGAATTTCGCCAGCGCATTCAGAACCGGGCGCTTGAGCGTGCATACCACCGTGTAGTCACCGGTCTTCTCCACCTTCTCGATGAACTCGTAGCGCACTTTCAGCGGCGTGATGGTTCTGGGATGCATCATGATGTTGTAGGTGAACACCACGTCGTCGGCGGTGAAAGGCCTCGCCGCCTCGCCCTCGCGCGGGTGCCACTTCACGTCCCTGCGCAGGGTGAAAGTGAATACCCGGCCGTCCTTTGACACCTCCCAGCGCTCGGCCAGCTCGGGCACGATTTCCTGTTTCTCGTCGATACCGACCAGGCTGTTGAACACGAGCTCGGTGATGCGCAGCGAGATCGTCTCGTTGCTGGTGATCGGGTCGAGCGTTGCCGGCCGTCCGTACTCGCTGTAATTGAGGACGCCGCCGTCGGGACGCCCATCGGCCTTCGGTGCGGCATGCGCCCCCGCCCACGATGCCATCGCCGCGCCCAAACCCACTACCGCAATCGCAAGAATCCGTTTCATACGTGCCTCGCTGGTTGACTCTGACAGTTGGGAGTTCTTCTCAAAATATCTTCACGTCGCCCGCGCTGCGCTGCTCCATGGAGTAGACGCCCTGCATCGCATCCTGGATCTGGCGCACCACGGGAAACTCGCTGCTCATTTCGAAAAAAATCTCGAGACTTTCCGAGAACTTCTTGGCCCGAAAGTAGGCCTCCGCAAGACCTGCGAGCATTTCGGGGTCGTTGGCTTCGATCTTGTTCTTGTTGCTCTTGTCGCGGCCGGCCTCCATGTAGGCAATGGCGCGTACGGAGTCCTTGTTGCGAAGGTAGTAGCTGCCGAGCGCGAAGTTGAGTCGCCGGAAGCGCCGTCCGTCGCCCGCCTCGACCATCTGGCCGGCGCGCGCGAGCACCTTGACGCACGCAGCCTGGACGGCGGCGCAGCCGAGCACGATGTCTGAGAATACTTCCGGGTCGCTCGCCTGCTCGGCCATCGCGCTCCAGGTGCTTTCCGCCTCGGCGCCTCGGCCCTGCCGGTGCG
>JBATEB010000088.1:0-11629 GCA_049663805.1 Burkholderiales bacterium | reverse complement strand
GCGACCCCGGCGTCGTACTCCGGGGCGTCCTCCAGCTGCTCCAGGTCGTTCAGCCCGCAGTACTTGTAGATCCGGTTGATCGCCGAGATCAGCCGCACCGGCTCATCCCCGCTCGCGTTGCAATGCTGGTGGATCGTGTTCGGCGGTATGTAGATCACGTCCCCCGCCTCCCACTCGTAGCGCTTCACCTCCTCCTGAGGCTTCCAGTGGTAGGTGTCGGTGATCTCCACCTCGCAGTCCTGGTGCAGGTCGTAGCCGCGCCCCTCCACCACGTACAGGCATTCCTCGGCCAGGTGCCGGTGCCGGCCCGAGCGGCTGCCCGGCGGGATGATCTGCATGTAGGCGTCCACCGTCTCCATGCGCGTGTTCATCTGCTCGTTCAACAGGTGCTTCAGGAGCCCCTGGCGCGACATCTCCCAGGGCATGTCCTCCGGATGCAGCACCTTGCGGCGCTTCGCGTTCCTCGCCGGCGCCTGCGCCGCGTTCTCCAGCAGGCTCTGGTACAGCTTCTGCTGCGCGCTGCCGCGCATCCACGCCTTCGATTCACCCCAGGACATCGCTCCGCTCCTCGGTCATCTCATTTCGCGTGATTGTAGTCGTCCTCTGATTCCCTTGCCTTGAAGCCGACCCCGCCGGGGGCCGGTTCCGTGGCGCGAGCCTCGACCTGCTGCTGGAACAGCATGTTCAGGAACAGGTACATCGGCTTGGTCTTGAGAACGAGCGCCCGCGCCGGTTTCGCGGGATCGCCGTTGAAGTGCTGGTGCACGCAGTTGTTGTGGACGACGACGACGTCTCCCGCCTTCCAGTCGTAGCGCACGCCGTCGTGGATCTCGTAGCCCTGCCCGTCGATGATGTAGAAGGCCGCCTCGTTGACGTGGCCGTGTTTCTGCGACTTGCCCCCGGGACCGTACTCCTCCAGATGGATATGAAGCGTCTGCGTAATGCCGTCCTCGGGCTCGACGTAGTGACGGCTGTAGGCCTGGGGCCCGTCGACGAACTTGATCTCGCTGCCCTTGCGCACCCGCGGCAATCCGCGCAGGCGCTCGAGCTCGTCCTTGAGCTTGTAGTGCCCGGTGATCGCCCGGACGAAAACCCGGTTCTTCTTGCTGTGATAGTGCGATTCAGTGCCCATGGGCGCCTCTCCTGTGGCGCGATTATACCTCGCGCGGCGCGCGGCGATGAGCGTGCGCGCGTTCGGGCAGGGCCCGAGGATCCTCGCTAAACACGAGCGACTTCACGGTCACCGGCACGGTTTGCGAAGGCATGCGAATCCTGCCCAGGTCGATATAGTCGAAGTCCCACAGGACTACCCCGTCGATCACGAGGATTTCGCCCTCGATTCCCAATTCGTCCCGGAGAATCGCGCCCAGCGTCTGGGCGATGTCGCCGTCGACCATGATGTAGAGAGGCCGGCGTTTCGCAATGGTATTCGCGAGCCCCAGCCGGATTCCCCGCCCCAGCGCGGCGATGCGCTCGTAGGACGGCGCGCCTTCCCAGCGCAGCGCCAGCGCCGCGTCGCTGTCGCCTTCGACGAGGTCGAAGGCCTTGAAGTGCTCGCGGATCGCGGCGGCCAGCCGTTGCGGATCGATCGAGTCCTCGCAGCGGAAGGAAGGCTGCAGCACCTGCAGGTTTTTCCTCGGCAGCAGTACTCCCGGATTCGAGATGTAGAGGGTGTTGCCGCTCAATTGCACGCTGTACTCCGAAGCCCCAAGAGCGGTGGCGCGAATGCATTCCCCGGGCGGGAAGAGCGGCCAGGCCAGCGCGCCCGCGTCCAGTCTTCTCCTCAGGGCGAAGCCGAGCAGGCGCCCCAGGTCCCCGAAGTCGCGCGTCTCGCGCTCGTATACGTATTCGGCCACTCCGCCGGAGAACATCACCCCGTCGATCGGTCCCTCGTCCGGGAGCGGCTCGGTGAGGAATAGGCCCGACACTTCGGACGGGATGGGGCGTGCCGATACGGACAGGAGGATGGCCTCGGCCATCCATTCGGCGACGCGTTCCATCGCGGCCGCGTCGACGACATCGCCGCGATTCCAATGGAATCCGGCGTGGGCGGCGAGGCGACGCCCGGCCGGGTCGAGGCGCACGATCCGGCGTTGCTCATCGACCACCAGCAGGCGTCCTCCCACGTGCACCGCCGCCGTCGCGGTCACCTTCCCCCGATCCACGAGGGCGAGCTTGGTGGTCCCGCCGCCGATATCGATGTTGAGAATGCGCTTGCCCGTGTCGTGCGACACCCGGGCGGCGCCCGAACCGAACGCCGCGAGCATCGATTCCATGTGATGGCCGGCAGCCGCGCACACGAATTCGCCCCGCTCGTCCGCGAGGATGCCCGCGATGGCTTGCGCGTTCTCGCGCCGCAACGCCTCGCCGGTCAGGATCACCGCCCCGACATCGATGTCGTCCGGATGGAGCCCGGCCGATGCGAAGGCCCCATCGACGATGGCACCCAGCTCGACGTCGTCGATGAGCTGCTCGCTCTTGTAGGGAGTCAGCGCGACCGGGGACTGGAACAGCGTTTCGCGGGAAACCACGTAATAGCGGCTGGAAAGGTCCTCCCCCAGGCGTCTCAGATTCAGCCTCGAGAAAATCACCTGCGTCCCCGAGGAACCGATGTCGATCCCGACGCTGACCAGGGACACATGGTCCTGGATCCAGAGGGGATTGTCCTCGAGAGGGCCGCCCGCATCGTAGTGATCGTGATCGTGGTCGGCGCCCTCCTCGCCGTCATGGGTGTGCCCGTGATCCTCTCCGAGGAGATGATCGTCCAGGGTGTGCGGGCGCTTCGACCCTTTGTCCGTTGGGTTCGCCATCCGGTTAGCGCGCTGCCGGCGGTTCGCCGGCCGCGTCGATCAGACTCCGGGCTTCGGTGGCATTTCGACCATCGCGGGCCGCTTCGCTCACCGCGAGCGCGCGCTCGTAATACGATCGGGCCGCACGACGGTCCCCCTTGAGGGCGCTGGCCTGACCCAGGCCCACCAGATCCAGATAGATCTTGCGGGGAACCGCCAGCTCGCGATCGAGGGCGAGCGCTTCGCCGAAGGACGCGGCGGCGCCTGCCGCATTGCCCCCGCGCACCGCGGCGAGCCCGAGGAGACGCAGCGCGTTCGCCGTCTCCGCGCGGTCGCCCGCGGCGCGACTCGCACCCAGGGCCGCCCTGGCATTCGCCGCGGCGGATTCCAGGTCTCCGGTTTCGAGAGCAAGTTGCCCTTTGACATTGTGGATCGCGCCGGAGAGCGCGCAGCCGCGTTGCCCGCAATGCGCGGCGGCCCTGTCGACCCAACCGGCGGAGCTCGCGAGACGCCTTTCATCCAGATCGAGAATAGAGCGACGCAGCGCCGCCTGCGCAAGACGCTCCGGAGAAAACGTCAGCCGGCCGTCTTCCAGCACGGGAGCGAGGGTCGCGCGCGCCTCGGCATGCCGGCCGAGGTGCTGGAACACGATCGAAAGCGAAATCGCATTCGCGGCGATGCCCTCGGCGTCCTCCACCGACCGTGCCAGGCGCACGGCCTCCGCGTAATATCGGGCCGCGCCCTCGAGATTGCCGCCTCGGAAATACGCGTCGGCCCTCCGGTTGGCTTCGATCACCGCGGCTTCGCCGCTCGGCGGCGGGTTCGCGGGAGGCAGAGCGCCGCAGGCCCCGAGAAGGGCGCAGGCGAGCACGGCCGCCCGCAGGCGCTCGACATCCTTGCCCCCCCGCGGCCGCACGAGATCAGCGCGGCGCCCGGGCGGCTTCACCGCCGGGCGCGCCCGATTCGAAGCTGTCCACCGGCAAGGTTCGCACCGACTTGGCCTCGATCAGGTCGCGCAAGAGCCAGGAATTGCGCGCCGCGCCCACGACATCCTGGCCCTCCCGCACGAGGTCGTTACCGTCCCTCAGCAGTCCCGGGACCTGAGTCAGAGCCTCGTGCAGCGCCTCCCCGTTCCGGCGCGTCGTATCCCGGATCTGCGCCGATGTCTCGGCAAGCGCATCGAGCGTGGTCGCGAGCTTCGCTGTGAGCATGGGCAATTCCCGTTCCATCCGCTCGCTGACTCGCCGAACGGACCCGAGGCTCGCCTCGGCCTGCCACCCCACCGAGACAACCGTGCGGTCCGCGTTGCGCAGAACCTCGCGCAACTCGCGGTTGGTCTCGGGCAGCTGCTGGAAAACCGTGCTCGCCCCCGCGACGGATTTCCTGAAATCGCCGTTGGGTCTATTCAATTCTGCGATCATCCGGCGCATGTCGTTGATCACCGGCGTCAGCTGAATCTTGAACTCGTCGATCAGCTCGGCCACGCCGCGAGCGGGTACGTATTCAATTTCGTCTCCTTCGACGACATGCCCGGCACCGGGTCCGGTTGCGGCCCCGGGAAGGATCTGGATCGTCGCCGCGCCGATATAGCCCTCGCGGACGAGTCTTGCACGCGACCCCCTGGGCAGGCGCGAGGTGTACTCGCTGTTGATCGAGAGCTGCACTCTCACGCCCCGGTCCGACAGGCTCAGGTCGCTGACGTTGCCCACCGGGAGTCCGAACAGTCTGACGGCCATTCCCTTGGTGATGCCGAACGCATCCGCCGCGTGGAAGTGGATCGAGGTGTGATGCACGAACGCGCCCTGCTTGTAACTCACCAGAAGTATGACGCCGATCACGCCGATTATCGCGGTGAGAAAGAACAGGCTCACCTTTCTTCCGATGCCGACGAAGCGCACGGGACGCGAATACTGTTGCTGCATGGCGTTCTCCTCAAGAAAGTTCCGGGCTGCGGCCGCCAGCACGGTCCCGGGCCTCCGCTGCGCCCTCCAGCTGCACGAAGGTGCCGCCGGGACGGTTCGCCTGGTAGACCCGGGGAAATCGCGCCGCCACCGCCTGCTCCTCCGGGTCGAGGCCACCACCGAGGTCGTCGACCAGGACCAGGTCCGGCTTTTCGATCAGTATCCTGACATAGCCGGTGAGTTTCTTCTCGCGCAGGCTCATCCGCTCGGGGAGCTTGGGAAGCAGCTCGTGCGGGTCGGCCCCGAGCTCCTCGAGCAAGCGGTAGACACGTGCGGTGGCGCCGGGAAGGCCGCCAGGATCATGAAATCCGAGTGGAAGCGTGATGTTCTCCCAGGCGTTGAGGCTGCTGAGCAGGCCTCCCGCCGCCGGAAGGAAGGCGAAGCGAGCCCGGAGCACCGCGCGCTCGTCGGACCCGAGTTCGCCGACCTCGTTGCCGAGAACAACCAGCCTCGTTCCCTGGAGCGCCCGCAGCTCGAGGATCTGGCTCAGCAAGCTCGCTTTGCGGGTTTCGTTCAGGCCGCCTATCCGACGGTAGCCGCCGGCCGGAATCCAGATGCTTTCCTCTCCTCGCCCCGGAGGCGGCTCGTAGCCGAGCGCGACGTCGCTCCCGATCACCGCGCCGCTCGACGCTGAATCGGCCCCGCTCATACCTTGACGGTCACCAGGCCGAAAAACGCCTGCCCGAATACCAGATAGGCGAACACGACGTTGAGCAGAAGGACAAGTAAGGTGCTCTGCGTCACCGCGTTGATCGCCGCCTTGGGGACGGCGTTGATCGAAACGCCCGGCGGATGCAGCCCGTGATAGCAGCAGACCACCGCGATCGCGGCGCCGAACAGCAGGCTCTTGACCGTCGAGTAGACGATATCCAGGGGGCGCACCAGGACGAAAAATTCCCCCGCGAGTTCGCCGATCGACGCGTTGATCGTGAGCGAGGCGAGCAACATGCCGCCGCCCACCGCGATCACCTGCACGTAGAAAGTAAGCGCAGCGGTCGACAACGCGATGCCAACCACCCGCGGCACGGCCAGATAATCGAGCGGATCGATGCGCATCTGCCTGAGGCTCGCCACCTCACCCGAAACATGCATCAAGGCCAGCTCGGTGGCGACGGCGGTGCCGCTGCGCTGTATCACCAGTATTGCCGCAATCAGGGGGCCGACCTCGCGCAATACAACCCATATCAGGATCTTGACGGCAAGCGCCGCGTCGGCCTCGAGAACCTCGATGACGTAGGCGATGATGAGCGTTCCGATGAAGGCCCCGCGCAGGACCATTCCGGCGGTGGCGCTCGCGCCGGTGAAGTAGATCTGGCGAGTCAGCGCTTCGGCGACGGGCGGCAGCGCGAGCACCCGCAGCCGGCGAAGCACATGCCCGGCCAGTCGCACGCAACCTTCGAACTCACGATAGACGCCGATCATGATCCTGAGGGTGCCAATGCGCCGGCCCGCGAAAGCCCGAAAAGGCAAGGGCCCCTTCGCGCAGCCCCTGGGAAACTGGCGCGCCCGGCAGGATTTGAACCCACGACCCCCTGGTTCGTAGGTGATCCACTGAGCGCAACCTACTGATTGCAGTATAACTCGGCGCCGCCCGTTCCGGCCGTTTTGCGCCGTCTTGCACGTGTTTGTGCGGTTGAGTCCCCCGAAAGTCCCCACGCGTTTGGGAGATTGCAACGCTTGCTGCGTTAAGCGGCCCTTCGCCTTTCGGGTTGCTTGATCAGGGATTCCGCGGGAATGCCGAGGTCGCTGTGCAGCCGCTGGATCATGGCGAGCGTCAGCGGGCGCCGGCGGCTCAGGACTTCGTACACGCGGTTGATGCGCCCGATCATCGGCACCAGGTCCTTAGCGGTCATTCCCTTCTGCTCCATGCGGAACTTGATCGCCTCGATCGGGTCGGGAAGATCGAGCTGATAGTGCGCTCGCTCGTACGCCTCGACGAGCGTGACCAGCACGTCCAGGCGTTCGCCCTCGGGCGTATCGCGTTTCGCCGCCATCAGCGCTTCGATCTCCTTCAGCGCTGCGCGGTAATCCGCCTTGGTCTTGATCGGCCTAATTTCCATATCGTCGCCTCTTCAAATAGTCTGCGCGTCTATCCTGTCGTACTGCGCGTGAGTGCCGATGAACCGGATGTACACGACGCGGTACGGATAGTTGATCCAGGCCACGATGCGGTACTTGTTGCCGGCGATGTTGAACACCACCCGCCCGTCGCGCAGGATGCTCGCGCTGCCGAATTCCCGCTTGACCTCGGCCGGCGAGCGCCAGTCCGCTTTCAGCACATGCCGGTACCACGCCAGCGTCGGCTCCTGCGCATCGGCGTAAGCTGCTTTCCCCGTCCAGAACGCGCGCAACGTGGACAGGGCGATGACGCGCATGAGGCAGTGTAGTCCCAACTTGGGACTAGCGCAAGAGTCCCGAAGAATACTGCGCGGCCGCGCTACAATGCCTTACGCTCTACAAAGCGCGTCAATGGGTGGCTGGAAGATGAGTAAACGTAAAACTCGGTCGATTGCAGGCGTAGAAATCCACGAAGGCAGCGGCAATGTCTACGCGGACCTCGGCTATCCAGACGCCGAGGAAATGCTGACCAAGGCCAGGCTCGTCCGGAAAATCTCGGAAATCGTCCGCAGCAAAGGACTAACCCAGGTTCAGACCGCCAAGGTCCTTGGTCTCACTCAACCTAAGGTCTCTGCCCTCTTCCGAGGTCGATTCCGTGGAATCTCAGAACGAAAACTAATTGACTGCCTGACAAGCTTAGGCCGAGACGTAGATCCGGGTTCACTTCGTTCCCTGAAACCACGGCTCTTGCTCTAACCGCTTCCGCAACGGCGTAACAACGAAGTCTGGCGCACGCCAGACATATTCCGCGGCTTTCCCTTTGCCCTCAACTGACAGCCCTTGAAGGTGCCGACAAGCCGCGTCTAACGTGAACGGCGTCCCAGTTTTCTTCTCGAAGTCACCCGGCAAGTCAGTCCAGACGACCACATCGATCTTCCGTACTCGCGCCCAGACGCGAATGCTCTCCCGCGTGGCGTCATCACCGCCCTGGACCCGCGAGCCGTCAAGAAACATGAAACCGATTCGGTTGCGCACAGTGCCTTCGCGGTTTCGCAAATCGCATATGGCGTCTTCGGGGTCGTTACGCTTGCTATCGGCGTAGGCGACGCGACAGGCCGAGCCGTGCGATTGGTCGATGACCAGCAGGAAATCTCCCCGAGTTTCCCTACTGTCAAGCGCCACGGCCGCGCCTACGCTACGCTCATGGCACATCGGAAGGCGCAGGGACTCGCGGACAAGACCGTCAATCTCGGCATCGCGCTCACGAGGCGGATACTGAACCTCGCGGCGCGCAAGTGGCGGGACGAGGACGGGCGGACGTGGCTCGATGCCCCGCGGAAGAAGGCCGGGATGCCCGACCTTCACATCCACGATCTGCGGCACACGGTCGGAATGCGGTTGCGCGAGGCCGACGTTCGGGAAGAAACGATCGCCGCCATTCTCTAGCATACCCGCCCGAGCATGAGGGCGCACTACTCGGTGGCCGGAGCCTGGCGATGATCGCGCGGGAAGCGTTGGAGGCGAAGAAGTCCCCGAATCTCCCCATGCAAGTGAAAAGCGGCCAGGCGTTTTCTTGCCTAACCGCTTGATGTTTTTGGCGCGCCCGGCAGGATTTGAACCCACGACCCCCTGGTTCGTAGCCAGGTACTCTATCCAACTGAGCTACGGGCGCGAAAGCGAGGCTCGAATTATAGCGTGGGTACGGGCGTTGGGGGCAGCAAGAAGTATTCATGGTTTCAGTGCCTTGAAAGCGATGTCCGCCCCGGGAGGCGGCGGATCGGTCAGGCCAAGCCGAGCACCGTTGATGTGGATCAAAGGTGCGTTCGAAAGCCGTACTACGATTTTTCCTCCAATTCGACGCCGCGCCAATCGGGGTCTCGGAACGGGTCCGAGGTCACGCGACCGCACCTGAGGGGGAATGTCAAAGATGAAACGCATGCACATTGAAGCATTTACAGGACGCGCTCTTGCAGTAACGATACTGGCCGGCCTCCTGGGGGTCGGGGCCGGCGTCGCGGCGGCGCAAGAACCCATAAAAGTGGGGGCCTTCCTCTCGGTCACCGGTCCGGCCGCGTTCCTCGGCGATCCCGAGCAGAAAACGCTCGAACTCTACGTCGAAAAAATCAACGCCGCGGGCGGCGTGCTCGGCAGGAAGCTGCACCTGGTAGCCTACGATTCCGGCGGCAACGCCGACAAGGCGCGCACTTTCGCCAGGCGCCTCATCGAGCAGGACAAGGTCGATGTGATCGTCGGCGGATCGACGACCGGCGAGACCATGGCGGTCGTGCCGCTCGTCGAGCAGGCCGGGATCCCGTTCATCTCGCTCGCCGGCGCGGTGGTGATCATCGAACCGGTCAAGAAGTGGGTGTTCAAGACGCCGCATACCGACCGCATGGCCTGCGAGAAGATCTTCGTCGACATGCGCCCGAGGGGCATCGGGAAGATCGCCATCCTCTCCGGCGCCGGCGGTTTCGACAAGTCGATGCGCGGTGAGTGCTTGAAGGTCGCGGCGCGATACAGCATTCAGATCGTCGCCGACGAGACCTATGGCGCGGGCGACACCGACATGACGGCGCAGCTCACCAAGATCCGCACCACTCCGGGCGTGCAGGCCGTTCTCAATGCCGGATTCGGCCAGGGGCCGGCGATCGTCACCAAGAACTTCCGGCAAATCGGCATGACGGTGCCGCTGTACCAGTCCCACGGCGTCGCTTCGAAGGAATACGTGAAGCTTTCGGGCGAAGCCTCCGAAGGCGTGCGCCTGCCGGCGGCGGCGCTGCTCGTGGCCGAAAGCCTCCCCGACAGCGATCCCCAGAAGAAGGTGGTGGTCGACTACAAGCGCGCCTACGAAGGCCGCTTCAAGTCCGAGGTGTCGACCTTCGGCGGCCACGCCTACGACGGCCTGATGCTCGCGGTCGAAGCGATGAAGCGGGCCGGCTCCACCGACAAGGCGAAAGTGCGCGACGCCCTGGAATCCACCCGAGGCTACATGGGAACGGCGGGCGTGGTGAACATGTCGCCGCAGGACCACATGGGGCTGGACCTCACCGCCTTCCGCATGCTCGAAGTTCGCAAGGGCGACTGGACCCTGGCGAAGTAGATTCGCGGCGGGGCGCCGCCCGTATCGGCGTTGCGGAGGAGCGGATGAGCGCCCAGCTCGCGCAGTACCTGTTGAGCGGTGTCACCATCGGAGCGATCTACGCGCTGGTGGCGCTCGGTTTCTCGATCATCTTCAACGCGAGCCACGTCATCAACTTCGCCCAGGGCGAATTCGTGATGATCGGCGGCATGACCACCGTCTCGCTGATCGGGACGGGGCTTCCGCTGCCGCTCGCGATGGTCGCGGCGGTGCTGCTGGCGGCGCTGGTCGGCCTTGCCCTGGAAAAACTCGCGGTCGAGCCCGCGCGCGGCGCGCCGGTCGTGACGCTCATCATCATCACCATCGGCGCCTCGATCTTCCTGCGCGGGCTCGCCACGCTGGTGTGGGACAAGAAACTGCATACGCTCGCGCCCTTCTCCGGGAGCGCGCCGATCGAGATCGCCGGCGCCGCGCTGCTGCCGCAAAGCCTGTGGGTGCTGGGCGTGACGCTGGCAATCGTATTGGCGCTGTCGTGGTTTTTCGGGAGGACGCTGCTCGGCAAGGCGATCCTCGCCACCTCGCACCAGCGCCTGGCGGCGCAATTGGTGGGCATCAACGTGCGCCAGGTCGTGTTCATCTCCTTCGGACTGTCGGCGGCGCTGGGCGCCGTGGCGGGGATTCTGATCACGCCGATCACGCTGACTTCGTGGGACGTCGGCATCATGCTGGGGCTCAAGGGCTTTGCCGCCGCGGTGCTCGGCGGACTCGGAAGCGGCCCCGGCGCGGTGCTCGGGGGCCTCGCGCTCGGCATCGCCGAGACGCTGTCGGCGGGCTATCTGTCCTCGGCGTACAAGGACGTGATCGCCTTCGTGCTGATGCTCGCGGTGCTGTTCTTCAGGCCGCGCGGGCTGCTCGGCGGGCGGATCACGGAGCGAGTTTGATGATTTCATGGCTCGCTCAAGCGCGCACCGGCGGCATGCTGGCGCTCGTCGCGGTGATTGCGCTGCTGCCGCTCGCTCTCAGCAACGATTATTTCTACGAGGTTGCGATCCTGGTCGGCCTGAATGCGATCGTCTGCGTCGGGCTGAACCTGCTGATCGGCTATGCCGGCCAGATCAGCCTCGGGCATGCGGGGTTTTTCGGCCTGGGCGCGTACGGCTCGGCGATCCTCACGGGACGCTTCGACTGGCCGCCGCTCGCGGCCCTGCCCGTCGCGACGCTCGCGGTGGCGCTGCTCGCCTACCTCATCGGACGGCCGATCCTGAGATTGCGCGGGCACTATCTGGCGATGGCCACGCTCGGCATGGGCGTCATCGTATCGATCGTCGTCGCCACCGAGGACCGCTGGACCGGCGGCCCGGACGGCATGCCGGTGCCGCCGCTCGCGATTTTCGGCGCGACGCTGACCGGCGCGGGCCCCTGGTACTGGCTCGTCGGCGCGCTGCTCGCGGCGGCGGTGTGGCTCTCGCTCAACCTGATCGATTCGCCCGCGGGCCGCGCGCTGCGCGCGCTCTCGGGCTCGGAAATCGCGGCGGAGGTTTCGGGCATCGACAGCGCGCGGCAGAAGGTGCAGGTGTTCGTCATCTCGGCGGTGTTCGCCGCGATCGCGGGCGCCCTCACCGCGCACTACTCGGGTTTCATCACGCCTTCCAAAGCGACGTTCTTCCATTCGATCGAGCTGGTGACCATGGTAGTGCTGGGCGGCATGGCCTCGACCTTCGGCGCCGTGCTGGGCGCTGCGG
>JBATEB010000087.1:0-3962 GCA_049663805.1 Burkholderiales bacterium | reverse complement strand
GCATGCGGCCGCCTGGGGCGCGGAAAGCTGCAAGCCCTCGCGCGACCGCGTCCAGCCCCGCGCCCGCGGAAAGGGCGCCGGCGGCGGCGGCGCAGGCGTTGAGCACGTTGTGGCGGCCCTCCGCGTGGAGCTCGACTCGCGCCGCGCCCTGCGGGGCGCGCAGCTGGATCTCGCTGCCGAAATCGGTGAAGACATGCCGGCCGCTCACCTGCGCCGGCCGATCGAGGCCGAAATCGCAGAGGCGTCTTCCCGCGAGCAGGCCTCGCCAATAGCCCGCATGTTCGTCGTCGGCGTTGATCACGCCGACCCCGTCCTTGCGGAGCGCCGAGAACAAGGTGCCGTGCTCGCGCGCGACCTCGGCAACGCTGCTCATGAATTCCTGGTGTTCCCGCTGGGCGTTGTTGATCAGGGCGACGGTCGGGCTCGCAATCGCGGCAAGCGCCGCGGTCTCGCCGGGATGGTTGACGCCGAGCTCGACCACCGCCGCGCGGTGGGCCTGGCGCAGCCTGAGAAGGGTCAGCGGGAGGCCGATGTCGTTGTTGAGGTTTCCCTCGGTCGCAAGCGCGCCCTTCTCGCCGCAATGCGCCCGCAGGATCGCCGCGATCATTTCCTTCACGGTCGTCTTGCCGTTGGAGCCGGTCACCACGACCAGGGGAACGTCGAAGCGGCCGCGCCAGTGGGCCGCGAGCCGGCCGAGAGCGGGACGCGACTCATCGACGATGAGGAGCGGGAGGGCGCCCTCGTGCACGGCGGATGTGGCGCGCCGCTCGATCATCGCGGCCGCCGCGCCGCGGTCCCGGGCGGCATCGATGAACCGGTGCCCGTCGAAGCGCTCGCCGCTCAGGGCGACGAACAAGGCGCCCGGCGAAAGCGTCCGGCTGTCGGTGGAGACCGACTCGAACCGGACGTCCCCGCCGCGCACGCCCGCCCCGATCGCGTTCGCGGCTTCAGCGAGGCTCATCATCGTCTCCATCCTGCGAGCGCGTTCTGCGCCTCGAGCGCATCGGAAAAGGGGAGCCGCCGGCCGGCGATCTCCTGGTACCTTTCGTGCCCTTTTCCGGCGATCAGGACGACGTCGTCCCGGTTCGCCGAGGCGACTGCGCGGGCGATCGCGGTTCGCCGGTCTTCGACCGCGTCGTAAGGCGCGGCGAGCGCCGTCGCGATCTCCTCGATGATGCCCGCGGGGTTCTCTCCGCGCGGGTTGTCGCTGGTCACCATGATCGCGTCGGCGTGGCGGGAGGCAACCGCGCCCATCAGCGGCCGTTTGCCCCGGTCACGCTCGCCGCCGCAACCGAATACCACTCTGAGACGCCCGCCGCTTTCCCGGGCGATGTCCTTCAGCGCCACCAGCGTTTGCTCGAGCGCATCGGGCGTGTGGGCATAGTCGACGACGACCAGGGGCTTGCCGCCCCCCCCCAGTCGCTGCATGCGACCGGCAACGGGCTTGAGGGCGGCAAGCGCCGCGGTGGCCCGGTCGAACGGCACCCCCGAAACGAGCATCGTCGCGAGCACGCCCAGCAGGTTGGAGACGTTGAAGCGGCCGAGCAGCGGGCTCTCGATCCGCGCTTCGCCCCAGGAACTCCGAACATCGAAACCGATTCCCGCCGACGATATCTCGATCGCGTGCGCCTCGGCGTAGCGCTCGAGTCCCGCGCGGGCGGCGACACCCGCGGAGCAGCTGTAACCGGCGCGATTGACGCGGCCCGCCAGCACGCGGGCGAGCCGTGCACCCTGCACGTCGTCCAGGTTGAGGACGGCGTGTTTCAGGGTCGGTGCTTCGAACAGGCGCTGCTTCGCGCGCGCGTAGCGCTCCATGTCGCCGTGATAGTCGAGGTGGTCGCGCGAGAGATTGGTAAACAGGGCCGCTCCGAAAGCGACGCCGTTGACCCGCCCCTGATCGAGGCCGATCGAAGTGACCTCCATCGCAACGCCCTGCGCGCCGGCGGCGAGCAGGGCGGCGAGCGAGCGGTGCAGGGAGACCGCCTCGGGCGTCGTGTTGAGACTGGCGTCGAGCCCGCCCGCCGCCTTCCCGCCGGGCTCACCCGGGAAGCCCGTGCCGAGAGTGCCGATCACCGCGGTGCGCGCGCCGCAGGCGCCGCACGCCTGGGCGATCCAGTGGCTGCACGAGGTCTTGCCGTTGGTCCCGGTCACGCCGATCGTCCACAGGCGCTCGGAGGGACGCCCGTAGACTTGGTGGGCGAGATCCCCCGCGATTCCACGCAGGCCGGCGACTCCCGCATTGGGAACGTGCCGGGCGCCGCTCCATTCGAAGCCCTCGCGTTCCCACAGGACGGCGGCGGCCCCGCGGGCGAGCGCGTCTGCGATGAAGTTGCGTCCGTCATGACGGGCGCCCGGGTACGCGAGGAAGACCTCGCCCGGGGCGAGGCTGCGGCTGTCGACGGCGAGTCCGGTCACCCGCACCCCTTGCGCCGTGAGCCGTTGCAGGATGTCCTCGACTCGATTCCGCACACCTAGACACTTTCCTTCACTTCGGCGCCCTCCGGAGGCAAGTCGATCGGGCGCAGCGGCGCATCGGGGGCGACGTCGAGCACGCGCAGCGCCCCCGCCATGACTTGCGCGAACACCGGCGCCGCCACCGTTCCGCCGTAGTAACGTCCGTCGCGGGGCTCGTCGATCATCACGGCGATCACCAGGCGCGGGTGCGAGGCCGGGGCGAATCCGACAAACGAGGACACATACTTGTCCGTGGCGTAGCTTCCGTCTTCCTGCTTGTGGGCCGTGCCCGTCTTTCCGGCGACGCGGTAGCCCATGATCTGGGCGCGGGGCGCCGTGCCGTCCCGGTTCACCGCGAGCTCGAGCATGGCACGCACCGCGCGCGCGGTCGCCGGATGCATGACGCGGCGGCCGACCGGGGGTAGATCGACGCGAAGCAGCGACAGGGGCACCAGTTCGCCGTCGCGCGCAAGTGCCGTGTAGGCGCGCGCGAGCTGCACCAGCGAGACGGAAATGCCATGGCCGTAGGCCATGGTCGCCTGCTCGATCGGCCGCCAGCTCCGGTAGGGCCTCAACTTCCCGGCGGCCTCCCCGGGGAAATCCAGGCCGGGCGCTGAACCGAAGCCGAGGCTCTGGAACATCCCCCACATCGACTCGGCGGGAAGCGCGAGGGCGATCCTCGCGGCGCCGATGTTGGAGGACTTCTGGATGACCTGGGCCACGGTCAGCGCCCGCTCCACGTGCGCGTCGCGGATGGTCGAGGCGCCGACGCTCAGGCTTCCCGGCGCGGTCCGAATCACGGTATTCGGACCCACTCGGCCCGACTCGATGGCAAGCGCCACGGTGAAGGGCTTGAGGGTCGAACCCGGCTCGAAGGTGTCGGTGAGGGTGCGGTTCCTGAGCTGTGCTCCCGCAAGCCGGTGCCGGTTGTTCGGGTTGTAGGTCGGGAGGTTGGCGAGGGCGAGGATCTCTCCGCTATCGACGTCCAATACCACGATCCCTCCGGCCCGGGCCCGGTGGCGCTCGACCGCCGCCTTGAGCTGAACGTAGGCGAGGTTCTGGATGCGGATGTCGAGCGAAAGCGCGATGTCGCGCCCATCCTGCGCCGCCTTGATCGACTCGACGTCCTCGACGGCCTGTCCGAGCCGGTCCTTGATCACGCGGCGGCTCCCCGGCCTGCCGGCAAGCCCTTCCTGGAACGCGAGCTCGATGCCTTCCTGGCCGATGTCGTCCGCCCCGGTGAAGCCGAGCACGTGCGCGGTGACTTCGCCGTTGGGGTAGTAGCGCCGATACTCCCGATCCTGGAACAGCCCGGGGATGCGGAGCGCCGCGACGCGATCGGCTGCCTGCGGCGGGATCTGCCGCTTGAGGAAAACGAAATCCCGGTCCACCTCGGCAAGGCGCCGGGCGATTTCCCGCGGCGGCATTTCGAGAAGGTCCGCCAGGCGCGCGAGTTCCCGCCCGTCCGGATGGGCTTCCTCCGGAATCGCCCAGATCGACTTCACCGG
>JBATEB010000086.1:0-4623 GCA_049663805.1 Burkholderiales bacterium | reverse complement strand
CGGCTCGGTCACGCTCTGCCGGGCCTCGTCCTCGTAGCCGAACTCGTGTACCGGCCAGTCGGCCTCCGGCTGCGGATTGCCGTCGAGCGTAAAGCGCTCTGCCCAGTCCGGGCCCGCGGCGGGGTCGTAGCTGAACGCCGGGAACGCCCGCGATTGCATGGCCGCGGCGGCGAGCAGATAAGGCGGCAGCGTCCCGGCGCCGGACGCAGAACCCGAGAACACGCTGAAAAGGGCGGGTCCCGTAAAGCTGAGCCCGGCGAGAATCCTGCGCCGCGCCTGGTAGAGGTGGGAACTGCTCGATTGCAGCACGTAGGCGTTGCCGAGCCCCGTCGCCATCTTGCCGAGCTGCGCCGCGGGAGCGACAGGACCCAGGTGCGCGCGCAGCGCCGGCTCCTCGAGAACGTCGCTCACCTGCACCACGACCTTGATCGGCATCTCGGAAGCGAGGATCTCCATCAGGCCGGCGTTGCCGGGACCGTGCAGGTCTTCCGATCCGATGCAGACCAGGGTGTCGGGAAACAGGCTCAGGTCCCTGGCCCCCACCGAGCCCGCGTCGAAATCGGCGAAAAACGGATCGTGCGTCGCCTCCACGTAGCGCCCCTCGATCTCGAGCTCGGCGATGGCCATCGCGCGCACGAGGTCGATGATCTGCGGCAGGCGTTCGCGGAACGCCGCCAGCGCGTCGCGGCAATTCTCGAACGCACAGGAGTCGATCTCATCCGGCCCGCCGGCGCCCGCCTGCGCGCGGGACTGGCGCGCCTTCAGCACTGAAAGCGCGCGTTCGACCCGCTGCCGGCGGCTGTCCGGAAGCGGGTCCCTGCCCGAAACCTGCGCGAGCGTCCTCGACAGCGCCTGGAAGTCGAAGGCTTCCTCCATGCCCGTCCCGACCGAGGCTTTGAGGCGGGCGGCGCTCGTCCCCGCCGCGGAGCGGACGAAATCGGCGTGAAGGATGTCCGACAGCTTCAAGATGAGCCGTTTGAGCTCCCGGTCGAAGCGCTCTGCCTTTCGCTGCTGCATGGCGCGCCACGCGTGCGTGATGAGACGCGCCGGGAGTCCATAGGAGCAGTCGACGACTTCTCCGTCGACCTGCAGCGCGGCGCGCGCCCGGCCGAGACTGCCGGCGAGCGCGGGGTCGTCCGGCGCCCCGATCCGCTTCGCGGCCAGGTCCCACAGCCGGGACAGCGGGCCGGTTTCGCCGTTCGCCGCCAGCATCCGGATCTCACGCTCGAGGCGCAGCACGTGCCGGCGCGTCGCCTCGCCCTCGATGCCGCGCGGGGCGATCGCCTGCAGAATGCCGTTGACCAGGGCCGAGAGTGACTGGATGCCGGTTTCGTCGGCGCGGCCGGCGACCAGAACCAGCGGGAAATCGTAGCGCAACTGCGTCAGGTCCCCGAAGCGGGCGAGCAGTCCCGGCCGCAGGTTCCGCCCGTCCGTGGCCTGCAGGCTGGCGCCCATGCGCTTGCCCGTCAGGTGGAAGGCGACATGCGCCTGAAGTTCGGGACTCATGGCGCGGTCAATCCGCCCGGTTCGCGTGCGACCGGCTCATGGCCGCGCCTCTGCCGCGTTCTCCTGCGGCCAGACCGTGACCTTGTCGAGTTCCTCCTCCAGCCCCTGCCGGATGAGATCGGTGGTGCGCAGCTGGGTGATCGCGCGCACGTCCTCGTAGCACGGCACGGCGGGGTTGTGGTACAGGATGCCGACCGGGATCGGATCCTCTACCGACGCGATCTCCCGCGCCCGGTTGAGGTTCGAGGGGTCGTGTTCCTGCTGGTTCTTGTACACCTTGCCGAGACCGGCGCTCAGGTGCAGGCCTTTTTCGTGCGTGAGCAGCAGCATCCGGTTCGGATCGTTCAACCAGGGGTCCAGGAGATTCGGCAGAAACTCCGGACAGCGCTGGATGATCCGCACGAAGGAGCAGCCTTTGTGGTGGAAGGCCTTGGAGATGACGTCGTAGACCAGCTCCGGGATCCAGTCGACGACTTGCGCGACGAACGAGACGTTCTGGACGCCGAGCGTGACGGTCAGGGGATTGAGCGCGTCGAGCCAGGCGCCGCGCGGCGTGGTCTTGCTGCGCAGACCCTTCGGCGTAGTGGGGGAGGCCTGCATCTTGGTGAGGCCGTAGATATGGTTGTCGTGCACCATCACGGTCAGATTCATGTTGTAGCGGATGGCGTGCACCCAGTGGGCCGCGCCAATGCTGCAGCAGTCCCCGTCGCCGGTGTTCACGAAGACGTGCAGGTCCGGGCTCGTGAGCCGGACGCCCTCCGCGATCGGCAGTGCCCGGCCGTGAATGGTGTGGAAGCCGTAGGTCTTCATGTAATGCGGAAAGCGGCTCGAGCAGCCGATGCCCGAAACGAACACGGTCTTCTCCGGGCGCAGCTTCTCGTCGCGGCACAACCGCTGGACCGCGGTGAGGATGGCGTTGTCGCCGCAGCCGTTGCACCAGCGCGGAATGCTGCCCTGGTATTCCTCGAGGTTGTGCTCCTCCTCGTACATCCGCATCAGGCATTCATGGGCTCGCGTCGTCATGTCAGCGCCTTCCCTGCACCAGCTTGTTCGAGATCACGCGGTAGATCGAATCCGGCTTGATCGGCTGGCCGCGCACCTCGCTCCAGCAGTCGATGTCGACGAGGTAGCGTGCCCGCAGCATCATGGCGAGCGCTGAGAATCGCCGGTTGCTCTCGTCGATCAGCGCATCGTCGGGGTTGTCGCACCAGTTGGCCTCGATCGTCATCACCTGCTCGAAGCGCTTCAGGATCTCCCTGATCCCGCCCGGCATGGGCTGGATGAAGCGCAGGTGGAGCGAAGAGACCGGGCGGCCTTCGGCGCGCAGGCGCCCGACCGCCTCCTCGATCGCGCCCTGGGTGCTGCCCCAGCCGATCACGAGCAAATCGCCTTCCTCGCCGCCGAACACCGGCGGGGTCTTGAGCGTCTTCTGCAGCGCCGCGAGCTTCAGGCTGCGGTGCCGGAGGCTTTCCTCGTTGATCTCCGGATCGTAGGCGACGTGGGAGAGGCGATCGTGGGCGAGACCGGTCAGCGTGTGCATGCCGTTCGGCTGACCGGGCACGAAGCGACGCGCGAGCCCGGTGAGCGGGTCCCAGTCGTAGGGTTTCGCGCCCTCGGGCACCGCACTCTGGTCCACGGGGGGCGCGAGCCAGGCCTCGTTGAACACCGGCCGCGGGAACGGCTGCTGCGAGGTCGCGAGATTGGAGTCGGAAAGCACCACCACCACCATGTTGAAGGTCTCGGCGATCTTGCGCGCGGTGATGATGGAATAGAAGCAGTCTTCGATGCTGCTTGCCGCCATCACCACCTTGGGGGCGTCACCGTGGCTTCCGAAGCAGGCTGCGAGCATGTCGCCCTGCTCCGCCTTGGTCGGCAGGCCGGTGCTGGGGCCCCCGCGCTGCACGTTGATCACCACCAGCGGGATCTCGCACATCACGGCAAGCCCGATCGCCTCCTGCTTGAGCGAATAGCCCGGGCCGGAAGTGATGGTGACCGCGCACTTGCCGGCATACGACGACCCGATGGCGAAAGCGCAGGCGGCGATCTCGTCCTCCGCCTGGTGCACGATGCCTCCCACCTTCTCGAATACTTCACTCAGGTAGTGCGACGCCGAGGTCGCCGGCGTGATGGGATACATCGAGCACACCTCCATCCCCGAAGCGAGGACGCCGAGGGCGATGGCGGTGTTGCCGTTCACCACGATCTGCGCCTCCTTGGCACGGGTCGCGGGGATACGGTACTTGAAATCGAGATGCGATTCGGCCCACCGGTAGCCGGCTTCGAGCAGCGCCACGTTGGACTTGATCACCTTCTCTTCCTTCTTGCCGAAGATGAAAGCCACCTGGTCGCGGGCGAGCTGCAGGTCGAGGCTGTAGATATTGCAGAGCATTCCCAGCACGAACATGTTCTTGCCGCGGCGCGGATCGGAGACGAGCGCCTTGCACTCGCGCTCCATCGGGATCTCGCGCACGTCGTAGCCCTCCTTGACCAGCCGCTCGAAGGTCTCGCGGTAGGCCGCGGCGATTTTCGCGTCCGGGTGGTCGCGCCACATGCTCTCGAGCAGGATGATGCAGCCGGGCTTCAACTCGCGGTCGCGCACGCGACCGAGCAGCACCTGCTCGTTGAAGGCGACCACCAGGTCGGCCTCGTTGCCGCCGTTGGTGACGCAGCGCGAACCGATACGGACCCGGTTGCCGCTGGCGCCGGCGACGCTGCGCGCGGGCGGCTGGATCTCCGCGGGGATGATCTCGACGGTCCAGATGCCGTTTCCCGTGCGCGCGGCGATTGCGCCGAAGGACTGCCCGCAGCGCTGCGCGCCTTCTCCCGAATCGCTGACGATCTCGATGACGTGCTCGGCGAGCGTGACGGCCTGCTTCGCGCCGCCGGCACGGCCGGCCGACACCGTTTTCTTTGCGTGCCCCACTGTGGTCGTATCGTTCATGGTCTGCTTTTCACCGCTGTGTCGCCCAGGATGCCGCTTCAGGCGAGGTGCACGCGCGCAAAGGTCTTCTCCGCGACGTCGATGCCAAAGAGGGTGCCCTCACTACCCGCGCGCTCGGGCAGGTACACCGTCTCCGTATCCCGGATGCCGAGCCAGGCCTTCATGCCGCGCGCGGC
>JBATEB010000085.1:0-6071 GCA_049663805.1 Burkholderiales bacterium | reverse complement strand
TCGCGCCAGTACTCGGTGCCGAAGAGCACGATGGGCATGGGTTTTCGCATCTTGCGCGTCTGCACCAGGGTCAGCAGCTCGAAGAGTTCATCCAGCGTCCCGTAGCCGCCCGGGAACACGATCACCGCCTTTGCCAAATACGCGAACCAGAACTTCCTCATGAAGAAGTAGTGGAAGTGGAAGGCGAGCTCGCGGGTGACGTAGGGGTTGTCGAATTCCTCGACCGGGATGGAGATGGTCAAGCCCACGTTCATGCCCTTCGCCTCGGCCGCGCCGCGGTTCGCCGCTTCCATGATCCCCGGCCCGCCGCCGGTGCACACGACAAAGCGCCGCTCCTCGCGGTCGAGCTCCTTCGACCAGTTGGTGACGCGGAACGCGAGCTCGCGCGCGGCCTCGTAGTAGGCGGACATCCTGAGCGCCGTGTGCGCGCGTTCCCGGTCCTTGCCCGCCTTGGCCATGCTCACCATCTCCTCGGCGGCTTCGCGCGACTTGATGCGCGCCGAGCCCATGAACACGATGGTGTCGTCGATCTTGTGGTGGTCGAAGCGGCTCTTCGGCTCGAGGTACTCCGAGAGGATGCGAAGCGGGCGGGCGTCCTTGCTGTTCAAGAAGCCCGGATGCTGGTAGGCCTTGCTGCGGGGAGGCTTGCGTTCGGTCATCGGGTTTTGCGGAGGCAGGATTCGAAGAGTTCCAGGGTGCGGCGCGCGAACGTCCACATGCTGGCTTCGCGGTCGGCGCTGCCCGTCTCGACGGTGATCGCCGCTTCGACGGGGCCGCTGACGGCGACGCAGGCATGGCCGGGCTTGTCGCCGTAGCGGTTGCCGCTCGGGCTGCCGGATGCATTCATCATCCCCGCCATGTTACCCGTCGTAGCCTCGCTCCGGCGGCTGTGTTGCGTTGCGCCGCTCTCTTGATACGATAGCCGCCGCGGCGGGGGCCGAGCCCGGATGGGCGGGGACAGCTCTCATTACTTTACAGAGGGTGCTCGAATCTGCGCGCGCTCACCGTCCTTGCCGCTTTTCTTGACGTGGGTCAAGAGAGGGCGGCACGCTCCGGCTACCCTGTTCCAGAGGTCATCGGGACGGAGGCCAGCCATGGAAAAAATTCTTTCGAGATCGGTCTCGGGATTCGCGGCCCTCGCCGTCTTCGCCGCTCTGTTCGCGTCCTTCGCCGATGCCGCCGAGGGCCAGGGCGCGAAGCGCGGGCAAAAGCCCGAGCAAAAGCGCGAGCAAAAACGCGAGCCGAGACGCGAGACCTTCCGCACGCCTCACTGGGGATTCGACGACCGCTTCCACCACAATCACTACTACCCGCAGCGCGGCTACACGGTCAGGGCGCTGCCCCCGGGCCGCGTCGTGGTGAGGTTTCGAAATGAGCCGTTTTTCTTCCACTCCGGGGTGTGGTACCGGCAAACCGGCCCGAGCTTCATCGTCGTGAGGCCGCCGCTCGGCATCGTGGTGCCCATCCTGCCGCCGGCGTATTCGACGGTGGTCGTCGCGGGCGTACCCTACTATTACGCGAACGAGGTGTATTACGTTCAGCAACCCGACGGGTACGCCGTGACCGCGCCGCCCGAGGGCATGGTCGAGCAGGCCGATCCGGCGGCGCCGCCTCCCCAGGGAGCCGCCCCGGGCGCGGAACCGCAGTCCTCCGTGGGCACTTGGTACTACTGCGACTCGGCGAAGGCCTATTACCCCTACGTCGCCGAGTGCAAGGAAGGCTGGCGCACGGTGCCGGCCGCGCCGCCGCAGGCCCGCTGAGCCACAGCACGGCGATTCGCATTTTCCCGCCGGCGCGCGGGCGTCCGCGGGCGGTGCTTCTGTCACAATAATCCTCCGGCACCGACCCGAGGACGCCCATGCACGACGAAACCAAGACGGTCCATTCCGGACTCCATCCCGAGCAGCACCAGGGCGCGGTCAACCCGCCCGTGTTCCACGTCTCGACGATCCTGTCGCAGAGCGTCGAGGAGTATCGCCGCAAGCGCAGGGAATGGGCGCAGGAACTGCCGGGCACCTACTACGGGCGCCACGGCACGCCCACGACCGAGGCGCTGCAGGAGGCGATCGCCGCGCTCGAAGGCGGGCACCGCACGCTCGTGTACCCTTCGGGGCTCGCCGCCTGCGCCGGGGCGCTGCTCGCCTTCCTCTCCGCGGGCGATCACGTGCTGATGTCGGACAGCGTCTACGGGCCGACGCGCAACTTCGCGAAGGGATTGCTCAAGCGCTTCGGCGTCGCCACGACTTTCTACGATCCCCTGGTGGCGCGAGGCATCGAATCCCTCGTACAGCCGGGCACGCGCGCGATCTATCTCGAGTCGCCCGGCTCGCTCACTTTCGAAGTCCAGGACGTGCCGGCGATCGCGGCGATCGCGCGCCGCCGCGGGATCACGACGATCATCGACAACACCTGGGGGACGCCGCTCTACTTCAAGCCGCTCGCGCACGGCGTGGACGTCTCGGTGCAGTCGGCGACGAAATACATCGTCGGGCATTCCGACGCGATGCTCGGCGCGATCACCTGTACCCGGGAAGCCTGGCCGCGGCTCAAGGCCTCGACCTACGAGCTCGGCCAGACCGCGGGTCCGGACGATGTCTATCTCGGGCAGCGCGGCCTGCGAACCCTCGCGGTGCGGCTCAAGACGCACTGGGAGACCGGCGTCGCGCTCGGCGAGTGGCTGTCGCGCCAGCCCGAGGTGGAGCGCGTGCTGCATCCGGCGCTGCCCGGGGATCCCGGGCACGCGCTGTGGAAGCGCGATTTCACCGGTGCCTGCGGCCTGTTCGGCGTGGTGCTGAAGGAAGGCGTGAGCGACCGCGCGCTGTGCGCGATGATCGACGGCCTGGAGCTCTACGGGATCGGCTCATCCTGGGGCGGATTCGAGAGCCTGATCGTGCCCTTCGACCCGCGCGAGGCGCGCACGGCGACCCGGTGGCCGCACCAGGGGCCGTGCTTCCGCATCCACGCCGGGCTGGAGAACGTCGGCGATCTGATCGCCGATCTCGATGCGGGGTTCAGGCGGCTGCGCGGGGCCTGACGGAGGGTTGGGAAAATCCGTCAGGGCGCTTTTCCCAAACGAGGTTTCGCTCGTCAGAAGAAGTAGGGCGAATCGGGCAACCTGCACGGATTGACATCGCCTTCGAGGGCCGGCAGGCGGAATTGAACCTCGCTCACCGCTTCCGTGCCCTGAACGACCGTCCTGCCGCGAATCCGGGTCACGATCCAGAGCGCACTGGATTTTCCGTAGGTCAGATTGAAAGTCGCCACGCCGTTCGCATCGGTGGTGACCGTCCCCGGGACCAGGCCCCCGGCCGAATTGCTCGGGGTGGCTATTTGATCCGCGGTTCCCGCGCCCGCCGTTCCTCCGGCGTAGTAATCCCTGGTGCCGTCTTCAACTGGTGTGGTATCCAGGATCAGGTTCTCATTTCTGTCTTCGTTCAGGAATGTTCCGGTAGTCGCGGTATCAGCGTCGACGAGGCACCCTCCCCCGGTACTCCACGCGATCGGCCAGGCGCTGAGGTTGACCACGGTCCCCGCCGGCGCCGGACTGCCGTTGACATCGGCAACGAGGACCGACATCGCGAGAACATAGTTCGTCGCGTTATTGGCTTCCGCAAGCACGGTTGCCTGA
This sequence comes from Burkholderiales bacterium, assembly GCA_049663805.1. Taxonomy (GTDB): domain Bacteria; phylum Pseudomonadota; class Gammaproteobacteria; order Burkholderiales; family SG8-39; genus VBDM01. The sequence goes on along the minus strand of JBATEB010000085.1, from coordinate 2,443 downwards.
CCGAACGCAACCGATCCCGCCGTGCCGCCGATCACGACCCCCGCATCGTTTCCGGAAGGTGTTGCGTTCACGCCGATCGCCTCGGTCGCAACGGCGGTGCCCAGGACCGAGGCGCGAATCTGAACGCCTCCTGCGGCCGAAGGGAGCGACCCGGAGGTAAAAGTCGTGCGCGCCTGTCCCAGGCCGAGGCCGCCTCCGGCGGTCGAAGCGGAAAAACTGACCGCCGGGCTCAGGCTTTCGCCTCCACCGGTGGGATTGATTATCGAGAACGCAACCGGCACGTCGCCGACCGGCTGGCCGGCGGCGTCGCTGACCGTGGCGACCAGGGTCGAAACCCCGGTGGTGCTGCCGATGCTCGTTGGCACCACGCTGGGTGAGGCCTGAAGCGTAATGCTGGCCGCGACCGCTGCCGTGATCGATACCGTGAGGCTATCGTTGCTGGTCGGAAGAGCCTGATCGAAGACCTGGACACTGGCCGAGCCCGCTTGAGCTGTCGTCAAGGTCGCGCTTGCTATTCCGCCGGCGACCGCCACGAGCGCTGACGTACCCCCGCCGTTCCAGCTGCCCATCGTGGTGACGAATTGCACGTTGACCGCGGGAGCGGGGGCATTGACCCGCACCACCAGCGAGTCGCCGATTCTCATGGTGACCAGAGTGGGATTGAGGGTGACTACGCCGCTCGTTAGGTTGGTCGTTTGATCGATGGCAAAGTTGGCGCCGGTCGAGGTAACCGTGAAGATGGTCGCCACGGTCGCACCCAGGGCGGACGCGGTCACGGTTGCCGTGCCGCCCGCCGTCCCCGCGGCGGTGACGACGAACTGACCGCTTGCGTTCGTCGTGCCGGTCGCCGCAGGGCTGAAGCTCATGTTGCCCGTGCCCGTCCTGGTCAAGGTCACGGCGGTGCCTGCAACCGGAGTACCGGCCGAATCCTTGGCGGTGATGGTCAGCGTCACGGGGGACGCACCGGTATCGGGAAGGGTGTTGCCGCTTGCATTCATCTCGACCGTCGAACCCACGACTTGCACGGGGACTTGATTGGACGCTCCCGCCGCGGTGGCGCTGACGGTCACGGTGCGGTTGGTCTTGCTGGCGCCCACGTTGAGCTTGGCCGTGACGAGGCCGTTCGCGTCCGCGACGCCGGCGCCGCTGATGTTGTTGATGAAGGCGGAGGGATCGGTCCCCGTCGAAAACGCCACTGTTTCGCCGGCGATCGCCTGCCCGTTGGCGTCGAGCACGATTGCGCTCAGGTCGACCGTCGATGCCCCGGCCGAGGGTATTTGCGGGCTGCTCACCAGCAGTTGAACCCGGGTACCGGTGGGGCCGGCGGTTCCGGTCTGGGGGGGCGTACTGCCACCGAACACGGTCGAGCCGGCGCCCGAAGTGGAGTTGTCTTCCGCGCAGCCCGCCAGCGCGAGCGCGCCGGCACACAGGATGGTGGCGATAAACAGTCGGCTGGGTTTGTTCACGACTCCTCCACTGGGGGTCTAGGCGCAGGTCTGCTGCGCAGTATTGCGTTTCTGCCTTGATCGAGCGAGGAAGTAGTCCACGCAGAGACCCTTTTGTCTTTGGCGGGCAACGCGATAGATAATAATACTAATTTTATGAATTTACTATAGGCTCTATCTCATTGGTTATACAAATAATAATAGGGCATTCCATGGACGCAGCGCCCGGCTTCCCGGGTATCCGCGGCGCCGATTCGGGGATATGATGCCGACCGAAGCGGTTTCTCGCGTGTCAGTCCAAAAAAGGGAGGGGGATCCGATGAGTACCACAGTCAATGCCGGCGCACGCCTGGACCGGCTGCCTGTCAGTTCGTTCCATTACCGCATCTTCTGGCTGGTCGGGGCCGGCATGTTCTTCGACGGCTACGACCTCTACGTCGCAGGGAGCGTGCTCGCGGCGACCATCCAGACCAAGTTCTCGACCCTGCCGCAGAACCTGCAATTCCTCTCGCTGACCTTCGTCGGGATGACCATCGGCGCGCTGATTACCGGCTTTGTCGGCGACCGCCTCGGGCGGCGCTTCACCTACCAGGTCAACCTGCTGATCTTCGGGCTCGCCTCGCTCGCCGCGGCGTTCGCGCAGAACATGGAACAGCTCATCGCCTGCCGTTTCGTTCAGGGGCTGGGACTGGGCGCCGAGATCGTGGTCGGCTATTCGACGCTGACCGAGTTCGTGCCGCCGAAGACGCGCGGGCGCTGGCTCGCGTTCATGGCCTTCCTGGTGGTGGCGGGCTTTCCGGCGACCGCGATCCTCGCCTATTTCATCATCCCGAGCTTCGGCTGGCGGCCGATGTTCGTCATCGCCGGCGTCGGTTCTCTGATCGTCTGGTACCTGCGCAAGAAATTGCCCGAGTCCCCGCGCTGGCTCGAATCGAAGGGCAGGAACGCGGAAGCCGAGGCGCTGATGAAGGAGATCGAGAAGGAAGTCGGTGCGGGCG
>JBATEB010000084.1:0-11731 GCA_049663805.1 Burkholderiales bacterium | reverse complement strand
ACCGACGGTTACATTTTCCAATACAGTAGTCAGCGACTCCCGGGAAACGGCAAGGTGACCACCCAGCGCTCCATATACGCGTTCAAAGAAAGGAGCCAGAGCCATTCAAGCCTTCTCCTGCGCATTCCATTGCACCTGATATCCATTGGCTTGGGGAACGAGTGCAGGATGAATCAAGTCGACACTTACTCGCCACAGAGACATGACAATAGAGAAGAGACTCATCTGCGTTCGATATAGCAGCCAGTCGTCCCCAGAATGTTGGGGATGCTCGTGGTACTCGCGTATACCACGCAAGCAGAGGAAGGGCTTATGAGTACCTGGGTGATCACCCAACAGTACAACATGCGGGCCTCGTTGCTTTTCATATTCGAGAGCGCGAAACATTGTGTCGTATGACAAGAGAGCATCGGACCACGGGTCTCGAAACTCCAACGAAGGGGCAACAAGATCGTAGTCTGTAAGATCGAAACGGGCTTTAAAAGCGCGGGCTGAGAGGCTCGGAACCTCCGCTGCTGCCATTGCCACCGCTCCTTGGGGCAATACGATTCTCCCAGGTTGTGGCAGAGCGATAGCAACCTGGAGCGGGTGACGCGGCACGAATAGAAACTCGACGATTGGGAAAGTCGGCGAACCGAGAACAAAGATTCCGCGAGATTGAAGAGCGGATCGCTGTTTCGTCAACCTACCTATCTCGCGCTCGAACTTGAGCCGAGAAACCTCAGGGTCTAGTCGTGTCAAACGCCGCCTGCGCCGACGCGTAGGCTAAGGAAGAGCCGAGCTCCGTCATTCAAGCTCAGATCCTTAGGCGTGCGATTCTTTTCCAGCAACACGCCGCCAGCGTCACGCACCTCCCATTCATCGGGGGGGCGCCCTGTATTGCCGCTTTCGGCAAGTGCTCGTTGCACAGCCTCCATGAGCGGCGCCTGAATGTTCGCTTCAATGGGAAAGTCTTGCCCATTGATAATAAAGATCAGCCTGACCTTATGGTCCTTTTCCGGCACGTCGACCCTTCCAACGATTGAAAAATCAATCCCGCGCGCCACACGTCGCGCCACTCAAACTGCAGGCTTCGCACCAAGTCTCGGGCGTCTTAGGTGCCCGGTGCGGCGTGAGTCGGGTTGCAAGCGACGCCGCGGGTGGGTTTTCAACGCGATCCGAGCTACACCTGCGGCCGTCATGGCGAATATTGCTCGTCCTAGACGTGCTGGGTCAACCCCTTCTCGGAGCGCGCCCTGTTGAAATGATACTCGGTACGGGAGGTGGTAGCTCCGCACCGGTCGCGCTGGCGGGCCGGGTTTCGGGGTTAGGCGAAGGACTCACGATCAAGAACGCTTCCTCAGTCCCGCATAAGCCTGTATTCCATCGGCGAGGTCGATTACGAGAACGCCCGCATCGCGGCCGGCCGCAATCTGCAGGCTGACGACGGGAATGCGAACGTTGCGATTGCCGGGCGGTTATACGCCGAGCAGCGTCTCGGCAGCGAAAGGCGCATCGTCCTCAACCGACGGTCGTTCAACGTCGTGGGCATCTACACGACCGCGAATGATTTCGGCGGCAACCACGTGTTCATTCCGATCGACGCTTTCCGGGCGACCTTCAACCCCGGCAAGAAGCTTTCGAAGATTTTCGTCACCGTCGACAACGTCGCGAACGTCGAACGAGTGGCGGCCGACCTGAAGAAGATTCCCGAAGCCGATGTCGTGACCGCTCCGGAGGCCGTCTCCACCGACCGCACGACGTTGGGGACGCTCGCCGTGTCGAGCGCCTACGCGGCCGTCTTGCTGTTCGCGATCGGCGCCGTCATCACGGTGTTCGTGATGGTGCTCAGCACGCGCGAGCGCATCCGCGAGATCGGCACGCTCAAGGCGATCGGCGCGTCCAACCGCGAAGTCGCGCTCCAGTTTCTCTCGGAGGCGTTCGGCATGAGCGCTCTCGGCGCGGCCGGCGCGTTGCTCCTCGCCCTGCCGTTCGCTCCGCTCCTGAGCCGGGTTCTCGGCGTGCCGATCGCGTTCGACGTGAACGGGGTGCTGCTCGTTCTCGCCGGCTCGGCGATCTCCGCCGCGCTCGGCAGCCTGTACCCGGTGATCCGGGGCGTGCGGTTCAGTCCCGTTGAAGCAATGAGGAGAACGGCATGACCCTGGTGCGCATCGGAATGCGAAACCTGTGGCGCGGCAAGCTGCGCCTCGCCCTCGTGGCGGCTCCGCCGCGGGCACCTGGACCCGTAACCTTTAACCTCGCTGGTCCGAACTTCCTGTCACGGTTCCGATCTTCGGGGGCGTGTGCCATGCGAACACGGCAGCTGGGCATGATCGAGTGGTTGTTGGCATTGCTGCTCGTCCCGCCGTTGACTTTCGGTCTTTCGTTTCTGGTACCCGCCGAACCTTGGGACGATACGCCGCGCGAGATGGACCACGGCCTGGTCTTCAATCCGCATTACGAGTTGCACCCAAGCCACTACAGCGCCGGTGAGAAACTCGCAATGCTCGAGAAGGTAAGCCTGGTCGCCATGACGACCAGCCCGCAGCATATCGGTTCGATGCCGGGATTTTGGTCGTTTCGGAATATGAACTCCGTTGGCAGCCTTGCCCCGGACTTCGATTTACCGACGACCGACGGTGGCCGCATGCGGTTGGCCGACGGTAGCGGGCGGGTGAGCGCCTTCATGTTCGTGGCAATGACCTGCCCGCCGGCCCGGATGCAGGTGGATCGTTGGGAGGAGCTTCTCGAGCGCTACGATCCAGCGCGAGTGAGGGTGTTCTTTATCTACTCACGTGAGCGCCACCCGGGCGAACCCGGGTATCGGAATTTTACGCACACCAGGACCGACGAGGAGAAACTGGCTTACGCGCGGTTGCTTTCGGCCGGGACTCATGTGCCGGTCGCAGTGGACGATATCGCCGAAACGATGCTGGGCGCCTACGGCAAGGTGCCGAATGCGGCGTTCGTAATTGACGGCGAGCGGCGCATCGTTTTCAAATCTACTTGGGCTGACGCGGGCAAGGTCGAACGCGTTGTGGACCGGTTACTTGCCCATCGGGCGGCGCGCGGTGCCGAAAACATCCGGCCCGACTGATCAGACGAGCCTGGGCGTGAAGTACCGGTTCGACCGGGGGTTCAGCCGGGACTTTCTCTGACCGGCGGAGCCGGCCCGGACGTCGGAGGCTTCCCCGCGTCGCCGATCGTGCAGAATCCCTGGGCTTCAATCCCCAGCGCGGCGTTGAACTTGCTCGACATGTTCTGGAAGGCGATCAGGGCCGTCAGTTCGATGATTCCATCGTCGCTGAAATGCTGCCGCAGCCTGGCGATCAAGGCAGGATCGGTCCGCCGGCTGCTGTCGGTCATCGCTTCGGCGTACTCGAGCGCCGCCCTTTCCCGTTCATCGAACACGGTCGGGTCTGAAACCAGGGGCAGCGATTTCAGTTTTTCCTCGGACAGACCGCGCTCGAGAGCCACCGCGGAATTGATGTCGACGCAGTGGGCGCACCCGTTGATTTGCGACACGCGAACCTGCACGAGGGAACGAAGCGCCGGGTCCAGGGGCGAGGAGCCGCGATTGAGAGCGCGGTGCATCGCGGCCATCGCCAGGAAAGGACCCGGCGTTCGGCCCCACAAACGCGCCGGTTCGAGTTCTTTGCCGTAACGCCTTCGCTGCGCCGCAAACAGGGCGCGTACGTACCAGGGATAGTGCGTGTCGACGGGCGTTTCTATATAGCTCATGGATTTCCCCGGCGCTTCCTCGCTTCGAGTGCGACGGGCTCATACCAGCCCGGGCAAGTCGGCAAGATTTCTGATTATGTGGTCCGGTGCGGCATCCAGCCTGTCGACCGGGGCGTCGCTTCGGTTTATCCAGAACGTCCGGAAACCGAAGGACTTCGCCCCGCAGGCATCCCAGCAATTGCTCGACACGAAGCCGATCTTGTTCTTCGGCATGCCGAGGTTTTTCACCGCAAGCCGATACACCTCGGGCGTCGGCTTATAGGTCTTGAGAGGATCGACGCTGATCACCGCGGAGAACACGCCATCCAGCCCGGCGTTTGCAACCACCGGATCGAGCATCGAGGGGGCGCCGTTGGACAGAATCGCGAGCTGCAGGTGCGACAGCCTGCCGAGAGCATCTTTGACTTCCGGGAATGTCGCCAGGGACAAGTACGCCTTCTGCAGGCGCGCCACCCGCGATTCGCTCAGCGAAACGCCAAGGGCCGTGCACGCGTAGCGCAAGCCATCGACCGTAACGCTCTCGAAGTCCTCGTATCGCCGCATCAAGCTGCGCTGCCAGGTGTATTCGAGCTGCTTTGTCCGCCACAGCTGGCTTATCGCGGTGCCCTTGCCCGGCCACAGCTGGTCGCACAGGCGCACCACCGAATGCACGTCGAATAACGTGCCATAGGCGTCGAATACGAGCGCTTTGAGATTGCGCCGGGGCGACGCGATCATTTCTCTCCGGGCCTCTTGGCGTCCTCGAGCGTGGGCAGCTCCGCCGCTCCAGTCCGCATCAACTCAAACTGCCGCGCCACCTGCGTGCACGCGTTGCACATGGCGAGGTGCAAACGAAGGCCGAAGCCGTCCATGAAGCGGAGTTTCCTGTCGAGCCTCGCGGAGAGCAGCTCGCTTACCTCTTTGCACGAACGCATCATGGGCGGGTCCGGTTACGTCGTCTCCTGTCGTCGGGAGCAAGCCATTTTTGTTCCAGGCATGCGCGCAGGCGCATTCGCGCGCGATACAGCAGTACCGAGCAATTAGTCGACGAAACGCTCAATTCACTACAAATTTCTTCCGTCGACAAGCCCATCATGTCCCGGAGCAGAAACACCTGGGCGGCAGTCTCGGATAACCCCTGGACGCATGCCTCCAGTGCCTCGAGGAAGCGGCGCTGCGTAAGCGCTTGTGCGGGATCCCCCCAATCCTCCGGGAGCTCCACGTACCGGCCGTTTTCCCTGAACAGGGCTTCCACCGCTTCTGCCCCGCCATCGTCTTGCGCCGCGTCAATCGAGATCGATTGCTGGCGGCCGGCTTTGCGCCGGAGGTCGACCACTTTGTGGAGGAGAATGCTCGTCAACCAGGTTCGAAGGGACGATTTCCCGGAAAAGCCTTGTGCGGCCGCAAGAGCCGCGACCAGGGTCTCCTGAACCAGGTCCTCCGCCGTGTCCCGGTTGCGAGTCTGCAGCATGGCGAATTTGAAGAGGTAGGGACGATGGCTATCGAACTCGATACCGATTGCCGTCGAATTCGACGTTTCGTTCATCTGGTTTCGATCTGCCTGTGGCCCGAGCGCGTACGACAGGACTTCGAAGTATAACCGAGCAGTCACTTTACCCCGGCCGGATCGACAGGTGCGTCTTCACCCTTTCCGGACCGTTCCGGGGCGTTCAGCGCTCCCTATTCCCGACGGACCCGACCGAGTCCGGTTGTAAGAATCGCACCACGCGAGCGACAGATAGATGACCCGTAGCCGGGAACGCCCAGGAACTCAAGATGCACGCAACGCTTCCGCCGCCGCAGACATGCTCATAACGGCCCTCGTCTTTTTCGCCACGCTGTTTCTGGCGTACGCCAACGGCGCGAACGACAACTTCAAGGGCGTGGCGACCCTGTTCGGCAGCAACACGGCCACCTATCGAAGCGCGATCGCGCTGGCGACGATCACGACGCTCGCCGGAGCGCTGTGCTCGGTGTTCGTCGCCGGCGCGCTGGTGCAGGCGTTCTCCGGCAACGGCCTGGTGCCCGCGGCGGTGGCCGCTTCCCCGCGGTTCCTGCTTTCCGTGGCCGGCGGCGCGGGCACGACGGTGCTGCTTGCCGCCTTGCGGGGATTCCCGATCTCCACGACGCACGCCCTGACCGGCGCCCTGGCCGGCACCGGCTTCCTCGCGGTCGGGACGCAGCTGGATCTGGGCCGGCTGGGCTCGGGCTTCTTTGCGCCGCTGTTGTTGAGCCCGATTCTTTCGGTGCTGCTGACCGTCCCGCTTTACCGGGCCCTTCGCGCCCTGCGGGCGGGCCTGGGAATCAGGCGGGAAAGCTGCCTCTGCCTGGGTGCGCGGCGGTTCGTTCCCGTCCGGCAGCTGCAGTACGAGGCGGCCCTGAATCGCCACACCGCGCCCTCTCCGGTTCTTGCCGGCGTGGACGTGACGGTCGGCACGACCAAGGACTGCGTGGAGAAATACCAGGGCACGCTCATCGGTGTTTCCGTCCAGTCGCTGGTCAACGCGATCCACGCGGTCAGCGCCGCAGCCGTCAGCTTCGCCAGGGGCCTCAACGACACGCCGAAGATCGTCGGCCTGCTTCTCGTCGTGCAGGCGCTGGACGTCCGGCTCGGTGTCGCGGCCATTGCGACCGCGATGGCGGTCGGCGGGCTGCTCAACTCCAGGAAAGTCGCCGTCACCATGAGCCGGAAAATCTCCCGCATGAACGACGGTCAGGCCCTTACGGCAAACATCGTCACCGGATTTCTGGTCATCGTCGCGAGCCGCCTCGGTCTGCCGGTCTCGACGACCCACGTTGCCGTCGGCGCGATCGGCGGTATCGGCCTGGCGAACGGTTCGGCGGACAAAGGCGTAATAGGCGGCATCCTGGCTTCGTGGCTGCTGACGCTTCCGCTGGCGGCGGCGGCCGGCGCACTCATTTACGAATTTCCCGGTTTTCTTTCTCTGAGCTGAACTGGAGCGGACATGAACACCTCCTACCTTGCGGCAACGCGCGATGTCTACAAGGAAGCCGCCCTCAACCCGCAACAGGGTCTTTGCTGCACCACTACGCCGGTGTGGCAGCTTCCGGAACTGTCGATACCCAAGAAAATGCTTGCAATGAACTACGGCTGCGGCAGCACGGTCAATCCACGCGATCTCGTCAACAATCCGACGATTCTGTACGTCGGGGTCGGCGGCGGGATGGAATTGCTCCAGTTCGCGTACTTTTCGCGCCGTTCGGGCGGAGTGATAGGTCTGGACGTGGTCGACGAGATGGTCACGGCCTGTCGCGAAAACCTGCGCGAAGCGGAGCTGCAGAACCCGTGGTTCAAGTCCGAATTCGTCGATCTCCGCAAGGGCGACGCGCTCGATCTTCCCATCGCCGATGCCTCGATTGACGTCGCCGCGCAGAACTGCCTGTTCAACATCTTTCATGATCGCGATCTGGAGCGCGCCCTCTCGGAAATGCACCGGGTCCTGAAGCCCCACGGCAGATTGATCCTGTCCGATCCGGTTTGCGAGATGCCCATGTCGCCGGACCTGAAGAACAACCAACGGCTTCGCGCACTCTGCCTGACCGGAGCAATTCCGCTTCGCGACTACGTAAGACGCCTGACCGACGTCGGCTTCGGAACCATCGAGGTGCGCGCCAAGCGGCCCTACCGCGTGCTGTCGCCCCGCCACTATCCGACCGAAACACCGATCTTCATCGAAAGCGTGGAAATCTGCGCGATCAAGGACCCCATGCCCGCCGACGGGCCCTGCATCTTTACCGGGAAGACCGCGATCTATTACGGCGACGACGACTATTTCGACGACAACCAGGGCCACTTCCTGACCCAGAACCAGCCGCTCGCCGTTTGCGACAAGACCGCCAGGGCGCTCGGTTCGCTCGGCCGCGACGATATTCGCGTCACCGATTCGACCTGGTTCTACGACGGCGGCGGATGCTGCTAGCGATGGACGATCGCGTCCCGGGAGGCTCATAACTCATGATTTTCACCGACCCGGAAACCAGGAGACTTCCATGGCAGTCGTGAAGGAAAAAACCGTCGTAAGAATGCGTCTGCAGGGCACCGGCACCTCGCACTCGCGCACGGACGTCTCGGTACGGGACGTCAAAGTCACCATCGACGAGCCGATCGAGCGCCAGGGAACCAACCAGGGACTTACTCCCACCGAGACGCTCTTCGCGGCGCTGATCGGTTGCACCAACGTCATCACGCATAAAGTGGCGCACAAGAACGGCGTGGACATCAAGGCATTGAGCGTCCGCATCGAGGCTGATTTCGACCGGCGCGGCGTCCAGTTGATGGAGGAAGTGGAAGTGCCGTTCCCGTCGCTGACGCTGTTCGTCGACATCACCACCAGCGCCGACGCGGCTGCGGTCGAGATCGTCAAGCGCGAGCTTGCCATGTTCTGTCCGGTATCCAAGGTGTTCAGGCACTGCGGCACCGAGGTCAAGGAGGTCTGGAACGTCACGCGGGCTGGTACAACGTAACGGCTCTCGCCAAGACCTCTTTACGCCCCGCGATTTCGATAGTTCTCCCGGCTTACGCCTCGCCCCGCGCGGGATAGTTCTTGCTCAGCACGAAGTCGATCGCCTGCCCGATCTCGTCGAAATGCGGGCGGGCGAAAGGCATGGTCGACACCGACGCCCAGTACAGCGTGCCGTCGGGCCTCACGAGGAACAGCCCCGGCTCGGCGAACAGCTTCGGCTCCTCGACGCCGGTCGAGGTCAGGCCGCGGCCGGTCGATACGTACAGGCCCCACTCCCGCGCCTTCTCGATCGATACACCGTAGCCGACCGCGAGGTTCGGCAGGCCCCATTGCGACTTCGCCTGCTCGGCGCGCTCCTTCCCGTCGGTGCTGGCGATGACGGTCGAGACGCCGCGCTTGTCGAACTCGCCGATCATGCCGTTCAGCTCGCTCGTGTACCTGCGGCACACCGGGCAATGCAGTCCGCGATAGAACACGATCATGGAAAAATTCTGCGGCGTCTGCGCCGCGAGCGACCAGCGCGCGCCGCCGACCGTATCGAACTCGAGCGCGGGAACGCGCTGTCCGGGCTTGATGGGCATATGGATTTCCCTGGTGGATTTGAAAAATTCGACTCGAACCCCCGAAAAAGCGGCGTCTGTAACCTTTAGTCGCGCCAGGGCGAATCTTCTGTCACGATTTTGATTCGGACCGGTCCGATCCGCCGAGGTCGGTGGATTATCGGCCGGAGGACCGTGCGCACTGCGTTTACCGGCAACTTCAGCAGATTCGGTGACGGACTACTCGCCGTCCTCCTTTACGCCTGCCTTGCCTCCGCGGACGCCCAGTCCGACGCGCTTAGTCGCGAATGGCCGAAGACCGATTTCTCGAAGCGCAGCATCGATCTCTCGGAGATCGAATCCGGGGGTCCGCCGAAGGACGGCATCCCCGCGCTCGACCGGCCGCGGTTCGCCTCGACGCGGCGGGCCGCCCTCTGGTTGGATCCCCGCGAACCCGTCGTTTCAATCCGAGTCGGCGAGGAGGCGCGTGCCTATCCGATCCAGATCCTCATGTTCCACGAAATCGTAAACGACACGGTCGGTGGAATTCCGGTCGCGGTGACCTTCTGCCCGCTGTGCAACGCCTCGATGGCCTTCGACCGGCGCGTCGGCGGGCGCGTGCTCGATTTCGGCACGACCGGCCGGCTGCGCTACAGCGACCTCGTGATGTACGACCGCCAGACCGAGTCCTGGTGGCAGCAGTTCGTGGGAAAGGCAATCGTCGGCCGGTACGCCGGAACGAAGCTCGCGAGAATCGCATCGACCATCGTCGCCTTCGAGGATTTTGTCGCCGCCTATCCGCAGGGGCGCGTGCTGTCCCGGGAAACGGGATTCTCCCGCCCCTACGGCCGCAACCCCTACGCGGGATACGATCGCATCGATCAAAGCCCCCTCTTCGTGGTGAAGAAGGATCCGCGGCTGCCGCCCATGGAACGCGTCCTGTCGGTGAGCGCCGGCGGCGCGCATCGGATCTACCCGCTGTCGCTGCTGGAGAAGCACTCCGTCGTCGGCGCCGACCTCGGTGGCGTCCCCTATGTCGTCTTCGCGAAGCCCGGAATGAGCTCGCCGCTGGACGGCGCCTCGATCCGCGAGGGACGCCCGATCCCCGCCGCGGCGGCGTTCGATCGCCGGGTCGCCGGGCGGGTTCTCGAGTTTTCCTTCGAAGGCGGGCGGATCATCGACCGACAGACAGGAACCGTGTGGAGCATCCTCGGCGAGGCCTCCTCCGGCCCCCTCGAGGGAGAGCGCCTTGCTCCGCTGGAGGAGAGCGGCGTGCACTTCGCCTTCGCCTGGCTTGCGTTCAATCCCGACAGCGAAATCGTACGCTCGCTCCCGCCGGGCAGGGCGAAACAATAGTGCGCAAAGCCCCTTCATGAAACGAGGCATGCGGGGCCTGGCGGCTCTTGTCGAGCCCGTCGCCAGATGCAGGCTGTGCTGGCGGATAACGATGTCCGTCTTCTTCCTGATTGTCGCGGTGGAAAGCGTGATCCTGGTGGTCTCCGCGCGACAGTTCGAGCGCGCCGCGCTTCAACGCCTGACGAGCGACGCTCAGCTTCTCATCGAACCCCTGCTGGTTCGCGCGCGCGCAACGGGGATCCAGGCACCGGATTTCGATCCGGTCCTGGGGCGCTACGGCCTGCGCGCCGTGGCCGTTTACGCCCGGGACGGACGGCGGGTGGCGTTCGCCGGCGAAGGACCCCTTTCGGAATCGCCGCCGAACGTCCGAAACACGATGGCGACCCCCGGAGAATGGCTCGAGCCGGACCATCTGCTGACCGCGTCATGGCGAAGCGAGCTCGACGATGCATCCACGGTCGCGGTACTGATCGACGCGAGCCAGGTGGCCCGGGATCTCCGGGGATACGAGCTGCGCATCCTCGGGCTGGTTGCGGTCATCATTCTTGTCGTCACTGCGGGCATCATGGCCACGATGGATTTCCTGCTGCTTCGCCCGATGCTGCATCTGCGCGCCAGCACCCTCCGAGCCGCGAAGGAACCGGAAACCGCCGCGCGCGAGGCAATCCCCACGACACGCAGCGACGAGATGGGTGAATTGATCACCGCCCACAACGCCATGCTCCGGCAGATCGCCGACGGCAAGCGCCGCGATCGCGAGCTGGCGGAAGAACGGGCGCGGTTTGTGACCCACCACGATGCGCTTACCGGGCTTCCCAATCGCCTTGCACTCCTGGAGTTTCTGGACGGGCAGCGCGGAGTGAGCGGTGCAACGCTCTTTCTGGTGAACGTCCTCCAGTTTCGCGTGCTCAATGCCACGCTCGGCCCCGATCGAGGGAACCGCCTGCTTTGCCGGATCGCTGCGCGTCTGAAGACCAACGCGGCGCCCGGGGATTTCGTCGCGCATCCGGGTGCCGACCGCTTCGCCGTTGTGGTGCCGGGGGAGTCCTCCGCGGAGCAAGCGTCATCGGCGGCGGAGCGCATGCTTGAAGCTCTGGTAAAGCCGTTCGATCTCGGCGACGGCGTCGCCACCACGTTGAAATCCTGCGTCGGCATCGCCCAGCGCCCGGCGGAAGCGCTCGAAGGGCGCCTCCTGATTTCCGAAGCGGAACTCGCCCTGACGCGAACCTACGGGGAGGAAGACGTGACCTACCAGTTCTTCTCCGATCGGTTCGCCGAGGAGGCGAAAGTTCGGCATGCGCTGACCCAGGACCTCGAGCGCGCTATCGCCAGAGACGAGCTTTATCTCGTATACCAGCCCAAGGTAACCCTGAATTCCGGAGCGGTTTCCGGGGCCGAGGCGCTGATTCGCTGGTATCACCCCAGGCGCGGACTTGTAAGCCCGATCGAATTCATTCCGATAGCGGAGACGACCGGGCTGATCACACCGATCGGCGACCTGGTGTTGCGGGCCGCGTGCACGCAAGTGCGGGATTGGCTCGAGCGCCATGGCTGGTCGCCGGCGATAGCCGTAAATCTGTCGGCACGGCAATTCACCGACCATGACCTGTGCGGGCGCCTCGGATCGATCCTCGGCGACGCGGGGATCCCGGC
>JBATEB010000083.1:0-2123 GCA_049663805.1 Burkholderiales bacterium | reverse complement strand
CTTGAAGGGCGCGCTCGGGCACACGCTGGGCGCGAGCGGGCCCGCGGAGCTGGCGCTGCTGCTGGGGTCGCTGGATCGCGGCCGCGTGCCGGACACCTGGGGATACGCCACCCCCGACGAGGAGCTCGGTCTCGCGCCTTCGGGCGGAGACGCCGGCGGCGTGCACCGCGTGCTCTTCAACCTCTCCGGTTTCGGCGGCAGCGTAATGAGCCTGGCGCTGGAAAGGGCGAAGCCGCGGTGATCCTGCTGGCGCCCACCGTGCTGCGCGTCGCGCCCGCCGATTTCCGGGAGCGGGTGCGCGAACGCTTCGCGGGCGAGCTGCGCCGCGCCGGAGGCTTCGCGCAGCTGTGCCTGCTCGGGGCCCAGGCCTGCCTCGACGCCGCCGGGCGTGAGGGCTCGCTCGGGCTCCTGTGCGCGTCGCGGCTGGGCGCGCTTCACGCCGTTCGCGCAGCGCTCGACGAAGGCCTGCGGCGCGGCGAGCCGGCGATGCCCTTCAACTTCATCGCCATGCAACCGCATCTCGCGGGCGCGTTGCTCGCGCAACGGGGATACGCGGTGACGCGCACGGCGCATCTGCATCTCGCGCAAGGCTCCTGGCCGCTCCTCCTGCGCGCGGCGCAAGGCTGGCTTGCCGAATGCGAGCGGGTGCTCCTCGGCTGGGTGGAGGAATCGGACGCCGGGGACGCCGCCCATCGCAGCGATTGGTGCCTCCTGCGGAGGGAACCGGCCGCGGGAGCGGCGCGCTGCACGCCGGAGAAAAACCCGGAGACGGCCGCACCCGCGACCGCCGGGGACTGGATCGCCCGCGTCGCCGCCTGGCAGGCCGCAGCGCGGGGCCCGCTCGCTCTGCGCGGGGACGAAGAAGCATGGCGCTTCGCGCTCGAGCAATGACGTGGCCGCCGCGGTGAATGCATTCGTCGGACTGGGAGCCAATCTGGGCGAGCCCGAAGTCCAGGTCCGGCGCGCCATCGCCGCGCTCGCGGCGATACCCAAGACGCGCCTCCTCGCCGCCTCGTCGCTCTACCGCAGCCCGCCCCTCGGTTACGCGGCGCAGCCGGACTTCGTGAATGCCGTCGCCGGGATCGAGACGGAGCTGAGCGCGGCGGCATTGCTCGGGGAGCTGCTCGCGATCGAGGCGCGCGCCGGGCGCACGCGTGACTTCCCGAATGCACCGCGCACGCTCGACCTCGACCTGTTGCTCTACGCGGACCGCGTCATCGCGGAGCCGGGACTCCTGGTTCCCCATCCGCGCATGCACGAGCGCGCCTTCGTGCTCGCGCCGCTCGCCGAGATCGCCCCGGATGCGATCGTCCCCGGCAAGGGGCCGGTGAGCGCGCTGCTCGGAGCCTGCAAGACCCCGGAATTGAAAAAACTCGGCGGCGCATCCGACGCAGTCTCCCCGACCGGTCGGGCCGGACCCTCGAACCCCTAGCACCCGCGCGCCGGCTCCCTTCAGACCGACCCCACGTGGAGGCGGTGGGCATGACTATTGCTTCCACCCTACCTTGCTCGCGTCAACTTTGTGGTTCATTGGCCGCAGAGAAAACAGAATTAAAACAAAGGAGTTCCGCCATGTTGGGTTCAGGAAAGCCAAGGCGTTTCATGCTAGCGGTGCTGCTCTCCCTGTTTGCGACCGCGTGTTCGAATCCTTACGAGGCCACGACCAGCAGCGGCGGTTGCGGCACATCGATGGGATGCTGCCCGGCCACGGGATGCAGTCCGCCCAGCTCCTGGTACGGTTCGAGCACGGGCCTGTGTTATTCGACTTCGAGTACCTGCGGACAAGGCGGGAATTCGAATTGCAGGCAGTGCTATTAGGCGACACCGAGTCCTGGACTTCTTCGGGCGCAGAGGTGGGTGAAGGAGCGCATTCTCCCATGTACTCCATTCGCAAGCCGGGAACGCGGCCGGGGAGACCAGGCAGGCGCTACCCCGCACTTCTGGCAGCCGTCGCCCTGGCTGCCGTCGTCGGTGTCACCGGTTCGGACTTCGCAGGGGCGGGCGGTCCGCCGCAGACCTCATCCGCATCCGGACTCCCCACTCGAGCGGGTGCCTCCGCCTCGGGATCGGCGCGGCTTGCGAGTTCCGGTCTCAAGCTCGTTCTCTCGGGCACTATTGTAGGA
>JBATEB010000082.1:0-3082 GCA_049663805.1 Burkholderiales bacterium | reverse complement strand
TGCTGCGCTCGCGCAGAAAAATGTACACGCCGGCGCGCACGCCGCTCGATCCCGCGGGACGCAATGTCATCGTCGTCGACGACGGCCTCGCCACCGGCGAGACCATGATCGCGGCGCTGCACGCGGTTCGATCGAAAAAGCCTGCGCGGCTTGTTTGCGCAGTGCCCGTCGCGGCGCCCGACAGCCTGCACCGCGTCGCCGACTACGCGGACGAGGTCGTGTGCCTGCATGCGCCGGCGGACTTCCAAGCCGTCGGGCAGTTCTACGCCTCGTTCCCGCAGGTCGAGGATGAGGAGGTGGCGGCGCTCCTCGGGACGAAGGGGCGAACCCGCCCCTAGGCCCACTTTCCTTGGGCCGCGTCGCCGGCCCCAGCGGCGGCCTCCAGCTCCGGGAAGGGTAAGCTGATCCGCCCGCCTCCCGGAGACCCTGCACCTGACAGCGACGCAATCCACGATGATGGAGCTGGGGGCACCGGCTCCCGACTTCCGGCTGCTCGACTACGACGGCAAGCGGGTTAACGAGCCTGAATGATGGACAGGGGGCGCGACCCCTGCTCCTTCCCCTCGATCCGGTTTCCGTCCGTTACGACATTCACTCCCACAACCGGCATACTTCTTTGACCCAAATCAAGAGCTCGCGATCGGATTCCTTCATCATAAAATAATCGGCGCCGGCCGGAACTGCCGGCGGCGACCGGAGTCGGCGTTAACGGTTTTCGTACAGGAGGTTGTCATGGCGAACATCACGCGTTTTGACCCGTTCGACGAGCTGGCACGTTTCCAGCCGCTTTCGACCATGGATGATTTCTTCAAGGGATTTCGCATGCGTCCCTGGCTCGGCGACATGGAGGCCGAGCCCCGCATCAAAGTGGACGTCTCGGAGGCCGACGCCGCATACGACGTCAAAGCCGACATTCCCGGCGTGAAGAAGGAAGATATCCACGTCTCGATCGACGGGAACCAGGTATCCATCGAGGCGGAAGTCAAGAAGGAGAAGGAAGAGAAGAAGGGCGAGAAAGTTGTCCGCAGCGAACGCTACTACGGCAAGGAATATCGCAGCTTCACGCTTGGGAGCGATATCGATTCCGCCAAAGCGGAAGCGAAATACCACGACGGCGTGCTCGAACTGAAGCTGCCGAAGAAGTCCAACGGCTCGAGCAAGGAGCTGAAGGTACAGTAGGCGAGCACACGCCATGGCCGGCCGTCCCCGCGGCGGCGAGGTCAGCATCCCCGCCGCGGGCAGGGAGCTGCGCGGTGAACTGCATCTGCCGGACGGCGCGCACGCGGTAGTTCTGTTCGCGCATGGCAGCGGCAGCAGCCGTTTCAGCCCGCGCAACCGCTACGTCGCCGGCGAGTTGCAAAAGCGCGGCTTGGGCACGCTCCTCATGGATCTGCTGCGCGAGGACGAGGCGGAGTCGCGGCGCAACGTGTTCGACATCGAGCTGCTCGCCTCGCGCCTTTTCGAGGCCCGCCGCTGGCTGAGCGAGTCCGCCGCGGCCGGCGGCTTGCGCGTCGGCTATTTCGGCGCGAGCACCGGGGCGGCCGCCGCACTCGTCGCCGCCGCAACAGAACCGGAGAACGTCCACGCCGTCGTTTCGCGAGGCGGGCGTCCGGACCTGGCCGCGCCGTGGCTGCCCCACGTGCGGGCACCCACGCTCCTCATCGTGGGCGAGCGCGATTCGCCGGTTCTCGAATGGAACGAGGAAGCGTACCGCCTGCTGCGCACGGAGAAGAAGCTGGTCGTCGTTCCAGGAGCCACGCACCTGTTCGAGGAGACGGGAACGCTCGAAGAGGCCGCGGCGCACGCGGGTCGGTGGTTCGAGAGGTACCTGCTCGCGCCCGAAGGGAGTGGCACGAAATCCCGCGAGACGCATTCCGCATAAGCGCATTCCCCCGCGGTCACTCCAAGTCCGTCGCGGCGCCTTTTCGATCTGCCCGTTACGGCAAGCGGACCATGAATCCCCTGACCAGCCCGCTGCTCACCGACCTGTACCAGCTCACGATGCTACAGGCGTACTTCAAGCATGCAATGCTGGATACCGCCGTGTTCGAGCTGTTCGTTCGCAAGCTTCCCGACAACCGGAACTTCCTGATGGCGGCGGGACTGGAGCAGGCGCTGGCGTTCCTCGAGCAGCTGCATTTCGAGGAGGAGGAGATCGCCTGGCTCGAGCAAAGCCGCCTGTTTCAAGGGAGTTTCCTCGACCGGCTGCGTAAACTCCGCTTCACCGGCGAGGTGCACGCGATGCCGGAAGGAACGGCCTTCTTTCCGAACGAACCGATCGTGCGCGTCGTCGCGCCCATGCCCGAGGCCCAGCTCGTCGAATCGCGGTTGCTGAACCTCGTGCACTTCGAGACCGTGGTCGCATCGAAAGCCGCGCGCTCGGTGCTGGTCGCGCCGGGCAAATTGCTCGTCGATTTCGGATTGCGGCGAGCGCACGCCGGCGAAGCCGCCCTGCTCGCCGCCCGCGCGAGCTACATCGCCGGCTTCTCCGGAACGGCGACCGTGCTCGCCGCGCCGCTCTTCGGTATCCCGATATTCGGGACCATGGCGCATTCCTTCGTTCAGGCGCACGACGAAGAAGCGGCGGCGTTCGAGCGCTTCGCCCAGGCCTGCCCCGCGAGCACGGTGTTCCTGATCGATACCTACGATACGGATACTGCGGCGCGCAAAGTCGTCGTGCTCGCTCCACGCCTGAAGGAGGCCGGGATCGCGGTCCGCGGCGTGCGTCTGGACAGCGGCGATCTCGGCGCGCTCTCGCGCAGCGTGCGCCGCATCCTCGACGAAGGGGGCCTCTCGCAGGCGACCATCTTCGCGAGCGGTAATCTCGACGAATACCGTTTGCGCGACCTGCTCGCCTCGGGCTCGCCGATCGACGGGTTCGGCGTGGGCACGAGCCTCGTGACCTCATCGGATGCGCCCTTTCTCGACGCCGTGTACAAGCTGCAGGAGTACGCCGGCGTCCCGCGCCGCAAGCGCTCGACCGGCAAGGCCACGTGGCCGGGACGAAAGCAGGTCTACCGCCATTTCGACGCGCGGGGGCGGTTCGATCACGACGTCGTGAGCGTGGAGGGCGACGGGCAGC
>JBATEB010000081.1:0-2244 GCA_049663805.1 Burkholderiales bacterium | reverse complement strand
GTCGATGTCGGTCTCGATCTTCGGCAGGCCCTTCGCCACGCCTTCGTCGGTCACGGTGTAGTTGAGATTGCCGAGCAGCTTCACCTCGTGCTCGGTGTTCCAGACTATGCCCTTGCCGCCGTTGCCGACCTGGGTCATGAGCGGTCCGAGCGCGGTGAACTTGCGGTAGGTGTTGGGGTAATCGCGCTCGATCACCACGATGCTGGGCAGGGTCTTGCCGGGAACCGGCTCGCATTCGCCCTTCTTCCAGTCCTTCACCTCGAGGGCCTGGGCGAGCTCCGAGGGCGTGTCGTGCAGCGTCGGCATCAGAACGACGTCCTTTTCCACGCCCAGGTGCCCGGGCACGAGCTCGGAGAACTTCTTCGCGATGCCCTTGTAGATCTCCCAGTCGCTCCTCGATTGCCACACCGGGTCGACCGCCGCCGAGAGCGGGTGGATGAAGGGATGCATGTCGGAAGTGTTGAGATCGTTCTTCTCGTACCAGGTGGCGGTCGGGAGCACGACGTCCGAGTAGAGGCAGGTCGTCGACATGCGGAAGTCGAGCGTCACCAGCAAATCGAGCTTGCCCTCCGGCGCCGGGTCGCGCCACGCCACCTCTTCGGGCTTCTGGCCGCCGGTCTCGCCCAGGTCCTTGCCCTGGACGCCGTGCTGGGTGCCGAGCAGGTGCTTCAAGAAATACTCGTGGCCCTTGCCCGAGGAGCCGAGGAGATTCGAGCGCCACACGAAGAGGTTGCGCGGGTAGTTGACCGGGTCGTCCGGGTCCTCGCAGGAGAGCTTCAATGCGCCGCTCTTCAGCTGCGCGACGACGTAGTCCTTCGGGTCCTGGCCCGCGGCCGCGGCGGCCTTGGCGAGGTGCAGCGGATTCGTCGCGAGCTGCGGCGCGGATGGGAGCCAGCCCATGCGCTCGGCGCGCACGTTGAAATCGATGAGGCTCCCCGTGTACTTCTTCGGGTCGGCGAGCGGCGAGAGAATCTCCGAGACCTTCAACTGCTCGTAGCGCCACTGGTCGGTGTGCGCGTAGAAGAACGAGGTCGAGTTCATCTGCCGCGGCGGGCGGTGCCAGTCGAGGGCGAACGCGAGCGCGGTCCAGCCGGTCTGCGGGCGCAGCTTCTCCTGGCCGACGTAGTGCGCCCAGCCGCCCCCCGTTTGCCCGACGCAGCCGCACATCGCGAGCATGTTGATGATCGCGCGGTAGTTCATGTCCATGTGGTACCAGTGGTTCATCGCCGCGCCGATGATCACCATCGACCGCCCCTGCGTCTTGTCGGCGTTGTCGGCGAATTCGCGCGCGACGCGGATCGCGAGCTCGCGCGGCACGCCGGTGATTCTCTCCTGCCACGCCGGGGTGTAGGGGACGTCGTCGTCGTACGAGCCGGCCACGTTGCCGCCGCCCAGGCCGCGGTCCAGCCCGTAGTTCGCGGCGAACAGATCGAACACCGTGGCGACCAGGCACTCGCCGTCCTTCAGCTGCAGGCGTTTCACCGCGAGATTGCGCTCGAGGACATCGGCTCCCGGGCTGTGCGTGAAGTAGTCGTGCTGCCGGCCGCCGAAGTAGGGGAAGGCCACCGGCACGACCTCGTCGCCGCCGCCGGCGAGCGTGAGCCGGAGCTTGACCTCGGCGCCCTTCCCGTCCTTCGGCTCCAGGTTCCACTTGCCCTTCTCGCCCCAGCGGTGGCCGATCGCGCCGTTCGGCGAGACGACCTTGCCGCTCGCCTCGTCCAGTGCAACGGTCTTCCATTCTGGGTTGTTCGCTTCGCCGAGCTGATCGGCGAAATCGGAGGCCCGCACGAAGCGCTCGGGTACGTACGCATCGCCCCGCTTCGCAAGGCGCACCAGCATCGGCATGTCGGTGTAGCGCCGGCAGTAGTCCTCGAAGTAGGCGCTCTTGCCCGAGAGGTGGAACTCCTTGAGGATGACGTGGCCCAT
This sequence comes from Burkholderiales bacterium, assembly GCA_049663805.1. GTDB lineage: Bacteria > Pseudomonadota > Gammaproteobacteria > Burkholderiales > SG8-39 > VBDM01. Next base: position 318 of record JBATEB010000081.1, on the reverse strand, counting down.
CGCCATCGCGAGCGCGGCGTCGGTCCCCTGCTTGGGATGCAGCCACAGGTCGGTGAGCTTCGCGACTTCCGAATAGTCCGGGGTGACCGACACCGTCTTTGCGCCCTTGTAGCGCACCTCGGTGAAGAAGTGCGCGTCGGGCGTGCGCGTCTGCGGCACGTTCGAGCCCCAGGCGATGATGTAGGTCGAGTTGTACCAGTCGGCCGACTCGGGCACGTCGGTCTGCTCGCCCCAGGTCTGGGGAGAGGAGGGCGGCAGGTCGCAGTACCAGTCGTAGAAGCTCATGCACACGCCGCCGATGAGCGAGAGGTAGCGGCT
>JBATEB010000080.1:0-9727 GCA_049663805.1 Burkholderiales bacterium | reverse complement strand
GCTCGCAGGTCAACCCGCCAAGGGTCAGAAGCTCTAAGGGACCTCTGATTAACGTCATGCCCGCGAAAGCGGGCATCCAGCAAGCGGTTGAATTTCTGGATTCCCGCTCACGCGGCAATGACGAAATCACAGGTGGTTCAGAGCTTCTCCAAGAGTTTCCTAGGTTCAGGCTTTGAAGGAACAGCGCCCGGTTACGAAGCCGCTTATCGCGCCGGAGCCGGGAACACGAGAAACGCCTGCCGCTCGAGAAACGCGAACTCGTGCGGCAGCCGGTACCCGGCCTCCTGCATTTCCTTCTTGATTGTCTCCGGCGGTGTGATGTGGCCGATGAAGCGCTCGAACCAGCCGCGACCGTCGAAATCGATGACGGCGAGGCGTCCGCCTGGGCGCAGGGTTTTCGCGGCGTTCCTGAAGTAAGGGACGCGGTCCGCGATGTGGTGGTAGGTGTCGCTGACGAAGAGCAGATCCACGCTGGAGGCCGGCAGCATGCTGTCGTCCACGCGCGCATCGATGATTTCCACGTTGGCGAGTCCGGCTTCGCGGGCGCGCTCGGCGAGCGCCGCGTTCATTCCCCGGTCGATATCCACCGCGTAGACTTTGCCGGAGGGGCCGACGGCGCGCGCAAGCCGCAGCGTGAAGTATCCGCTGCCGGAGCCGATGTCGGCGACGCGGTCCCCGGCGCGCAGGCCGAGCGCGGCGACGACCTCTTCGGGTTTCTGCCAGCCGTCGCGGCCGAAACCCTCGTAGGCGAAGCGCTTGAGCGCGCTGCAGCCGCACAGGAGGAGAACCGCGAGAACCGCGGCAGCCCACGCGCGGCGGGGCGGGAGGGAGGTCATCAGCCCCAGGGCCCCAGGTAGGGCTCGCCTGTATACGTATCGGATTTGGGCTCGACCGCCGCGGGCCACCTCGCGACGCTTGCCGGCACGCGCGCGCGCTCGCCCCGCGGCTTTCCGTTCCAGCCGACCTGCTCCATGTAGTAATAGAGCTGGATCGCGTGCCCGGCCGGGTCGAGCACGCAGGCGCTGTAGTCGATGCCCGGCGACAGCGCCGGCGGAAGCTCGATGAATTTCCCGCCGCGCTCGCGAAGAAAATCGATCGCGGCGCGCAGCTGGCGGTAGGTCGCCACCTGGACGCCGAAGCTCATGGTCGTGGTGTGCGGCGAGAGGCCGAGTTTTTTCCGCAGCGCGATCGGGTAGAGCGCGAGCGAATGGTGCTCGTTGCCGCAGCGCAGGAACACGCAGCGGTGGCCTTTCCAGGTCGCGCTCTCGGTGCGCGCAAAGCCCATCACTTCGAGGTAGAACCGCTCCATCTTGCGCAGGTCGTGGCAGAAGAGGCGTATCGGCCCGTGGCGCACGATCTTGAACGGCCGCGGCAGCAGGATGCCGTCGACGTCGTACTTCGCCGGCAAAGTCTCCGGGTGATGGAAGCCCGAGGACAGGTCGACGCCCTGGGCGCGCGCCTCCTCGACCTCGGCGTATTCGGGCATCTGCGGCAGCGGCGGCCGCTCGCGGAAGCCGCGCTCGTGCATGGGTTTCGGCTTGGCGGTGCCCGACCAGCCGATCTGCTCCATGCCGTAGTAGAGCTCGTTGCGGTGGCCCTCCGGATCGTAGGGATAGCAGTGCCAGTTCGATCCCGGCATGTCGCGCCCGGCGCGGTTGATGGGCACGCCCTTCTCCCCGAACCAGTCGATGGCGTTCGCCACCTCGGCGAGGCTGGATACCTGCCAGGTCATCTGGTTGACGGTGACATCCGCCGGGATGTCGCCGCCGCGGCCGGCCGCGTGGTAGACGGTGCCGTTGCACAACACCAGCGAATGGTGGTCGGTACCGTGGCGCAGGAAATACATGTGGGTGTCCCCCAGCACCTTGAGCTCGTCGCGCTTCGGGTGGCGCTCGGCGATGTCCAGCGGATCGGAAATGCGGAACCCCAGCAGCTCGGTGTAGAACCCGAGGCAATCGACCGGGTTGCGCACGTTGAGCCCGAAATGCCCCAGCCGGCGGATCTTGAACGGCTGCGCGAGCAGCACGCCGCCGACGTCGAATTTCCGTTTCATTTTGGCGAGCATCGTCCCGACTCCTCGCGAAGGATTCTAGCGGAACGCGGCCGCCCGGGCCTGATAAAATCCCACGTTCTTCCTGCCCCTCGCAGGACTAGCGAAAGTCTGCCCCCATGGCCTACGAAAACATCCTCGTCGAGACGCGCGGCCGCGTCGGCCTGATCACGCTCAACCGGCCGAAAGCGCTCAACGCGCTCAACGATGCGCTCATGAACGAGCTCGGCGACGCGCTCGGCAAATTCGACGCCGACGAAGGCATAGGCGCGATCGTCCTCACCGGCAGCGGCAAGGCCTTCGCCGCGGGCGCCGACATCGGCGCGATGAAGGACTGGGGTTACATGGACGTGTACAAGGGCGAGTTCGTGACCCGCAACTGGGAGCGGATGAAGGCGGTGAGGAAGCCCGTCATCGCCGCGGTCGCGGGCTTCGCCCTCGGGGGCGGCTGCGAGCTCGCGATGATGTGCGACATCCTCATCGCCGCCGAGGACGCCAGGTTCGGGCAGCCCGAGATCAATCTCGGCGTCATCCCGGGCGCGGGCGGCACCCAGCGCCTGCCGCGCGCGGTGGGCAAGGCGAAGGCGATGGACATGGTCCTCACCGGACGCATGATGGACGCGGCGGAAGCCGAGCGCGCGGGTCTGGTGTCGCGGGTCGTTCCGGCGGACAAGCTGATCGAGGAAGCACTCGCCGCGGCGGGGAGAATCGCCGGGTTCTCGCAGCCTTCGGTGATGATGGCGAAAGAAGCGATCAATCGCGCCTTCGAGTCGCCGCTCGCCGAAGGCATCCTGTTCGAGCGTCGCCTGTTCCACGCCTTGTTCGCGACCGAGGATCAGAAGGAAGGCATGGCGGCGTTCCTCGAGAAACGCAAGCCGACGTTCAGGAATCGGTAACCGGCGGCGACCCGACCGTCCGGCGCCGAGCGACGGTTCGCCGGGGAGTTCCCCGGCGACCCGGCAGAAATCGATGAATCCCCTCACGCAATCCGCCTCGCGCGCCATCGCCTGGATGTGCGCGGCTCACGTCTTCAGCATGCTGGGATTTGCCACTTACGCGACGCTGCTCCCGAGGCTCCAGGACGAATGGGGGATGAACAACTCCCAGGCAGGCTTCATCAGCGGCACGTTCTTCGCCGGCTACATGGCCGCGGTGCCCCTGCTCACCAGTCTTACCGATCGCGTCGACGCCCGGCGGATCTACTTCGCCTCGTGCGCCGTGGTCGCGGGGGCGCTCACGGGCATCGCCCTTTTCGCGCAAGGCGTGAACTCGGCCGCGCTCCTGCAGCTCGTCGCCGGTGCGGGTATCGCAGGCACCTATATGCCGGGCCTGCGCGCGCTCACCGACAATGTCGAGGGCACGCGCGCGCAGAGCCGCGCCGTCGCCTTTTATACCTCGGTGTTCGGGATCGGAACGAGTCTTTCGATCCTCCTCTCGGGCTGGATCGCCGACTCGGTGGGGTGGCGCTGGGCGTTCGGCCTGTCGGCGCTCGGGCCGCTCCTCGCCGGCCTGATGGTGTGGCAGGGCCTGCCGCCGGGAAAGCCGGCGCGCGCGCAGGGCTCGCACGTGCTCGACTTTCGTCCGGTGCTCGCCAGTCGCGAGGTGCGGCCCTACATTTTCGGCTACGCGGTGCACTGCTGGGAGCTGTTCGGCTCGCGCTCGTGGCTGGTGGCGTTTCTGGTCTTCGCGCAGGAGTTCCAGGTTTCCGGGGGCGCGCACCCGGCCGCGTGGACCGCCGTGACGATCGCGGCCGTGGCGAACCTGTTCGGTCCGGTGGCGAGCATCCTGGGCAATGAGTTCGCGATGAGGCGAAATCGCGAGCGCCTGATCGCCGCGGTGATGCTGGTCTCGGGCGTCCTCACCTGCGCGCTCGGTTTCGCCGCGTTCCTGCCGTGGTACGCGCTGGCCGCCCTCGCCATGCTGCACATGGGTCTGGTCATGGGAGACTCGTCCGCGCTCACCGCGGCCGTGGTGACGCGCGCGCGCGAGCACATCCGCGGCGCGACCATGGCGGTGCACTCGATGCTGGGCTTCGGCGCGGGTTTCGTTGCGCCGCTGGTGTTCGGCGCCGTGCTCGATCTCGCCGGCGGCAGGCCGAGCCCGGTAGCCTGGGGCTTCGCCTTCGCCAGTCTCGGGGTCGGGGCGATCGCGATGGCGCGCTTCATCGGCGCGCGTACCCCGGCCGGCGGCGCCTAGAATGGGAGCGCCGCAGCCCGCGCCTCGGGAGTGGCTGCTCCTGCTCGTTCTCTCGGGGATCCAGTTCAGCCAGATCGTCGATTTCATAGTGCTGATGCCTCTGGGGACCCAGCTCATGCGCGATTTCGGGATCACGCCGACCCAGCTCGGATTCTTCGTCTCGATCTATACCGTGTCCGCGAGCCTCTCGGGTTTCTTTTCCGCCCTGGTGATCGACCGCTTCGACCGCCGCAGCGCGATTCTCGCCTTGTACGCCTGCTTCGCGGCGACCATGGCGTGGTGCGCGCTTGCGCCGGGCTATGCGGCGCTGCTCCTCGCGCGCACCGCGGCCGGCGCTTTCGGCGGCGTGGTGGCCGCGAACATTTTCACCATCGTCGCGGACCTCGTGCCGGAAGGCCGGCGCGGGCGGGCGCTGGGCGTGGTGATGTCGGCCTTTTCGCTCGCCTCCATCGCAGGGGTCCCGATCAGTCTGACTCTCGCGCTCCATTTCGGCTGGCGCGCGCCGTATGTATTTCTCGCGGCGCTGTGCTCTGGAATCCTGCTGGCGGCGTGGTTCGCGATTCCGCCGGTGCGGGCGCATCTCGGCGGCGGCCGGGAACGCAATGCGCTCGCCCAGTTGAAGGGGGTGTTCGGCGAATCCAACCACCGGAGGATATTCGCGTTCTCGGGCCTGCTCGTATTTTCCGGCTTCCTGGTCTTCCCGTTCATCGCCCCTTACCTGGTGGCGAACGTCGGCGTGAGCGAGTCCGAGCTGCCCTGGGTCTATCTGATCGCCGGGATGGCGGCCTTGTTCGCCGCGCGCCTGGTCGGCGGATGGAGCGACAGCGTCGGAAGGCGGCGCGTATTTGCCGCCTGCGCCGTCGCGGCGGCCGTCGCCGCGATCGCGATGACGAGCCTGCCGCGCTCGTCCCTCGCTGTCGCAGTGCTCGTTTCCATGCTGATGTTCGCGGCGTCCTCCGCCCGCATGGTCCCCGCGATGGCGCTGATCACTTCGGGAGCGGAACCGCGCCTTCGCGGCAGCGTCATGAGCTTCAATTCGTCGATCCAGCAACTCGCCGCTGGCGCGGCCGCGTTCATCGCGAGCCTGATCGTGGGCCGGTCGGCCGAGGGCGAGCTGACCCGTTACTGGATGATCGGAATCCTGTCGGCCGCGGGAACGCTCGCGTGCATCGGGCTCGCCCGCCGGGTGCGCTCGGCCGAGACGCCGCGCTAGGCCGCCCGTGGAATCCGCGGCGATTTCCGCGGCGAAGCTTGGCGCAGTCGTGGACGGCGCATACAATTCGAGGAAATGAACATGCCGCCTGACCCCGGAGCGGCTTCTCCCCGATCCTGAGCATGTCGAAAAAAGCCCGGGTCATCGTCGCCGGCGCCGGCCCGGTCGGCCTGCTGACGGCCCTGGCGCTCGCGCGACAGGAGATCCCGGTGATCGTGCTCGAGGCCGAACCCGGCCTCACTATCGATCTGCGCGCGGGGACCTACCACCCGCCCTCGCTCGAGCTGATGGCGCCCTACGGCATCACCGACGAGATGCACAAGACGGCGATCAAGGTGCCGCGCTGGCAGATTCGCGACCGCAAGCAGGGCGTGATCGTCGAGTGGGACGTAACCGAGATCGGGGATCTGACTCCCTACCCTTACCGCCTGCACCTGGAGCAGCACCGCCTCACGCCGATCATTCTGGCGAAGCTCGGGGAATATTCGAGCGCACGGGTGTGTTTCTCCCACAAGGTCACCGATCTCTCGCAGACCGCCGACAAGGTCAGAGTGACCGCGGCGACGCCGGGCGGCGAGGAAGTCTTCGAGGCCGACTGGCTGGTCGGCGCCGACGGGGGGCGCAGTACCGTCCGCAGGTGCATCGACGTGGGGTTCGACGGGTTTACCTGGGACGAGCGCTTCGTCGTGGCGAGCACGAGTTGCGACTATGCGCCGCACGGCTTCACCCTGAACGCGTACGTCGCGGACCCGGAGGAATGGTCCGCGATTTTCAAGATGCCCGACGACGGCCCGCCGGGAATATGGCGGGTGATTTTTCCGGTGCCGCCGGAGGAGGAGGAGGCGGTGACGCTGTCCGCGGAAATGGTGGAAAGGCGCATGCAGAGTTTCCTCCCCAGGAGGGAGCGCTACCCGATCAAGTACAAGAGCATCTACAGGGTGCACCAGCGCGTGGCCAAGGAATTCCGGGCGGGTCGCGTTCTGCTCGCCGGGGACGCCGCGCACCTCAACAATCCCATGGGGGCGTTCGGGCTGAACGGGGGAATTCAAGATTCCTTCAATCTGACCGAGAAGCTCGGACGGGTCTGCCGCGGCGAGGCCGACGACTCGCTGCTCGATCTCTATGTGCGCCAGCGCCGCACCGTGAACCTCGAATACGTGCAGGAACATTCGATCAGGAACCTGAGGCGGCTGAACGAGAAATCGGAAGAAGGCCGCAGGAAGAACTTCGACGAGTTGCGCCGCCAGGCGGCCAGCCCCGAGGGCAGGCGCGAGTTTCTGCTGGTAAGCAGCATGATCGCGAGCATCAAGCGTGCAAACGCGATAACCTAACGGACGGTCCGGCGTTCCGCCGGTCCCGGACACAGTTCAGCCGGTGGTGAGGGGAGACGGGAAATGGAAAAGGTCTGGCTCAAGCACTACCCGCCGGGTGTTCCGGCCGAGATCGATTATCGCGAATACCGCTCGATCGGGGAGTTGTTCGAGAAGAATGTCGCGAAGTACCGCGATCGCCCCGCCTACTACAACATGGGCACGACGATCAGCTTCGGGGACCTCGACCGCGAGTCGCGCGATTTCGGAGCCTGGCTGCAGGGAAAGGGGCTCGCCAAGGGGACGCGCGTCGCGGTGATGATGCCGAACTGCCTCCAGTACCCCGTATGCGTCTTCGGGATCCTGCGGGCCGGTTTCGTCGTGGTCAACGTCAATCCGCTCTATACCGCGCGCGAACTCGAGCACCAGTTGAAGGACTCGGGGGCCGAGGCGGTCGTGATCCTCGAAAATTTCGCCCATGTGCTCGAGCAGGTGGTCGCACGGACTCCCATCAGGCACGTCGCCATAGCGGCGCTCGGCGATCGGCTCGGCTTCAGGGGTTCGATCGTCAATTTCGTCGTGCGTCACGTGAAGAAGATGGTTCCCGCCTGGAGAATCGAAGGGGCGATTCGCTTCAACGCGATGCTCGCGGAAGGCGCCCGGCTCGCGCTGAAACCCGCCGACGTCGGTCACGAAGACGCCGCCTTCCTGCAGTACACCGGCGGCACCACCGGTCTGTCCAAGGGGGCGGTGCTGCTGCACCGGAACATACTCGCCAACCTCGAGCAGGCGGCTGCCTGGCTGAAGCCGTTCGTGAAGGACGAGCCCCAGGCCATCGTCACGGCATTGCCTCTCTACCATATCCTTTCGCTCACCGCGAACTGCCTGCTCATGATGAAGGCCGGCGGCTGCAACATTCTCATCACCAATCCCCGCGATATTCCCGGTTTCGTGAAGGAGCTTCGCAGGCAGAAGTTCACGATGTTTACCGGCGTCAACACGCTGTTCAACGCGCTGATGAATCATCCGGATTTCGCGAAGATCGATTTCTCGGGTCTGAAGGTCGCGCTCGGAGGAGGGATGGCCGTCCAGAAGGCGGTGGCCGACCGCTGGAAGAAGATGACCGGATGCACTCTCGTCGAGGCCTACGGGCTCTCGGAAACCTCCCCCGCGGTCACCATCAATCCGCTGGATTTGAAGGACTACAACGGATCGATCGGCTTGCCGATCTCTTCCACGGAAGTCATTCTTCGAGGGGACGACGGGAAGGAGGTGCCGCTCGGCTCCCCGGGCGAGATCTGCGTGCGCGGCCCCCAGGTGATGAAGGGCTACTGGAACAGCCCGGCGGAAACCGCCGAGGTGCTCAGCCCCGAGGGATTCTTCGCGACCGGCGACATCGGCGTCATGGACGAAAAAGGCTATGTGAGGATCGTCGATCGCAAGAAGGACATGCTTCTGGTTTCCGGTTTCAACGTCTATCCCAACGAGATCGAGTCGGTGGTCGCGATGCTTCCCGGCGTGCTGGAGTGCGCGGTGATCGGTGTGCCGGACGCGCACTCCGGCGAGGTCCCCAAGCTGTTCGTCGTTAAAAGGGATGCGTCGCTCACCGAAGGCGACGTCCGCAGGCATTGCGAGGAAAACCTCACCGGCTACAAGCGGCCGAAGTACATCGAGTTCAGGCAGGAGCTGCCGAAAACCAACGTCGGCAAGATCCTGCGCCGCGCCCTGCGCGACGAAGCGAGGAAGTAGCGCGTTACTCCGGGGCGGCGCCGGATCGCGGCCTGGCGGCGAGCTGCTCCTCGATCACCCTGATCAGGCGAGCGCCCTCCACCGGTTTGGTCAGGAAGGCGGCTGCGCCGAGCTGTCTCGCGCGAGAAAATGTTTCGTCGTCGCTGTGCCCGGTGAGCACGATCACGGGAATCCCCCGGGTCGCAGGGTCGCTTTGCAGCGCCGCGAGCATCTCGAACCCGTCGAGGTAGGGAACGAAGATGTCGAGAACCACGAGGTCGGGCTGATCGGCAATGACGGCGCGCAGCCCGATGACCGCGTCCTCGGCCGTGATGACCTCGTGTCCCGCTCCCGCGAGATGGACGCGCACCAGGTCAAGGAACGTAACGTCGTCCTCGATTACCAGTATCTTGGCCAAGGTGACCTTTTTCGGGCCGTGCGGCCCCGCTGTGGCGTTTTCGAGCGAAACCGCATTTTAGCATCCGGCGCGCGACGCTCCGCCGCACCCGCCGGACCGGTCAACGAACCTGAGACGCCGCCAGCTCCGGGTGCATGGCCAGGACGCGCTTGCGCAGTTCGAGGAGATAGGCGTCGCGAACGCCGTGCTCGACCAGTCCGCGCACCGTCTCGAGCAGATACTCGGCGGGTGTGCCCAGTTGGCCGCGCGCGCTCACCAGGGTCTTGATCACCGTTTCGAGGGGAAGCTTTCCGGCGTAGTTCGTGTGGCCGCGATTGACGAAGAAGGCGATGGCCTGCAGGGCTTCCGGCTCGGTGTCGACCTTCGCCCACCGCGGGGCGTACGCGCCGAGAACCATTTCGCGCCGCCAGAGCAGGCGCAGCTCATCGGCTGCATGGTGGCCGGCGATCCGGAACGCCACGCCGCGACAGCTGCCGCCCGAATCCAGTCCCAGAACGAGCCCGGGTCTTTGAGGGGAGCCGCGGTTGACGTGCGACCACAGGCAGAAGCTGCGGTGAAAACCGTGCAGCCGGGCCACCCGCCGCTCGGCGAAATGGACGATGGGATTCCAGATGAGCGAGCCGTATCCGAACAACCATACGTCGGCGCCGGGCGGATGCGAGGCCAGCAGCCTTCCGACCGAGGCCTCCTGCTCGGCATCCGAGAGTACCTTGACGTCCGGGTGCGCGAGTCGAAACATTTTTCGCAGCACGTCATTCTCGAGGTCCGAGCGGGTGAGCGACGCGCGCGGAGGCTCGCGATCGGCCATGGCG
>JBATEB010000079.1:0-2095 GCA_049663805.1 Burkholderiales bacterium | reverse complement strand
CCGGTGTCCGGCTGCGAGATCAGCAGGTCGTCGATCTTGACGCCGAGCTTGGCGGCGTACTGCGGATCGAGCGCGTTCTCGGCGTCGATGAAGGCCGCGGTGCCGCCGACCTTCTGCATCTGGGCGATCACCGAAAGCGTGAGCGTGGTCTTACCCGAGGACTCGGGCCCGTAGATCTCGACGACCCGGCCGCGGGGCAGGCCGCCCACCCCGAGCGCGATGTCCAGACCGAGGGAGCCGGTCGAAACCACCTGAATATCCTGCAGGGCCTGGGAATCCATCTTCATGATGGAGCCCTTGCCGAACTGTTTTTCGATCTGGGCCAGGGCAGCCTGCAAGGCCTTGGCCTTCGCTTCTTCCATGACTTTTCCTTCGTTGACCATCGGATTATCCCTCATATTGAGCGTTGCAGCGGACGCCGGCGCCGCTTCAACCGGGCGGCGCAACCGAAACGAGGAACCTGCCTCTCGTCGCCCCGCACGTCAGCCTTCGCGGGGTGCCTCGCCGCCTCAACGCGCGGTCGAAACAGACGGTTGACCTGGATTTTTATACAGTCCAGGAAAATATGCAAGCCCCGCGCCCCAGGCAAGGCTTCCGGGGGGTGGCCCGGACGGGCGCCGCAGCCCGGGGTCGCGGCGCGGGACCCCGGACGGCGCAGGGAATAGAATCCGGGTTTCGCCCGGATAACGAAGCTGGAGAAAGCCGCGTGCCCACGCCCAAGCCATGGAAGGTGCTCGATGTCGATGCGCTGCGGGAAGCGGCCCTGGTCGCCGAGCCCTATCCGCATCTCATCATCGATAAGGTCATCCGCCCGGAGTCGCTCGCCGGCGTGGTGCAGAGTTTCCCCGGAATCCCCAAGCGCGGCAGCTTTCCCCTCGATGCCGTTTCCTGCTCCGGCCCCTTTGCGAAGCTGATGGAGGAGATGCAAAGCGACGAGCTGAGAGCGCTGATCGGCGAGCGCCTGGGCATGGATCTCGGCGGCAAGCCGGCGATGCTCACCCTGCGGGGGCACACGGGGGCCAAGGACGGCGAGATCCACACCGACTCGAAAGACAAGCTCGTCACCGTACTTCTCTACCTGAACCCGGACTGGCGGGACCCCGGGGGGAGGCTGCGGCTGCTGTACAACGACCGGGACCTCAGTCCCTACGCCGCCGAGATTCCCCCGGAGGCCGGCCGCTGCCTCATCTTCAAGGTCACACCGAACTGCTGGCACGGCCACGAGCCCTTCGTCGGCGAGCGGCGCTCGGTGCAGCTTAACTATGTCGCCTCCGACGCGGCCCGCCAGCGGCACCTGAAACGTCACCGCTTCAGCGCATTCCTGAAAAAGCTCTTTTCGCGAAAAGATGAAAAGAGTCCTGCTCATTAAGCTCACGTCCCTGGGCGACCTGATCCACGCGCTTCCCGCTCTGAGCGACGCCATTCGCGAGCGCCCGGAGCTCGAGTTCGACTGGGTGATCGACGAGAACTTCCGGGAGATCGCAAGCTGGCATCCGGCGGTGAAAGGCATCCTTACGACCGACCACCGCCAGTGGCGAGCAGCCCTGGCGCATCCGCTGACCCGGGGCTGGATCGCCGAGGTCATCGCCCGGCTCAAGGCGGCCCGCTACGATCTGGTGATTGACGGCCAGGGGAATTTCAAGACGGCGCTGCTTTCGCTCTTCGCCAACGGGCCGCGCGCCGGGTTCGACCGCCACTCCGTGCGCGAGTGGGTCGCCCACTTCGCCTATCAGCGGCGCTACGCGGTGACCAGGAACGCGCACGCGATCGAGCGCCTGAGGCGGCTGTTCGCCGCCGCGCTCGATTACCCGGTCCCCGAATCTCCGCCCGATTTCGGGATCCGGCGAGACCGGTTCGTCGCCCCGAAGGTCGATCTCCCCCGGGAATATCTCGTCTTCGTCCACAACGCCAGCTGGAAGACCAAGCTCTGGCCCGAGGCGCACTGGGCGGCGCTCCTCGAGAAGTCGGTGGAGGCAGGATTCAGGGTGCTGCTTCCCTGGGGAAGCGTCGACGAGGAAGCGAGGGCCAGGCGACTCGCGGTCCACTCCGCGGTACAGGTTCTGCCCAGGCTCTCGCTGTCCGAGCTGGGCTATGT
>JBATEB010000078.1:0-4711 GCA_049663805.1 Burkholderiales bacterium | reverse complement strand
CAGGCGGACGGCGTGATGATCGAGCAGGTCATACTGAATCTCTTGCGCAACGCCATGGACGCGATGCGCGAGGACGCCGCTTCGGGGCATCCGGTCGACGTGATTACATCCCGCAGCAAGCCCGATGCGATCGAAGTGACGGTCGCAGATCGTGGACCGGGCGTCGCCGCGGAGATGGCCGGCCGGCTGTTCGAGCCGTTCTGCACGAGCAAACCGGAAGGCATGGGTCTCGGGCTCAACATCTGTCGTTCGATCGTCGAGTTCCACGGCGGCCGCCTCTGGACGACGCCGCGCGAGGGCGGCGGCGCGGAGTTTCACTTCACCGTCGGCGCGGCGCAGGGGGACGCATGACCGATCCGGCGACGCTCGTCCACGTCGTCGACGACGATATGGCGGTCCGTGACTCGCTGCGCTGGCTGCTCGAAGGCGAAGGTCTCGCCGTCCGGACGTACGCGAGTGCCGAGGAGTTCCTCGCCGCGTTCAACAACGAGCGCCCCGGCTGCGCTGTCGTCGATTTGCGCATGCCCGGCATGTCGGGTCTCGAGCTGCAGGAGGCGCTGGCGCGACATCATGTCGGGTTGCCGCTCATTTTCGTTACCGCGCACGGCGATGTAGCGCTCGCGGTCACGGCCATGCGGCGCGGCGCGGTGGATTTCGTCCAAAAGCCGTTTACGGATGAGCACCTGGTCGAAGCGGTCCGGCGCGCGCTCGGCCTGCATACCCGCCACCCTGGCGGTTACGACGAGCCCGGCGTGGTCCGCGCCCGCGCGGCCGGGCTGAGTTCCCGCGAGCGAGACGTGCTCGTGGCGGTGGTGGATGGGAAGTCCAGCAAGGCGATCGCCGCCGAGCTGCATATCGCCACGAAGACGGTCGAAGCCCACCGCGCCCGCATCATGGCCAAGCTCGGTGCGCCCTCCCTCGCGGGACTGGTCCGCCTGGTTGTGCAGCACGGCCTGCTCCAGCCTCCGCGTCGCTGACCCCGCCCCTGTCCTCTTCCGACCGGTGCATCCACACCGTTCGTCGTCCGGTAGCGCGCGTCCCCAGGGGCGCGCTAAGGGTTTCCCCCTCATGACAGGTCGGATTCGCGGCGGCAGGATTGGCCGTCGCTCGAACGGACATGAACATGGACATGATTCGACGATTCGTCTACGGGATGGACCGGCTGAGCCGGACGATCGGGCACGCCTTCGCCTATTGCGTCGTCATCCTCATCGCCGGTACCTGCTACGAGGTATTCATGCGCTATGCGCTGAACGACCCGACCAGCTGGGCGTTCGACTTCAGCTACCTCTGCTACGGGGCGCTGTTCTACATGGCGGGCGCCTACGCGCTTTCGCGCGGCGGTCACGTCCGGTGCGACATATTCTATCGTCTGCTGCCGGCGCGCCGGCAGGCGGGGGTCGACCTGGTGCTGTACGTCTTCTTCTTCTTTCCCGGAATACTCGCGCTGGTGTTCTCCGGTTGGGCCGACGGCTACGATTCGATGAGGATACTGGAATCCAGCGTCAACAGTCCGGCCGGCGTACCGATCTGGCCGATGAAGATGTTGTTGCCGTTCGGCGCGGCGCTCCTCGCGCTGCAGGGCGTCGCCGAGATGCTCCGCTGCGTCGTCTGTCTGCGTGACAATGAATGGCCGCCGCGGCTGCACGACGCGGAAGAGCTCGAGTTGCAGCTGATCCGGCAGTACGCCAAGGGCGAGATCCGGGACTCGATCGGACCTGCGGATGCCAGGGCGGCGGCTGCGGGAGGCGAGCAATGAGCAATGCCGTCATCGCCCTGGTGATGCTGGGGATCTTCGTCTTCGTGATCATGATCGGCTTTCCGGTCGCCTTCACGCTGATGGCGATGGGCATCATGTTCGGCTATTACGCCTACTACCAGCCGAACCAGGCGTTCTTCGATAACCGCGTATTCGACCTGCTCGCGCAGAATACCTTCAGCGTCATGAGCAACGACGCGCTGGTTTCAATCCCGCTGTTCCTGATGATGGGTTACGTCATCGAACGCGCCAACGTTCTCGACAAGCTGTTCGAGTCGCTTCAGGTTGCGGCGCGTCGCGTGCCGGGCTCCCTCGCCGTGGCGACCCTGCTGACCTGCGCGCTGTTCGCGACCGCTACCGGCATCGTCGGCGCCGTCGTGACCTTGATGGGCTTGCTCGCCTTTCCGCAGATGCTCCGGTCGGGTTATGACGTGAAGCTGGCCTCGGGTGTAGTTTGCGCCGGCGGCTGCCTTGGCATTCTGATTCCGCCGTCGATCATGCTGATTGTCTATGCGGCGGCCTCGAGTGTCTCGGTGGTGCGGCTGTACGCCGCAGCCCTGATTCCCGGACTGCTCCTGGCGGGGTTGTACGTGGCGTACGTGATCGTCCTCGCGATGGTCAGGCCGAGCCTCGCGCCGGCGTTGCCGCGGAGAGAACCGGAAGTATCGCTTCCGCAAGTCGTGTCGATGCTGCTGAAGTCATTCTTTCCGCTTGCCGTTCTGATCCTATCCGTGCTCGGCGCGATTTTTTTCGGTGTGGCAACGCCGACCGAGGCGGCATCGGTGGGCGCCTTCGGTGCGTTGCTGCTGGCGGCAGGCTATCGCTCGCTGACCTGGCGGGGCTTCAAGGAGTCGGTCTATCTGACGGCGCGGACCTCTGCGATGGTGTGCTTCCTTTTCGTCGGTTCGTCCACGTTCGCCTCCATCTTTGCCTATCTCGGCGGCGACGTGATGATCAAGAACTTCGTGCTCGGCCTCGATCTTTCGCCGCTCACCTTCATGATCGTCGCGCAGATCATCATCTTCCTGCTCGGCTGGCCGCTGGAGTGGACCGAGATCATCGTGATTTTCATTCCGATTTTCCTGCCGCTGCTGCCGCATTTTCAGATCGATCCGCTGTTTTTCGGCATCCTGGTTGCTCTCAACCTGCAGACCGCCTTCCTTTCGCCGCCGATGGCGATGGCGTGCTATTACCTGAAGGGGATTGCGCCGCCGCAGGTCACGCTGGTACAGATTTTCAACGGCTGCTACCCGTTCCTGGCGCTGATCTTCCTGGCGATGGTCATGGTCTATGCCATGCCCGATCTTGTGTATTGGCTGCCCAACAAGCTCTACGGCCTGCGATAGGCCGCGTTGGGCCGAGGAGAAAATGATGCGCTTCAGTAACCTCGCCGCTCTGGCCGCGATGATGCTGTTCGTGGCGTATTACGGTCCGATCGTAGTCAAGCTGCGGGACATCCCGCTGACCGTCGTGGTGCTCGGGGGAATTGCCCTCGTGGCCGTCGACATCTGGGAGTCGCTCGGGGATCGGTCCGACTGACGCACTCCCGGGGGCAATCGGCTCACGCCCCCTGTCGACGATTCGCTGCAGCGCGTGCGGCAGGCAGTGCCGCGTTCTGGAACATTGTCCCATCAGATCAGGTACCTGAGCCGCGAGGCCGGGCGCCAAACCGCGCACGACTGACCCCCGGATTCCCCGCCAGGCTTGAGATCGCCTTGATCAGGCCGGGAGCTTTTCCGGTGGCCCCTCTTGCTCAGGTAACATGGCATCCTGCGATTGAGAAGCGGTTACCAAATGAGCGGACACATCGAGGGTTTCAGCGGGGGCGCATCGATTCGGGAACAGCGGCAGGACATCAACGGTTATGCCGGGAAAGAACATGACCGTGCAAGGGCGTTCGATGCGATCTGGGCCAACGAGCTCGATGCCGTGTTCTCCGACGTGGCGCGTTATTACGACCGCGCCAACGTATATGCGAGCCTCGGGCTGCTGAACCGGCTGCGCGACCGGTTCATCTCGAGCATCGACATCCGGCCCCATTACAAGGTTCTGGACGTCTGCGCCGGCACCAATGTGATCGGCATCAGTCTCCTGAAAAGACAGCCGGGTCTGGACGTCTACGCGGTCGACAAGAGCCTCGCGATGCAGGATGTCGGCAGGAACAGCGCCCGCCTCCACGGCTTCCGGATCAAGGCGCTGATCTGCGACGTGCACCACCTGCCTTTTTCGGACGGCCATTTCGACGTGGTGACGCTGCAATGGGCGACGCGGCACCTGCGCGTCATCGAGGCGTTCTCCGAGATCAACCGGGTGCTCAAGCCCGGCGGCCATTTCTACCACTGCGACCTGCTGCGGCCGGCCAACAAGCTGGTGGAGCATGCCTACTACCTGTACCTGAAGGTACTCATGGGGGTCATTCCCCGGCTCTTCCGCAGCGGGCCGGCGCCCATGAAATGCCGGGATTACTTCATCCAGGCCATCCGCATGTTCTACTCGACGGAGGAACTTTCCTCGCTGCTCGCCGAGTTGGGGTTCTCAGATGTCATCGGGAACTCGGTCCTGGGCGGAACGGTGGGGTTCCACAAGGCGCACAAGCCGCAACCCGGCGCCGTCTAGCTCGGGCCGCGCAGCCAGCGTGCTGGCCGGAGCTTCCCGTCGACCCTATAAGAAGGGCTCGGCGCGCTTCAGCAGCTCGGCGACCCCGGGCTCGTTCGGATTGCGCGGTTTGCCCGGGTGAATGATCGAGACCTGGCAGCTCTCCGCCGCCTCCACCAGCTCGCGGTAGGTCCCGGCGTTGACATCCGCAAGGTAGGCCTGCTTGTTCGCGTCGTAGGCGAACATGCGGTTGTTGAGATTGGTGCACTCGTTGCAGGTCGTGCAGCGCGGCGTCTCGATGTAGGCATCGTCCGAAGGCTTTTCCGGTTCGCCTTCGGCGGCGCCGGGCGTTGCCGC
>JBATEB010000077.1:0-4942 GCA_049663805.1 Burkholderiales bacterium | reverse complement strand
ATCGTCCCCACGTTCACGTGCGGCTTGGTCCGCTCAAATTTGCTCTTCGACATGACATTTCCCCTACGCTGATACGGTGGTGCCGTTGGTGCGGATTGAACGCACGACCTCTCCCTTACCAAGGGAGTGCTCTACCACTGAGCTACAACGGCGACGTGCGTTTTGCAAACTCGTTTCGCAAGAAAACTGGAGCGGGTGAAGGGAATCGAACCCTCGTCGTAAGCTTGGAAGGCTTCTGCTCTACCATTGAGCTACACCCGCGCCGCGTAACTCATTTTCGCGACCGAACCCTTCGTCAAACCATCCGAGGCGACCGATGACTTGGTGGAGGAGGTTGGATTCGAACCAACGTAGGCGCAAGGCCAACAGATTTACAGTCTGCCCCCTTTAACCGCTCGGGCACCCCTCCGAACGAAACCGATGATTATGTGTGCCTTTTTACAAAAAGTCAACGAGGGCTGGCATACATTTCGCTTACGGGCGCATTCCTCTTTCGGAAACGACACCTTCGCGCCCGCAATCCGGCCGGTGCGCCGGTCCTTTCTCACCCCGTGAAACCCGGCTCGAAGCAGTCCCTGGTACTGATCCCGGGCCTCCTGTGCGATGGCCTGCTGTGGCGCCACCAGATCGCGGCACTTACCGACATTGCGGACTGCTGGGTGGCCGATCACACGCGCTCGGACTCCATGTCCGGCGTCGCCCGCGACGTGCTGCGCGATGCGCCGTTCGAGCGCTTCGCGCTGGCGGGGTTTTCGATGGGCGGCTACGTCGCGCTGGAGATGTTGCGCCAGGCCGGACCGCGCGTGAGCCGGCTCGCCTTGCTCGATACGAGCGCTCGTGCGGACACCGGCGAGCAATCCCGGAGACGTCGCGCATTGATCTCCCTGGCGCAGCGAGGGCGCTTTCTGGGGGTGACGCAGGCGTTGCTCGCCCTGTTCGTCCACCCGGCCCGCATCACCGATTCGGAATTGGTAACCACGGTCAGAAGGATGGCCAGGAACACGGGCATCGAATCCTTCATTCGCGAGGAGCGCGCGATCATCGACCGGTCCGATAGCCTGGCGCTGCTGCCGGGTATCGCCTGTCCGACCCTGGTCCTGTGCGGCCGGCAGGATGTTTTGACCCCGCTCGAGCGGCACCAGGAAATGGCCCGGGCGATTCCCGGCTCCAGACTCGAAATCATCGAGGATTGCGGTCATCTGTCCACGCTCGAGCGCCCGGCGGAAGTCAGCGCCGCACTCCGCCGATGGCTGACGGCCTGACGCGGCCCGGGCGAATCCCCGTCCCTGCGGGGCGCTCGAGGACGCGTAAAATGCGCACAACGCTCCTCCCCATGCGGGTCAGGACGCGATGGAGCAGCGAGCAACCATGAACGCCCCCGCCCGGCTTCAGGAAATCACTCTCGAAGACAAATACACCCTGGGCTCGGGCCGCGCCTTCATGACGGGCACGCAGGCGCTGGTGCGCCTTCCGATGCTGCAGCGCACGCGCGACCTCGCCGCAGGGCTCAACACCGCCGGCTTCATCTCCGGCTACCGCGGCTCCCCGATCGGCGGTTTCGACCAGGCGTTGTGGCATGCGAAAGAACACCTCAGCGCTCATCAGGTGCGCTTCCAGCCCGGGGTCAACGAGGACCTTGCGGCGACCGCGATCTGGGGCACGCAGCAGGTCAACCTCTACCCGGACGCCAGGGTCGAGGGCGTGTTCGCAATGTGGTACGGGAAAGGCCCGGGCGTGGACCGCTGCGGCGATGTGTTCAAGCACGCCAACTCCGCAGGCACCTCCCGGCACGGCGGGGTGCTGGTCCTCGCCGGGGACGATCACGCGGCGAAATCCTCGACGCTCGCGCACCAGAGCGAGCACATTTTCAAGGCCTGCTGCATCCCGGTGCTCAACGCCGCCAGCGTCCAGGAATACCTCGACCTCGGCCTGCACGGCATCGCCATGTCGCGCTACTCCGGATGCTGGGTCGCGTTCAAGTGCGTCACCGATGTGATCGAGTCCGGGGCGGTGGTGGAGATCGACCCGGGCCGCGTCGAGGTCGTGACCCCCTCGGACTTCGCCATGCCGCCGGGAGGGCTGAACATTCGCTGGCCCGACGGGTTCCTGGAGCAGGAAGCGCGGCTCCTCGACTACAAGGTGTATGCCGCGCTCGCCTATTGCCGCGCGAACCGGCTGGACCGGATCGTGTGGAACAGCCCGCGGGCGCGTCTCGGCATCATCACCACCGGCAAGTCCTTCGGCGATACGCTGCAGGCCCTCGCGGACCTGGGCATCGACGAAGCCGTCGCGCGCGACGCCGGCATCCGCCTGTACAAGGTGGCGATGTCCTGGCCTCTCGAGCCGCAGGGCGCCCGCCGGTTCGCCGAGGGGCTCGAGGAAATCCTCGTCGTGGAGGAAAAGCGCCAGGTGATCGAGTACCAGATCAAGGAGGAACTGTACAACTGGCGGGAAGGGATGCGGCCGCCGCGCGTGGTCGGCAAGTTCGACGACAACGGGGAGTGGTCGATCGCCGAAGGGCGGCCGGCGGGCAACTGGCTCCTGCCCGCGCACTACGAATTGTCGGCGGCCATGATCGCAAGAGCGCTCGCGGCGCGCTTCGCGAAGCTCGGCCTGGATCACGCCATGGGCGATCGTTACCGGGAGCGCATCGCCTACCTCGAATCCAAGGAAAAGGCGCTCGCGCGGCCGCGCGTGGTGGCGACCCGTCAGCCCTACTTCTGTTCGGGCTGCCCGCACAACACCTCCACGCGGGTGCCCGAGGGCAGCCGCGCGATGGCCGGGATCGGCTGTCACTTCATGGCCTTGTGGATGGACCGCAACACCACGACATTCACTCACATGGGCGGCGAAGGCGCCCCCTGGATCGGCCAGGCGCCCTTCGTCGAGTGCCTGCACGTGTTCGCCAACATCGGCGACGGCACCTACTTTCACTCGGGCCTGCTCGCGATCCGCGCCGCGGTCGCCGCCGGGGTCAGCATGACCTATAAGATCCTTTACAACGACGCGGTGGCGATGACCGGCGGCCAGCACGTCGACGGACCGCTCGACCCCGCGAGGGTCTCGCGCCAGATCGCCGCCGAAGGCGTCGGCACCATCGTCGCGGTCGTGGACGAAAAGGAGCCGCTGCCGGCGGGGCCCGACTGGGCGCCCGGCGTCACCTTCCGGCCGCGCGAGGATCTCGACGCCGTCCAGCGCGAACTGCGCGAGGTCAAGGGCGTATCGGCGATCATCTACGTGCAGACCTGCGCGACCGAGAAGCGCCGCCGCAGGAAACGGGACGACTTCCCCGATCCGCCCAGGCGCGTGCTCATCAACGAGCTCGTATGCGAAGGCTGCGGCGACTGCAGCGTAAAGTCCAACTGCCTGTCGGTCGAACCGCTCGAGACCGAGTTCGGCAGAAAGCGAACGATCAACCAGTCCGCCTGCAACAAGGACTACTCCTGCCTCGAGGGATTCTGCCCGAGCTTCGTCACGGTCGAGGGCGGGAGCCTGAGGAAAGGCACGGCGGCAGGCCCCGAAGGCGAATCCGAATTCCCGCCCCTGCCCGAACCGCAGGCACCGGCGCTGGATCAGCCGTTCCAGGTGCTGGTGACCGGCATCGGCGGCATGGGCGTCATCACCATCGGCCAGATTCTCGCGATGGCGGCGCACCTCGAGGGCAAGGGTGCCACCGTGCTCGACATGAGCGGCCTGGCGCAAAAGTTCGGCCCGGTGATGTCGCACGTGAAGATCGCGCAAACGCCCGAGGAGGTGCATTCGGTGCGGGTCGGCACCGGCGCGGCCAACCTCGTGCTCGGTTGCGATCTCGTGGTCACTTCGGGCACCGAAGCACTCTCGAAAATGAACGACTCGACCACCCGGGTCGTGGTCAATGCCACGGTATCGCCGACGGCGGAGTTCGTGAAGAACCCCGACTGGCGGCTTCCGGGAACCGATCTTCGGGGAGATATCGTCGCGGCGGCGGGCGCGAGCAACGTCGAACTCATTCCGGCGGGAAAGCTGGCCACGGCGCTGCTGGGCGATGCCATCGCCACCAACATGTTCATGCTCGGCTACGCCTTTCAGAAGGGCTGGGTGCCGCTCGCGGAGACCTCGCTCATGCGCGCGATCGAGCTCAACGCGGTCGCGGTCGACTTCAACAGGAACGCCTTCCTGTGGGGACGGCGCGCCGCGGCGGACCTTGCGCGTGTGGAGCGGCTCGCGACCCCGGCCGACGTCATACCGATCTCGCAGGCGTTCTCGCGCAACCTCGACGAGCTTGTTGCGCGCCGGGTCGAATTCCTGTCCGAATACCAGAACGCAGCCTACGCATCGCGCTACCGTTCCCTTATCGAGCGGGTGCGCGGCGCCGAGTCGAAGCTGGGCTCCGGCACCGCGCTCACCGAAGCGGTTGCGCGCTATTACTTCAAACTCATGGCCTACAAGGACGAATACGAAGTGGCGCGGCTGCACTCGGATCCCGCGTTCCTGCACAGGATCGAAGGTAGGTTCGAAGGCGACTACCGGCTGAAGTTCCACCTTGCGCCGCCGATCCTGGGCCGGCGCGACCCGCGTACGGGCGAACCCCGGAAGTCGGAATTCGGTCCGTGGATGAGGATCGCCTTCGGGATCCTCGCGAGGCTGAAGTTTCTGCGCGGGACGGCGCTCGATGTCTTCGGCCGCACCGAGGAGCGCCGGACCGAGCGAAGACTGATCGCCGATTACGAGGCGACGCTCGTCGAGCTGCTCGGGCGCCTCGACCGCCAGAACCACGCTCTCGCAGTGGAAATCGCGAGTGTCCCCGAGGACATCCGCGGCTTCGGCCACATCAAGTTGCGCCATCTCGAACTCGCGGAGAGAAGGCAAGCCGGCCTGCTCGCCGCCTTCCGGGCCGGGCGGGCCGCGGCCCGGGCCGCCTGACGCCATGGCCGGTCGCGAGCCTCCGCGCGCGTCGCTCACC
>JBATEB010000076.1:0-9987 GCA_049663805.1 Burkholderiales bacterium | reverse complement strand
TCTTCGGCGACCTCAAGGACCAACAAAGCCCCATCAGCCTGTTCATCCGGAACAACCGCGTGCAGGTTCTCCGCCCTGAAACCGGCAATGCTCCGAATGTGTACTACGTCGGCATCGATAAGGAGGTGAGCTAGTGGAACCTCTATTTCACGTTGCCCCGTTCACCGGGTACGTCTATCCCAACGAGACGGTCATTCCGTGGACCGTGCTCATCGTGGTCTATCCTTATCTCACCGGGCTGGTGGCCGGGGCGTTCACCGTTTCCAGTCTGTACCAGGTATTCGGCATGCAGCGCTTCAAGCCGGTGGCGCACTTCGCGCTGCTGACTTCGCTGTGCTGCATGCTGATCGTGCCCGTGCCGCTGCTCCTGCATCTGGGTCATCCCGAGCGCGCTTTCAACGCCACGATCACGCCGCACTGGACCTCCGCCTTCGCCGTCTTTGGTTACGCGGCGAGTTTTTATGCCTGCCTGCTGATCCTGGAAACCTGGTTCGTTTTCCGGCCTCACATCGTGCGGCAGGCTCAGGCGGGGAAGGGACTGCTGCAATGGTTTTATCGCCTGCTGTCGCTTGGATCGTACGATCTGTCCGAGAACGCGATGCGCTACGACCGGAAATGGATATTCGCGCTGGCGGTGATCGGCATACCCGCCGCCCACGGCTTGCACGGCTATGTCGGGTTCGTGTTCGGTTCGCTCAAGTCCCGCGAATGGTGGTCCTCCGATCTCATGCCGGCGGTGTTTCTGTTTTCCGCCATCATTTCCGGCACCGCGCTGCTGATCGTGCTCTATGTCCTGTCCTGCAGGCTGCGCAAAATCCCGGTTGACCTGGAGTGCCTGAAGGGCATGGCTTACACGCTGTGGGGTTTCATGATGTTTACCCTGGTCCTGGAGGGGGTGGAATTCGCCAGTCTCGTCTACCGGGGCCGGGAGGGGATCGAAATGATCATGCAATACGTAAACGGCCCGCTCGTCGTTCCCTTCTTCACTCTGCAATTCGGCGTGGGTTCCCTGGTGCCCCTCGTTCTCCTGTCGTACCTGATCTGGCGAGGCACCACGGGAAAGGCGCTGGTTGCGGGAGTCGCAGCGAGCGCCATTCTGGTGCTGTTCGCGGTGCTGATGATGCGCTGGAACGTGGTCATCGGCGGACAGGAAATCGCGAAAACCGGCAAGGGGCTGCTGACGTATCACCTTCCCCTCCTCGGCAGGGAGGGCATGCTGGCGGCAGCCTCGGTCATCGTCACGCCGTTCATCCTGCTGTGGATAATGATCCAGCTGTTTCCGCCCTGGCTGGAAAATGCGATATCCTTGCCCGTGTCGGGAAAGGGCAAGACGTAATAGTTTCGGGATTAGGATATCGATGAATCGAAGCGCGCGGATTCTCGACTTGGCGGGCTGCGTCCTCGTTGCCTGCGCGGCGGGCGCGAGCTATTCGCCCGGCGCGGCGGCACAACCCGCCACCGTCCAGCCCGGCAGCGGCGACGATTTTCGCGCGGTCTACGCCGGCGCCGCGGACATCGCCGAGGGCAAGCGCGTCGCCGAAACCTCGTGCGCGCGCTGCCACGGCGCGGGCGGTATCAGCACCGTGCCGGGGGTGCCGCACCTCGCGGGCCAGCGCGCGGCGTATCTCTATCTCGAGCTGCGCGCTTACCAGTCGGGCGCGCGCGGCGACAAGACCATGGAGGGCGCCGTCCGATTCCTGAGCGAGGACGCGCTCGTCAAAGTCGCCGCCTACTACGCCAGCGTCGAGCCTGCGCGGCCTGGGGTAAGGAGGGGTGCAAAGCGCACCGCCGAGCCCGACCCGGTCTCAGCCGGCCGGGCCGCCGCGGCGGGATGCGCGGGATGTCACGGCGAAGGCGGCGTCAGCAAGACCCCCGGCATGCCGAGTCTGGTCGGGCAGGATCCGAAATATCTGGTCGCGGCCATGAATGCCTACAAGGGTGGCCAGCGCAAGCACGACATGATGAAATCCCTGCTTGCGGCCCTCGGCGATGCGGATTTCGGCAACATCGCGCTCTACTATGCGCTGCAGAAGCCCGCGCGCGCGCCGACCCCGGCCAGCGGCAATGCGGAGGCGGGCAAGGCCCCCGCGGCCGCCTGCGCCGGCTGCCATGGCGAGTTCGGCACCAGCGGAATTCCGAACACCCCGAGCCTCGCGGGTCAGGATGCGCAGTACTTCGCGGCCGCGCTTCAGGCCTACAAGGATGGTTCGCGCAAGGACGATACGATGAAAGGGCTGGCGGCCGCGCTCGAGGATCGTGCCGTCAAGGACCTGGCGGCGTTTTACGCGCGCCAGCAGCCGCAGGCACCGAAGGTGCGCAAGCCGCTGACGACCGCCGAATGGGCCGCGCGGTGCGATCGCTGTCACGGCGTCAACGGCAACAGCACCGATCCGCGTCTGCCGGCGCTCGCGGCGCAGCGCGTCGACTATCTCGAAAACGTGTTGGAGGCCTATCGCACGGGGAAGCGCAAGAGTCCCGCGATGGCCGCCATGTCCGACGGATTGACCGTGGCGGACGTCAAGAATCTCGCAGCGCACTACGCGCGCCAGAACGCGCGGGCCGTGGTGTATGTGACGCTGCCGAGCAAGTAGCGGGTCGAGCGTCCGGGCAACTCATGCAATCTCACGACAATGGAGGCAGTCAATGAAGCGCACGCTGTTGGTCGCAGGAATCATCGGAGTGTTCGGGGTCGCGGGCGCCGCCCAGGCCGGGGGCAACGTTCAGGCCGGGAAGGCCAAGGCCGCCACTTGCGCCGGGTGCCACGGAGCGAACGGCGAGGGGAAAGCGCCCAATCCCGGGTTGGCGGGCATTGCGGAGGACAAGTTCATTCAGGCCATAAAGGACTACAAGTCGGGCAAGCGTCCCAACCCGATCATGAAGACCTTCGCAGGCCAGTTGAAGGAACAGGACGTGGCGAATCTCGCCGCCTATTACGCGTCACTCAAGAAGAAATGATCTCCGGCCGCGCCTGTCCCGGAGGGCACGGCTGCGGCTGCGGAGCCGGAACCTCCGGGAAGCGGCGGCGAACGCACTCGGGCGTTCGGCTCCGCGAAACCAGAGGATCCATCGATGAATGAGACGCCCCTGCACCGGCTCTATTATCACTATTCGGAGCTGCCCTGGAGCCTGCGCGTGCTGTATACGGCGGCGCTCATCATATTGGGCTTCGGCTACCTGTTCGCCCTGATCTACCTGTATCACACCTACTCCGGGCGCGACGGGAATCCGATGACGCTGTCGTACGAGGATCTGGTCATCGCCTACAGCGGCAGCGGGAAGCACTCGCGGCTCGAATCGGCCCTGCGCGGACCGATGTCCACCATGCTGCCCGCCGATGAAATCAAGACGTTCATCTCCTGGGTGCAGGAGGGGGCCGATCGTCCCCGTTTCGACCAGCAGATCAAGCCGGTGATGGACAAGCGCTGCCTGGCTTGCCACGACGGCAGCAATCCGCATCTGCCGAATCTCAACGGATACGACAACGTAAAGAAGGTGACCGAGCGGGACACCGGCGCCGATATTTTCACGCTCGTTCGCGTGTCGCACATTCACCTGTTCGGGCTTACTTTCATCTTCTTCATCGTGGGCACGATTTTCAGCCACGCGTACGTCCGGCCGGTGTGGTTCAAGTGCGTCGTCGTCGCGCTGCCGTTCTTCTCGGTCGCGGTGGACGTCAGCTCCTGGTATATCACCAAGGTCTATCATCCGTTCGCCTGGGTGGTGATGGCCGCCGGCGCGGTGATGGGCCTGTGTTTCGCCTTCATGTGGGTCGTGTCGATGTATCAGCTGTGGTTCTCGCGCACGCCTCCCGCGGTCACGCAGAGAACGGACGACGAGATTTCCGTCGGCTGAATCGACCGGGTCGAACATGCCGATCCATTACTTATCGGGGTTCCCATGAAACGACTTGTTCTGGGCATAGCGCTGACGGTGCTGCTCGCCGCCTGCACCGAACGGGAGAAGCCCCCTTCCGCGGCCGCGATCGCGAAACCCGCCGGGGACGCGACCGCCGGCAGGGCCGTCGCCGAGCGCGACTGCAAGGCGTGCCATGGGCTGGACGGCAGGGGCCTCGCCCCGGGCATTCCGAACCTGGCGGGGCAGCGAGAGCCTTATCTGCTCCTCGCATTGACCGAGTACCGCGAAGTGAAGCGCACTCATGCGGCCCTGAGGGATCTGGCGAGGCGCCTGACCGAGTCGGAAAGGCGCAACGTGGTCGCCTACTATGCCGCTCAGCCCCCGGTCGTCGCGGTGTCGGGGAAGGACCTCCAGCAGACGACTCTCCTGGAAAAAGGCAAGGCGCTGGCGGCGACCTGCGTGAAGTGTCACGGCGATGAAGGCAACAGCAGAACCCGCGGTGTTCCCAGCCTGGCCGGCCAGCAGCCCCATTATCTGGTCACGGCTGTCCGGGAGTATCACCGGGGAGACCGCAAGAAAGGGCCGATGGGCTCGATACTGCGCGATGCGAGCGCGGGCGAGCTGGAAAGCCTGGCGCTGTATTTCGCATCCCGGACGCCGGCGCAGCGGCCCGCGCCTCCCTGGGGAGACCCCCGGACAGGTGAGCCTCTCACCGCCATGTGCGGCGGCTGCCACGGCCCCAACGGGGTCAGCAGTGACGCCGCAACGCCCAGCCTCGCCGGCCAGGATTCCCAGTACCTGTTGAAGTCGATCCGGGCCTACCGGACATCGCGGAAACACTGGGGCATGCAGCGCTACGTCGCCGGCCTGAGCGATCGGGACGTGGAGAACATCAGCGCGTTCTACGCGGTCCAGCAATCCGCGCCCGCCGACACCGTGCCGAGCTCGGCCCGGGAATTGGCGGCGAAATGCGATCGCTGCCACGATTCGGAAGACACACCCAAAATGGTCGTTCCGATCCTTCGCGGGCAGGACAAGGATTACCTGGTCATGGCGCTGCGGGCGTATCGCGACGACAAGCGCGAAAGCTCGACCATGCACAGGATGAGCGTCATTTACAGCAACGCCGTCATCGACGATATCGCGTCCTACTATGCCAATCTGCCGAGGGACAGGCGCTGAGGTCCATCGGGCCATGAACCGGCGCGGCAATGAGGTTTGATTTTTTCAGAGCTTCCTTAGACTGCGATTCGGGCGGGCAATCCAAACACAGCAGGGCGAGGCGAATATGAACAATAATTTCACCCAATGCGTCTGGAGCTTCTTCCTTGACGCCTGCAACCGCCGCCTGCCGCGCGCGCTCCTTGTCGCCGGCGTCGTTGCCGTCGCCGGCTCGCCGGCAAGCGGGCTCGCGCAGCCGGCCGAGAAATATCCCAACGAAGTCTGCCTGTCGTGTCACGGAAACGAAGGGTTCGCGGCGCCGGGCGCGGACGGGAAGATGCGGCCGCTGCATCTGGTCAAGGACCGCTTCGAGCAGAGCGTTCACGGCAAGCGGCAATGCGTCGAGTGCCATAAGGACATCACCGAGATCCCGCACCAGGCGGGCGTGCGCAGGGTCAGTTGCGTGACCTGCCACGAGGAGTTGTGGGCGAACGCCAAGAAGGAAGGCAAGACCCAGGAGTTCGCGCGGCTGGGGGTGGTGGTGGACCAGATCGAGCGCTACATGAAATCCATCCACGCCCGCCCGAACAGGCGGGACCAGTCGTACACCAACGCAACCTGCTACGACTGTCATGACGCCCACTACATCTACCCGCCGGGCAGCGCGGCGCGGGCCGACTGGCACCTGGGTATCCCGAACGTCTGCGGAAAGTGCCACAGCGAGCAACGCGTCGAGTACGTGGATTCGGTCCACGGCAGGCAGATCATGGCCGGCAATGCCGCAGCGCCGGTCTGCTCCGATTGCCATACGACCCATGATGTGGACCGGCCGAAACTCGACGCGATCCGGCTCGTCATCACCAGGAACTGCGGAAAATGCCATGCCGAGAACCTGAGATCGTACGGGGACACCTACCATGGCCAGGTCACCACTCTGGGTTATACCTATACGGCGAGCTGCTTCGACTGCCACGGCAACCACGACATCCAGCGGGTGAACCATCCGAAATCCACCGTGCATCCGAACAACCGGCTGGAAACCTGCCGGAAATGCCATGCCGACGCGACCGCGGGGTTCGTGACGTTCCAGCCCCACGCGAGCACGCACGACTTCAAGCGCTATCCCTACATGTGGGTCGTGTCGAAGTTCATGATCGCGCTGATCGTGGGGGTGTTCCTCTTCTTCTGGACGCATTGCGCGCTGTGGTTCTACCGGGAATACCGGGAGCGCAAGGAGGGCAAGAGCCGGCCGCACGTGCTGACGTCCCGGATGCCGCAATTGAAGGGCAAGTACTTCCGGCGCTTCCGGCCGGTGTGGACGCTGGCCCACCTGTTTTTCGCGCTGTCGCTGATGGTCCTGTCGCTGACGGGCATGGCGGCGTTCTATGCCGAGACCGCCTGGGCCCAATACATCGTAAGGTTCCTCGGCGGTCCGAAGGCGGCCGCCCTCATCCATCGCGGTGCCGCGGTGATCATATTGGGGATATTTCTCGCGCACATCGTCTACTTCGTCGTCTTGCTGGCTCCGAAGTGGCGGACCTTCAAGTGGTTCGGGCATACCTCGTTCGTGCCGAGCTGGCAGGATTTGAAGGACATTCACGCGATGTTCAGGTGGTTCCTCGGCAAGGGACCGAGACCGGTGTTCGGACGGTGGGCGTACTGGGAAAGGTTCGACTACTGGGCGCCGTTCTGGGGCCTGACGATCGTCGGGGGAAGCGGGCTCATGCTCTGGTTCAAGGAACTGACCGCCGCGGTGTGGCCGGGATGGATCTTCAACATCGCCACGCTCGCCCACGGAGAGGAGGCCTTCCTCGCCATCGTGTTCCTGTTTACCGTGCATTTCTTCAACAACCACTTCAGGCCGGACAAGCTTCCTCCCCCGGATATCTCGATGTTCACCGGCGTGCTTCCCCTGGAGGAGTTCGCGCGGGAGCACACCCTGGAGTACGAGGAGTTGGTGAAGAGCGGCCAGCTCGAGAGTTATCTGGTCGACGCGCCGTCGCCGCAGATGACCCTCGGCTCGAAGATACTGGGTATCGTCCTGCTCGCCTTCGGGTTGACGCTGCTCGCTCTGGTGCTCCTCGGCTTCGCGGGGAGCGTGCTCTGAGGGAACCGATCGCCGCGGTCGGGGGCGTTTGAGTCGGCGGAGCGGCCCGCGGCGCCGTGCCTGCCTACTTACCGAGGGTCAGGATCCATTCGGACATCAGTTTCAGATCCTTGTCGGCCGTCTGCTTGAGCGCGCCGGCGTGGACGGGCTTGGACTTGACCGAGGCGCTAAGGTCGGCGGCTGTCTTGCCCTTGAACTTCGCGGCGCTATCCTGTAACGCGGGACCGACCTTCTTCTTGTCGATATCGTGGCAATTCAGGCATCCGCGCTTCTTCGCCTCCGATTTTGCCTTGTCGGCATCGACTTTCTGGGCAAGGGCGGTGGAATAGAACGGGACGATAAGGATTCCTGCTGCCGCTGCTGCGATGAGGGTGCGCTTCATTTCTTGCTCCTGGAGTGGATGGCGATATCGCCTCCATTATTTCCGCTGCTTTCCCTCCGAGCTTGACCTAGGTCAAGCTCGGTGCCAGTGACGTTTTCTAGCGCAGTTCGGTGTCGATCGTCACGGTGACGCCCTGGGCGCCGACCTTCACGGGAGGGCTCAGACCCTGCAGATCGCCCGGGCTCGGGGTGGCGTTCGCGGTCTTCGAGACCCGGGCGCCGATCACGACCCGCGCCTGATCGGAGATTTTCGCAGCGGGGCTCATCGCCATCGAGTCGTCGAGGGTGAATTGCGCCGGCAGATCGCGCCCCTGCCGGCGCAGGATGGCGAGCGGCATGCGCGGGCCTTTCTCCGCGCGCGCAAAGATGAATAGCGTATCGTCCGGCCCGACCTTGGCCGCGAGGCCGGGTGCGATCTTCACCACCCCCCTTACCTGTCTGGAGCTCGCCGCTTGCGCCGGTTTGACCGGGACCTGCGCGTCCCCGCCCAGAGTTCGCGCCTCCGCGATGCTCGCGCGCAGTCTCTGAGCCATTTCCGACTCTCGCGGTACCGCGCCCAGGGCCCGTTCCCAATGGCGCGCCGCGCCGGCGTACTCGTTCCGGTTGAACGCGGCGGTACCGGCGAGAAGCAGGGCCTTGAGGTTGCCGGGGTCGACCGCAAGCGCGCGCGCGATGATCTTTTCCGGCTCGCCCTCGAGGCGGCGGCCCTGGGCCATCGCCAGGGTGTCGGCGTAATCGGCGAGCAGCTGCGCGTCCTGCGGGTTGCGGTCCGCGGCGTTCGCGTACGCCCGCGCGGCCTCGGGATAGCGGCCCAGCACGGAATAGGATCGGCCCAGCATCGTCCAGCCCTCGGCGTCCTCGGGATGGTCCTTCATTCGCGCAGCGAGCCGCTCCGCCAGCGCCTCGAATTGCTGGGAGCTCATTCCGTGGGGGCCGCCCGGAGCTTCCGCCTGGGGTGTGAGTGCGCGAGGAGTGCCGACGACCCCGTAGATGGCCAGCGCGCAGACCGGCACGGCCAGCCCCAGGGCGATCGCGGCCGCGCGCGGCCGGCGGGCAGGGGGCGCGGGCGCGTCGCCCGAGCCGACGTCGGCCACAAGCCGCGCTTCGATCTCGCGCTTCGCCTTCTCGTATTGGTCCGATGCCAGGGTTCCGGCGCGAACGTCGGCTTCGAGCTCGCGCAGTTGATCCCGGTATACCGCGACGTTCACGGCATCGCGGCTGGCGCCGGAGCGCGCCCCGCGACGCAGGAGCGGAGGCAGGACAAAGAGCAGCGCGCCCGCAACCAGCAGGACGCCGACGACGATGAACAGGGTCATCGTCTCTCTGCTTCGCTTCCTGCGAGAAGCTCGGCTGCTCGCGAGCGCTGCGCGGCGGATATATCAACATCCTCGGCAGGCCGGCGGCGCCGCACCAGCCGGACCAGAACCCAAGCTCCGCCGGCGAGCAGCAGCAGCGGTCCGAACCACAGCAGCAAGGTCGTTGCCTTCAGGGGAGGGCGATAAAGGACGAAGTCGCCGTAACGGGCGACCATGAAATCGATGATTTCCGAGTCGCTCGCTCCCTGCCGCATCTTCTCGCGAACCTGGTTTCTCAAGTCCGTGGCGAGGTCCGCGTTCGAGTCGGCGATGGTCTGATTCTGGCACACCAGGCAGCGCAGCTCGGCGGCGAGCGCCATGACTCGCTTCTCCAGCACCGGGTCCGCCGCGGCGGGGCGGGCGTCTTTCGCGTGTGCCGGGATGACGGGCGCGAGCAGCAGGAGCAGTGCGAGGAGCCTAGCCACGCGCCAGCTCCTGCGCCAGGGGCAGCAGCTTGTTCTTGACGATATCCGGCGTAAGCGGGCCGATGCGCTTGTAGCGGATGACGCCGCGCCGGTCGATGAGATAGGTCTCGGGCACGCCGTAGACGCCGTAGTCGATTCCGACCCTGCCCTCGATGTCGAAGATCGAGAGCCGGTAGGGGTCGCCCATGGTCTTCAGCCACGCGAGGCCGTCCTGCCGCTTGTCCTTGTAGTTGAGCCCGTAGAGCGGAACCTCGCCGCTTCGCGCGAGGTCGAGCAGCACCGGGTGCTCCTCGCGGCAGCTCACGCACCAGGAGGCCCACACGTTCAGGACCCACACTTTTCCGAGCATGTCCTTTTCCGTGAAGGTTTTCGCAGACTCGTGCAGTTGCGGCAGCTCGAAGTGCGGCGCCGGCTTGCCGATGAGCGGCGAGGGCACCTCGCGCGGATTGAGCGTGAGGCCGACCCCGAGCAAGCCGACCAGCGCGACGAAGATGCCCAGCGGCAGCAGGAAACGATTCATCGTTTCGATTCGGGACCGGAGACGATCACGGCGCCGCCGGGGCCGCTGCGTACGGCTCCTCGCGCCGTACCGCCCCGACCCGGTAGCGCCGGTCGCTCGCGGCGAGAGCGCCGCCGAGCGCCATCAGCAGGCAGCCGCCCCAGATCCAGTCGATGAAGGGCTTGTGCTGCACCCGCACGACCC
>JBATEB010000075.1:0-5450 GCA_049663805.1 Burkholderiales bacterium | reverse complement strand
CCTTTGCCTCGCGCGGGGGGCTTCATGGCCGCATCCGCCGGCGGCGCCCGCGGGGACCGTCGCGGGCCGCGACGCCGGCCGGACCCTGCAGTTCACGGCGGAAATATGGCATGTCCCTCTCTGAACCCCGCCTGCGCGAGCCTCCCTCGACTATGGTACCGCACGCCGATTCGATCGCTCTGCCGCGGCGACCCCCGGCCGCGAGGGCCGGCTCGCCGCGGGTATCGGCGAGTCGCCGGCAGCCGCGGCGCTCTATCTCATGACCCGGTTCCGTCCGGCCCGCTTGGCCCGGTACAGCGCTTCGTCCGCGGCCCGGATGACGAGCGCCGGCCTGATGAGCGTGTCGTCGCGCTCGGCTGCGCCGATGCTCACCGTCACCGAAAGGGTCTTCTCCGGCGGGCGCGCGGCGCGCAGGCGCGTGCCGGCCCCCACGTCCCGCGGGCGGTTCCCGCCCCGGACCGCCATTCTGTAGTCCTCGATGTCCTTTCGCAGTTGCTCGAGATGGGGAAACGCCTGATCCAGCGTGCGGTCGGCGAACAGCACGCAGAACTCCTCGCCTCCATAGCGGTAGGAAATACCCCCGCCCTCGATCTCGGCCAGACGGGCGGCGACGAGCCGCAATACCTGGTCGCCGATGTGGTGCCCGTGGGCGTCGTTGAACTGCTTGAAGTGATCGACGTCGATCATCGCGATGGTGTACATCGGCCCCAGGCCCGAGAGGCGTTCCTCGAGGGCGCGGCGGCTGGGCAGGTTCGTCAGTTCGTCGCGGAACGCGAGCCGATGCGATTCCTGGAGCACGGCCGCGAGCAGGATGATGCCGGCGGCCGACATGAACGTGCCGAACGCACCCGGCGATGTGGCCCATTCGCAGCCGAAGAAGAAAGCGACCAGCGCCGCCGCAATGCCGATATCGAGCGGACGCGGCTCTTTGCGCAGTTCCCGGGGGCGGCGGCGCGGCCACGCCCTTGCCACCGCGGCTGCAAACGCCGCGACGATCAGTATCCGGGCCGCGATGGGGGTCGGCGGCGAGCGCAGGATCCAGTGATCGAGTACGTCGTGCCACGCGGTGCCCGAGAGGTCGCTGCGTCCCGCATTCGCGACCCAGGTCACGACGATCGCCTCGGCCAGCCCGAGCAGCAGCCAGCGATAATTCCGGTGCTGGCGCACGCCTCGCTCCGGAAATGACAGCGCGAGCAAGGCATTGAGAGGCACGAGGATGGCGAGCGCGGTAAACACCGCGCGCACCGGGAAGCTCCCCGGACCCAGCTCGAGGGCGAGGGTGTATGCGGCATAGGCGGCCAGGAGCGAGGCGAGCAGGACGAGGGCGCGGCTGCGATTGAACCAGGCGCTGATCGTCACCCCGAGCACCAGCACCACGTACGGTCCCACGACGGAGAGGCCGGACAGCGAAGCGGGCAGCGCCGGGCCGAGGGTGAGGGCCAAGGCGGCGGCGAGCAGCACCGCCGCCGGAACCGCTACGGGTCGCAGGAGTCGCAATAGCGCGGGGTTCAACGTCTCAACCTGGGCGAGGGGTGCGCGATTGTAATCGCCTGGGGCCCGCGGCTGCGAAAACCGATCCTGTCGCCGCGAACGAGCGGCTTCTGAGCCCAGGCCATTGCGCCCTCCTAATTCCATGATTCTAATCAATTGTGGGGTTTGCCTGACAGCGCGTGTCGGGTTTACCCGATGGACCGTGCAGGACTGCCTGCAGTACCCTCCACGGGGAAACACGATCGGGAAAAACCCGTCAAAATCACCCATTCCGCCGGCCAGGTTCGGCTCAGGGAAATCATGGAAGACTTCGGGCGCAGGAAAGAGGACTGGATCAGCGCGGACTCGCCGTTGCTGCTGGGCGTGATCACTTCCGACCTCAAGCTCAAGATCATCAATCGCACCTGGGAAAGGATCCTCGGCTACCCTCGCGTGACGCTGCTGGACAAGCCCCTCACCCGGCTCGTCGATCAGAACGAGCACGCCGCCGCGCTGACTCTCGTCAATACGCGCCTCGCGGCGGCCGAAGGAGGCGAGATCGAGTTCTCGTTGCGCTGCAAGGACGGCACGTACCGGTGCTTTGCGTGGGAGCGCAGGCCCGCGCGGGGCGAGGAGGGAGTGTTCGTCACCGGGCGGGATATCACCGAGCGCAAGAAAATGGAAACGACGGCCAATCTCCAGAGGTACCTCCAGTCGAAAAAGACCGAGCGCTCGGTCTGAATCCCCGCTAGCCCTCAGGCTGCGGCCGGAGAGCGGCGGCTCCGCAGGAAACGCTCAAGTACCGCCGCGGTGTGGCTGGTTTTCCGGGACGCGATCAACCGCTCCGGCGGACCTTGCGCCACGACGCGCCCGCCTTCGGCTCCGCCCTCGGGTCCGAGATCGACGATCCAGTCGGCCTCGGCGATGACGTCGAGATTGTGCTCGATGACGACGACGGTGTTCCCGGCGTCGACCAGGCGGTGCAGCACCCGGATCAGGCGCTCGACGTCGGCCATGTGCAGGCCGACGGTCGGCTCGTCGAGGATGTAGAGGGTCGAAAAACCGGGGACAGACCCCGGTTTTCCCGAAAACCGGGGTCTGTCCCCGGTTTTCGCCAGTTCGGCCACCAGCTTGATGCGCTGCGCCTCGCCGCCGGAAAGCGTGGGACTTTGCTGGCCCAGGGTCAGGTAGCCCAGGCCGACGTCCTGCAGCAGTTTCAGCGCGTGGTGTGTTGCCGCGTGCGCGATGAAGAACTCGAGCGCTTCATCCACGCTCATCGCAAGCACTTCGCCGGCGTTCTTCGCCTTCCAGCGAACCGCGAGCGTCTCCGGGTTGAAGCGCGCGCCGCCGCAGGCCTCGCACAGGACCTTCACGTCCGGGAGGAAGCTCATTTCGATTTTCTTGATCCCCTGACCCTCGCAGGCCCCGCAGCGCCCCCCTTGGGTGTTGAAGGAAAAGCGCGACGCCGTCCAGCCGCGCATGCGCGACTCGGCGGTATCGGCGAACAGGCGCCGGATGGCGTCCCAGAAACCGACGTAGGTCGCCGGACAGGAGCGCGGCGTCTTGCCGATCGGCGTCTGGTCGACTTCCAGCACACGGCCGACGGCCTCCCAGCCGAGAATTTCCCGGCAGCCCGGGAACGCATCGACGGTGGTTTTCGGCTGCGGCGCCGCCGCAGGAACCGCGGCCTTCCCCCGCTCCTTGTGTCCCGCGTTGCGGCGGCGCGCCACCAGACGCAAGACGTTCTCGTAGACCACGTCCCGCGCCAGCGTGGATTTTCCGGAACCGGAGACGCCGGTGATTACCGAAAAGCGCTGCAGCGGCAGGTCGACGTCGATGTTCCTCAGATTGTGCAGCGACGCGCCGGCGATGCCGAGCGAGGGAGTTCCCCTACCCACCGGGCGCGGTGCATGCAATGGGTGCTGCAGGGGATGGGCGAGGAACTTTCCGGTCAGCGACTCCGGCGCTCGCATCAGGTCCTCGACCGATCCTTCCGCGATCACGCGTCCGCCCAGCTTTCCGGCGCCGGGCCCGAGATCGATCAGGTGGCCGGCCCGGCGTAGGGTGTCTTCGTCGTGCTCGACGACGACCAGCGTGTTGCCCTTGGCCTCGAGCCGGTCGAGGGTGTCGAGCAGGATCCGGTTGTCGCGCGCATGCAGGCCGATCGTCGGTTCGTCGAGGATGTAGCACACGCCGCGCAGGTTCGAGCCGAGCTGAGCGGCGAGCCGGATGCGCTGCGCTTCGCCGCCCGAGAGCGTCGGCGCCGAGCGGTCGAGCGACAGGTACGCGAGCCCGACCTGGCCGAGGAAGTCCAGCCGCGATTGCAGCTCCGCGACGATGTCGCGCGCGATCTCCGCGTCGCGCCCCGCGAGCCGGAGATCGCGGAACAGGGCGTCGAGCTTCGCCACCTGCAACGAGGCGAGCTCCGATATCGAGCGGCCCTGCCACAGCACGGCGAGCGCTTCGCGATTGAGGCGCTTTCCGTCGCACGCGGGGCAGGGGGCATCGATCTCGAGCCATTCGATCCACGAGTCGAGCACATGGTCCTCGGTGCCGGTCTTCTCGCGTTCCTCGTCCCATTCCACGCGGTCGAGCCTGAGGCCCGTGCCGTAGCACTGCGGGCACCAGCCGTGCTTCGAATTGAACGAGAAAAGGCGCGGGTCGGGCTCGGCGAAGCTGCGCGCGCAGGAGGGGCAGGCGCGTTTCGTCGAGAACACCCGCTGCGGGAGATCCATTTCCACTCGCGCGCGCCGGGATGGCGCGGCGGCCGCCTTCCGGCTTGCGGCTTCCAGGCGGTCGAGCCCCGCAAGCACGTGCACGACGCCCTTGCCGTGTTCCAGGGCGCGGGCGAGCGCCTCGCGGATTTCCGCTTCATTGCCTGCGGCGACGTTCAGGTCGGCGACCGGGAGCTCGATCGCATGTTCCCGGAAGCGCGACAAGCGCGGCCACTTGCCGGTCGGCAGGAACTCGCCGTCGACGCGCAGGAAGGCGTAGCCGCGGCCGGCAGCCCACTTGGCGAGATCGGTGTAATAGCCCTTGCGGTTGACGACCAACGGCGCCAGCAGGCCGATGCGCCGGCCGCGATAGTCGCGCAGCAGGCGCGCGGCGATCGCGGCCTCGCTCTGCGGCTCGATCGGCACCTTGCAGTCGGGGCAGTGCTGGAGCCCGAGCTTGACGTAGAGCAGGCGCAGGAAATGATAGATCTCGGTGAGCGTCGCGACGGTGCTCTTGCTTCCGCCGCGGCTGGTGCGCTGCTCGATCGCGACGGTGGGCGGAATGCCGAAGATCGCGTCCACGTCGGGCCGCGCCGCGCCCTGGACGAACTGGCGCGCGTAGGCGTTGAGCGACTCGAGATAGCGCCGCTGGCCTTCGGCGAACAGGATATCGAAGGCGAGGGTGGATTTTCCCGAGCCGGAGACGCCGGTGATCACGGTGAATTGGTTGCGCGGAATTTCGACGTCGATGGATTGCAGATTGTGCTCGCGGGCGTTGTGGATCCTGATCGATTCGTCGATGCGAGCCCGCGGCGGCACGCCGGGTTCCGTTGCGGGAAGAGCAGCGGGGCTTGTCAGAGCGGTTTCGTATTCGCGCAGCGCCTTGCCCGTGTGCGAGCCCGGATGCTTCGCGACCTCGGCCGGCGTGCCGGCGCAGACGATCTCGCCGCCGGCGTCGCCGCCCTCGGGGCCGAGGTCGATGAGCCAGTCGCAGGCGCGGATGACGTCGAGGTTGTGCTCGATCACGACCAGGGAATGCCCCGCGGCGATCAGTCGGCGGAAAGCCGAGAGCAGCTTTTCGACGTCGTCGAAATGCAGGCCGGTCGTGGGCTCATCGAAGAGAAAGAGTTTCCCCTGGGTGCCGTCATTCCCGCGTAAGCGGGAATCCAGGGACTTTCCGCGTCGTCGGGCCCCCGCCTGGCCGGTTCCTCGAAACTCGCCTTCGCTCGTTTTCGCGGGGGCGAGGGAATTTGCCTCGACCAGATG
>JBATEB010000074.1:0-20418 GCA_049663805.1 Burkholderiales bacterium | reverse complement strand
CAGCACTTATATGAATGTGAGTACATATTTCAAGAAATATCGAGCCGCGAATATGATTCGAGGCTTGGCGAGAAAGCCCTGTCGGTAACTTCGGATGGGACAAGAGGGGTGCCGGCCCGTCCCTTTGCCCGAAAGACAGGTCTGACCTGCTTGCAGAACCTCTTTGAAACGTGCACGAAGCTCTCCTTACCGCCCTCGCCCTGATCGTCCACCTGGACGATAAGCTGGTCGAGATCGTCCTGCTGAGCCTCGGGGTCAGTCTGAGCGCGGTGGGTATCGCCGCGGTGCTGGGCTTGCCGCTGGGTGCCGCGATCGCCGTCGGAAAATTCCCCGGCCGCCAGACGGTGATCGTGTTCCTGAACGCCCTGATGGGCCTGCCTCCGGTCGTGGTCGGCCTGCTCGTGTACCTCCTGCTCTCGCGCGCCGGCCCGCTCGGCCCTCTCGGAATCCTGTTCACGCCCTCGGCGATGGTCGTGGCCCAGACCATCCTGATCCTGCCGATCATCGCCGCACTGTCGCGCCAGGCGATCGAGGACGCCTGGCGCGAGTACGAGGAGCAACTGCGCTCGCTCGGCGCGCGCCGCCTGAACGCTGCGCTGACGCTGCTCTGGGACACGCGCTTCTCGCTGCTCACGGCGATCCTCGCCGGCTTCGGGCGCGCCGCGGCCGAGGTCGGTGCGGTGATGATCGTCGGCGGGAACATCGACGGGGTAACGCGCGTGATGACCACCGCCATCGCCCTGGAAACCAGCAAGGGCGACCTGCCCCTCGCGCTCGGCCTGGGGGTGATCCTGATCGCCATCGTGATCGCCGTGAACGCGGCGGCGTATCTCACCAAGGAGCTGGCGCAGCGGCGCTACGGATGAGCAACGGCGCCATCCTTCCGCTGCGCCTTGCCGAGATGTCGTTCGCCGCCGGCGGGCGAACCATTATCGATAGGGTTTCGCTCGAGATCGGAGCGGGGCCGAGCACGATCATCCTGGGCGCCAACGGCGCCGGAAAAAGCGTGCTGATGCGGCTCATGCACGGCCTGCTGAGCCCGACTTCGGGCCGAATCGCCTGGAACGCGCCCGAGCGCCCGGGTGCTCCGAGGAAACAGGCGATGGTTTTCCAGCGGCCGGTGATGCTGCGCCGCTCGGCCCATGCCAACGTCGCCTACGCGCTGAAAATCGCCGGAATCCCAGAGCCGCAGCGCGGGGTGCTGGCGCGCGAAGCGCTCGAAAGCGTCGGGCTCTCGCACCTCGCCCACCGACCGGCCCGCGTGCTCTCGGGAGGCGAGCAGCAGCGGCTCGCGCTCGCGCGGGCCTGGGCGCTGCACCCGGAAGTGCTGTTCCTCGACGAGCCCACCGCCAGCCTCGACCCGAGCGCGACGCGCGAGATCGAAACCGTGATCAAGGCCTTCGACGCGGCGGGCACGAAGGTGGTGATGGCGACGCACAACCTCGGCCAGGCGCGGCGGCTGGGCGACGAAATCCTGTTCCTCGACCAGGGGCGGCTCGTCGAGCGTGCAGCGGTCGAGGAATTCTTTTCCAAACCCCGGTCGGCGCAAGCCGCCGCATTCATCAAAGGAGAACTGCCCTGGACCTGATCCGCAAATTGCTGCCCATCGCCGCGCTGTGCCTGTCGCTTACCGCGCACGCCCAGCAGAAATTCATTATCGTGGCCTCGACCACTTCGACCGAGCAGTCGGGCCTGTTCGGACACATGTTGCCCGCCTTCCAGAAGAAGACCGGCATCCAGGTGCGCGTCGTCGCCCTGGGTACCGGCCAGGCCCTCGACCTCGCGCGCCGCGGTGACGCCGACGTGGTCTTCGTGCATGCAAAACCGGCCGAGGAGAAATTCCTTTCGGAGGGTCACGGCGTCAAACGCTTCCCGGTCATGTACAACGACTTTGTCCTGATCGGACCGAAGGCCGATCCGGACGGAGTGGCGGGCGGCAGGGACATCCTGGCGGCCCTGAAGAGGATCAAGTCGGCGACGAAGCCTTTTGTCTCCCGCGGAGACAGAAGCGGAACGCACATCGCCGAGCTGAATCTCTGGAAAATGGCCGGCATCGACATCGCCAAGGAGAAGGGACCCTGGTACAAGGACACCGGCCAGGGCATGGGGCCGGCGCTCAACACCGCCGCGGCGATGAATGGCTACATCCTCGCCGATCGCGGTACCTGGATCTCGTTCAAGAACCGCGGAGATCTCGCCATCGCGGTGGAAGGGGACAAGCGGCTTTTCAACCAGTACGGCGTGATGCTCGTCAACCCGGCCAAACACCCGAACGTGAAGAGAGATCTCGGCCAGACCTTCGTCGACTGGGTCGTCTCGCCCGAAGGCCAGAAGGCGATCGCCGAGTACAAGATCGGCGGCGAGCAGCTGTTCTTCCCCAACGCCAACCAGCCAGGGGCTTGATGGCAGCCGCCCCGGATGATCGGGTGTCGCTATATTCTTGCGGGAATGACGCCCTGATACAATGAGCCTTTTCGCGCGCGGGACTCGCCCGCCCGGATCGGCATGAA
The DNA here is from genome assembly GCA_049663805.1 of Burkholderiales bacterium. Taxonomy (GTDB): domain Bacteria; phylum Pseudomonadota; class Gammaproteobacteria; order Burkholderiales; family SG8-39; genus VBDM01. Next base: position 17,908 of record JBATEB010000074.1, on the reverse strand, counting down.
GATATTCGGATTCGCGGGATGGTCGGGAAGCGGCAAGACCACGCTGATCGAGAAGCTCATCCCGCGCTTCGTGCAGCGCGGAATGAAGGTATCCCTCATCAAGCATGCGCACCACAGCTTCGAGTTTGACCATCCCGGGAAGGACTCCTACCGCCACCGCGAGGCGGGCTGCAGCGAGGTCATGGTCGTATCGGAAAAGCGCTGGGTCCTCATGCATGAGCTGCGCGGCGAGGCGGAACCCTCGCTCGAGGAGCAGATCAAGCGTGTCTCGCCCTGCGACCTGCTGCTGATAGAGGGCTACAAGCGCTACCCCATGCCCAAGCTCGAAATCTGGAGGAAAGAGAACGGAAAACCCTTGTTGCACCCGGAAGACGAACACATCGTCGCCATCGCCACCGATGCTGCGCTCGAGTCCAGGCTGCCGCGCTTCGGGCTCGCCGACTACGACGGCATCGGAGACTTCATCCTCCGCTTCAACGGACTCGCGTGAACAAGGGACTGTTGAGCGTGGACGAAGCGCTCGAGCGGCTGCTCGCCGGCGCACGTCCGGTCTCCCGGACCGAAACCGTCCCGACCCTCGCCGCGACCGGCCGCGTGCTCGCGGCGGCCCGGCGTTCGACGATGAACGTTCCGCCGATGGACAACAGCGCCATGGACGGCTACGCGGTGCGCGTCGCCGACCTGCCCCGGGCCGACACACGGCTCAAAGTGGCGCAGAAAATCATGGCCGGATCGACCGGCCGACCCCTCGCTCCCGGAACCGCCGCGCGAATCTTCACCGGCGCGCCGATTCCGGAAGGCGCAGATGCCGTCGTGATGCAGGAATCCTGCGTCCAGGAAGGCGAGACGGTGGTCGTCAGGAAGTCCCCCGCGCGCGGAGAGTGGATCCGGCGGACGGGCAGCGATATTCGCTCGGGTGACGAAGTGCTTCCCGCGGGTCTCAGGCTGCGGCCGCAGGATACCGGTCTCGCCGCGTCGGTGGGGATCGCTTCGCTTCCGGTGTTTCGCCGCCTGCGACTGGGGCTGTTCTTCACGGGCGACGAGCTCGTCATGCCGGGCGATCCGCTGCCGCCCGGACGAATCTACAACTCCAACCGCTTCACGCTCAACGGGCTCGCGGCCACTTTCGGCTGCGAAACCCGCGACTACGGGATCGTTCCCGACACGCTCGAGGCGACTCGCGAAGTGCTGCGCCGCGCGGCCGGCGAGTGCGACGTCATCGTGACGAGCGGCGGCGTTTCCGTGGGGGACGCGGATTTCGTCAAGCCCGCGGTCGAAGCCGAGGGCGAGCTGCTGATGTGGCGCATCGCGATGAAGCCGGGACGCCCGCTCGCCTTCGGCCGCGTGGGCGGGGCCGGTTTCATCGGGCTGCCCGGCAACCCGGTGTCGAGCTTCGTGACCTTCCTGATATTCGTCAGGCCGTTTCTGCTCAGAAGCCAGGGGATCGCGGACGTGCGGGCGCGCGCCATCGCCGTGCGCGCGGACTTCGACTGGTCCGATCCCGATCCCCGACGCGAGTTTCTGCGCGTAAAATGGAACGCGCGCGGAGGCCTGGATCTCTATCCCACGCAGGACTCCGCGGTGCTCATGTCGACGGCTTGGGCCGACGGCTTGGTCGACAATCCGGCAGGGCACCCGATACGAGCGGGAGACTCGGTGAGCTTCATGGCGTATTCGGAGCTGTATCGATGAAGATCAAGGTTCTCTATTTCGCCGGCTTGCGCGAGCAACTGGGCAGTTCCGGCGAGGATCTCGATGCCGCCCCGGCGGCCGCGACGGTCGCCGGCCTGCGCACGCTGCTCACGGCCCGCGGCGGGGCCTGGCAGACGGCGCTCGCGCAGGGGAAGGCGGTGCGCGTTGCCGTCAACCGGGAAATGGCGCAGGCGACAACGCCGGTGAAGTCGGGCGACGAAGTCGCTTTCTTCCCTCCCGTCACCGGAGGCTGAGATGCCGGTGCGTATCCAGACCCGGGATTTCGACGCCGGCGCCGAGATTGCCGCACTCCGCGGAAGCAACCCCAGGGTCGGAGCGGTGGCGAGCTTCATCGGCGTGTGTCGCGATGCCAGCGACGGCGACGCGGTGACGAAGATGACGCTCGAGCACTATCCGGGGATGACGGAGAAGGCGCTGGAGAAAATTGTCGACGAGGCGAAAGCGCGCTGGGACGTGATCGACGTGCTCGTCGTGCACCGAATCGGCGAATTGAAGCCCACCGATCAGATCGTTCTCGTCGTCGTCACCGGGGCTCACAGGGGGGAGGCCTTCGCGGCCTGCGAGTTCATCATGGACTACCTGAAGACGCGTGCGCCGTTCTGGAAAAAAGAGGAGACCCCGCAGGGTGCTCGCTGGGTCGAAGCGCGGGCTTCGGACGACGAAGCGGCCGGGCGCTGGGAGCCGCCCAAGTCGAGCGCCGCCTGAGCGGCGGAGCGCCGTTTACGCGCGCTGTCCGAGCCGCTATCATGGCAGCGTCGTTTCAGGGAGATGGCATACCTCCCACAACCGCCGCAAGGCTGATGATGCCTACGTAAAACGCCGGGGGGCGTTCGCGCAGGCGTCTGCTCCCGCCTCTCCGTCGCGTTCAAGAAAAAGCGGAACGGAGGTTTTCAATGACCGAAATCTGGGCTCTGGCGGCGCTCTGGCTGGGGCTCGCGCTGTTCGCGTCGCTGCTCTCGATATGGCTGAAAGTGGCCAATGCGCTCTCCGAGATCGTGGTCGGCACCGTTGCGCAGCTCGTCCTCGGTCTTGCCTTTGGGAGCGCGATTCTCGGAGCGGACCATGACTGGATCAAGTTCCTCGCCGGCGCCGGCGCTATCGTGCTCACTTTCCTCGCCGGAGCGGAGCTGGACCCCGAGGTCTTCAGGCGCAGGTGGAAGGAAGCGACCGCGATAGGCTTGATCAGCTTTTTCGCGCCGTTCTTCGGCTGCGCCGCGGCCGCGCGCTGGTTGCTCGGTTGGGACGTCGAAGCGAGCTGGCTGGCAGGCGTCGCAATGTCCACTACTTCGGTGGCCGTGGTATACGCCGTCATGATCGAATTCGGCTTCAATACCACGGATTACGGGAAGACGGTTCTCGCGGCCTGTTTCATCACCGATCTGGGCACGGTCATCGCGCTGGGACTCATCTTCGCCCCGTTCACGGCAAAGACGCTGCTGTTTGTGGGGGCTCTCGTTGTCACGGCATTGATCCTGCCCTGGCTGATACCGCTTTTCTTCCGGCGCTTCGGCGGCCGTCCGTCCGAACTCGAAGCAAAATTCCTGCTGCTGTTCCTGTTTGGGCTCGGCGCGCTGGCCGCCTGGGCGGACAGCGAGGCCGTTCTGCCGGCGTATGTGATGGGCATGGTGCTCGCAGGCACGGTCGGTAAAGACCATGTACTGGTTCGGCGCCTGCGCACGCTGACGTTCGGGCTGTTGACGCCGTTCTACTTTATCCGCGCCGGTTCTTTCGTCTCAGTGCCGGCGCTGATCGCGGCGCCCGCGGCGTTTCTGCTGATGCTGAGCGTCAAGGTCGCGACGAAAATTGCCGGTGTCTATCCGGTGACCCGGGCATTCCGCTCGCCGAGGAAGGAAGGGATGTACACGACGCTGCTGATGTCCACCGGCCTTACGTTCGGCACGATTTCTTCCCTGTTCGGCCTGTCGCACGGAGTCGTCACCCAGGCGCAGTACTCGGCACTGGTTGCAGCAGTGATAGCAAGCGCGGTTGTGCCGACCGTGATCGCCAACCTATGGTTTCTGCCGCGGCATCTGTTGCCGAAGGCGGAGGAAGCGGACCGGGTGCAGAGTGGGTCGGGAAAGCCTTCGGCGCAACAGGTGCCGCGGAGCTGAATCATGTACACGAAGATTCTTGTTGGCTACGACGGGTCGAAACCCGGAAAGAAAGCGTTCGAGACCGCACTCGAACTGGCGGTGAGACACGCTGCCGAATTGATCGTTCTCACGGTGTCCCGGTCGCCGGAGATCGGTGACGATGTCGAAACCGAGGCGGTCATCGAGAACTCACGGCACTATCACCAGAGTCTGCTCGCCGAATTGGAGCCGGTGGTCACCGCCAAGGGCGTGAAGGCGAGCTTCGAAGTCGCTGTGGGGCACCCCGCGGAGCAGATCATCTATCACGCCGACCGGCACGGCGTGGATCTGATCGTCGTCGGCAACCGCGGCCGCTCCAAGTTCGCACGCCTGCTGCTCGGCTCGGTGTCCAAGCAGGTTGCGCAGTACGCGGACCGGTCGGTGATGGTGGTGCGCTGAACGGCCGGAAGCGACCCTCTGCCGCTAGCCGCGCCCGGCCAGCCGCAGGTTCGCCTGGGTCAGGCGGTCCACCAGCACCCGCATGAACGCCTTGTTGAATCCGACCTGGCAGCCGTCGGTCGCGGCGCGCAGCGCGTCGGCCTTGATCTCTATGATTATGACTTTGCTGAGAGCGATGATCGTGGTCGTTCGCCGCCCCATGCGGCCGGTGAAGTACAGAATCTCTCCGAAGCAGCCGCCGGGCTTGATGACGTTCAGCTGCTTTCCGAGCAGCGTGACGCCGACCTCGCCCTCCACGAGGAAGTAGAAGCTGTCGCCCTGATCGGCCTCGCGGATGATGACGGTTCCCGCGTCCAGGGTCTTCCAGCTGCCGATACGCACGACCTCCCATAGCGCGACGTCGTCGAAATCCTCGAAGAAGGGCATGTCGCGAAGCTCGTTGAACCGCTGTGAATCGGACGCCGAGGCCCCGGCAAGGCGCAGCGAGGTGAAGGCCTGGCTCAGGTCCTTGCCGAACTCGAGCCAGGTCTGGAAGCGCATCGCGGGATCCTTCTCCATCGCTTTCATGACGATCTGATCGAGCAGGGGCGGCAGGTCGGGGCGCAAGGTGATCGGTCGCGGCGGAGGCATGTTGAGGATCGCGTGCGTCAGACCTATCTGCGAATTGGCTTCGTAGGGCAGCCTGCCCGTCAGCAGCCGGTACATCACGACCCCGAGCGAGTAGATATCGGTCCGGTGCGTGACGTTTTCCATCCGGATCTGCTCCGGGGACATGTACGCGGGCGAACCGACGCCGGTGAGCTGCGTGGTTTGATCCTCGAGCCGCTGCTGGAACGAGGCACCGAAGTCGCTCACCTTCGTATCACCGCTCTCGGACAGGAGAATGTTCGCGGGCTTGATGTCCCGGTGGATCACTCCATGCTGGAACGCGTACTCGAGCGCGCGAATGCATTTGAAAATGATCTCGACCACCTTGGTGAGAGGGAGCAGGTTGCTGACTTCCGAGTGCGCCTCGAGCGTCGCTCCCGGCACATACTCCATCACCAGGTAGCTGTGATCGGGTTCGGCGACGGCGTCGAGAATCTCGACGATGTGAGGATGGCTGAGCTTGCCGGCGAGCGCCGCCTCGGCAAGGAACGCCTTGTGCATCATGCGCTCGGTCTGCGGGCTGATGTCCTGCTCGAACTGGAACACCTTGATGGCGACGTCCCGCTCGGCGAACGGGTCGCGGGCGAGATAGACCCGGCTGGTGGCGCCGCGGCCGATTTCGCGCGTGATCGGGTACTTGCCTAGACTTTCCTGGAGCTCGAACTTCATCACCCGCACCGCCTCCTCGAAAGACGCCCCAGTGTAGCAGCGCTGATCGGTTCGACGCAGGCGCCCGCTCGGCGCGTTCGTGAAATCCGATACGCCGAAGGGTCCGGGCCGTGGCCGGCCGATGCCGGCGGAGGAGGCGGTCGCCGGCGACCGCGGCCCGGCCCGGTCGGATACCTGCGTGTCGGTCGGACTAGCTCGTGAAATACCGTCCGTCCCGCTCGGCCTCCCGGAGGCGGCGCTCCACCTCGGCGAGGCTCGTGGAGCCCGCAAGGTAGTTATCGAGCGCGCTGGTTCTCTTGCGGCTAAGCTTCAGCTTGACCCAGGTGCGGAACCTGCCGAGCAACTCGGCCAGGGCTTCTCCGCGAAGCCGTTGTGCCTCGCGTTCGATTTCGATGAGATCTACCCAAGCGGCCGGGGTATCGCGGTTCTTCGCGACCGATGCCGGACCGGCATGCAGATAACCATCCCCTTCGTACAGGGGCACCGCGTTCTTGGCGTACATGTCTTTTCGTCCAGTCCTTAGGTAATGGTGCGTTGCACAGTCGGAATATAGGCATCAATCCATTTGAAATCAAGTAAGTAATACTAATCATCTGGATAAGTGTTATTCATGTTTCCGATCAGGAGATGCGGCTTGGCATCATTCTTGGCTCGCAACCTCAGCTTCGCCTCTCGGGCGGACAGGGTCGTCGGATTCAGGCGCCACGCTTGAAAACCGCTCCGCAATCCCCCACCTGCATGTCAACCAAAGAGTCGCAGGCGCGCGCGAATGCGGTTTGACAAACTCACCACCAAGTTTCAGCAGGCACTGGCCGATGCACAGAGTATCGCCGTCGGGCAGGACCATCAGTTCATCGAACCGGTCCACCTGTTCTCGGCGCTGCTCGCCCAGGAAGACGGGGGCTCGGCGTCGCTGCTCACGCGCGCGGGCGTCAACCTGCCGCGCCTGCGCGACGCGCTCACCCAGGCCGTTTCACGCCTGCCGAAGGTCGAGGGCCATGGCGGCGAGGTGCAGATCTCGCGCGAACTGAACGGGCTGCTGAATCTGACGGACAAGGAAGCGCAGAAGCGCGGCGACCAGTTCATCGCCTCGGAACTGTTCCTGCTCGCGCTCGCCGACGACAAGGGCGAGGCCGGGCGGCTACTGAGGGAGCACGGGGGAAGCAGGAAGGCGATCGACCAGGCGGTCACGGCGGTGCGAGGGAGCGAATCGGTGAGCAGCGCCGAGGCCGAGGGCCAGCGCGAAGCGCTCAAGAAATACACGCTCGACCTCACCAAGCGCGCCCGCTCGGGCAAGCTCGACCCCGTGATCGGCCGCGACGACGAGATCCGGCGGGTGATCCAGATCCTGCAGCGCCGCACCAAGAACAACCCGGTCCTGATCGGCGAGCCGGGCGTGGGCAAGACGGCGATCGTCGAGGGGCTGGCGCAGCGCATCGTCAACGGCGAAGTGCCGGAGACCCTCAAGAACAAGCGGGTGCTCTCCCTCGACATGGCCGCGCTCCTTGCCGGCGCCAAGTATCGCGGCGAGTTCGAGGAGCGGCTGAAGGCGGTGCTGAAGGAGCTCGCTCAGGACGAGGGCCGAACCATCGTCTTCATCGACGAGCTGCACACCATGGTGGGCGCCGGACGGGCCGAGGGCGCGATCGACGCGGGCAACATGTTGAAGCCGGCGCTCGCGCGCGGCGAGTTGCACTGCGTCGGCGCGACCACGCTCGACGAATACCGCAAGCACCTCGAGAAGGACGCGGCGCTCGAACGCCGCTTCCAGAAGGTGCTGGTGGACGAGCCCACGGTCGAGGCGACCATCGCCATCCTGCGCGGCCTGCAGGAGAAGTACGAAGTTCACCATGGGGTCGACATCACCGATCCGGCGATCGTCGCGGCGGCGGAGCTCTCGCACCGCTACATCACCGACCGGTTCCTGCCCGACAAGGCGATCGACCTGATCGACGAGGCGGCGGCGCGGATCAAGATGGAAATCGACTCGAAGCCCGAAGCGATGGATCGCCTCGACCGCCGCGTAATCCAGCTGAAGATCGAGCGCGAAGCGGTAAAGAAGGAGAAGGACGAGGCTTCGCAGAAGCGCCTGGGCCTGCTCGAGGGCGAGATCAAGCGGCTCGAGCGCGAGTACGCCGACCTCGAAGAGGTGTGGAAGGCGGAGAAATCCCAGGTCGCCGGCTCGCAGCACGTCAAGGAAGAACTGGAGAAGGTCAAGCTCGAGATGGAGGCGGCCAAGAGGAAAGGCGACTGGCAGAAAGTTTCCGAGCTTCAGTACGGCCGCGTCCCCCAGCTCGAGGCGCAGCTCAAGAAAGCCGAGAAGGCGCCGGCGCAGAAAAAGCCCAGGCTGCTTCGCACCGAGGTCGGAGCCGAGGAAATCGCCGAAGTCGTGTCGCGCGCGACCGGCATCCCGGTCTCCAAGATGATGCAGGGCGAGCGCGACAAGCTGCTCGCAATGGAGGCGAGGCTCCACGAGCGCGTCGTCGGGCAGGACGAAGCGGTGCGCCTGGTGTCCGACGCCATCCGGCGCTCGCGCGCCGGCCTGTCCGACTCCAACCGGCCCTACGGCTCGTTCCTCTTCCTCGGCCCCACGGGGGTGGGAAAGACGGAACTGTGCAAGGCGCTCGCGGCGTTCCTGTTCGATTCCGAGGACCATCTGATCCGCGTCGACATGTCCGAGTTCATGGAAAAGCACTCGGTCGCGCGCCTGATCGGCGCGCCGCCGGGCTACGTCGGCTACGAGGAAGGCGGGCATCTGACCGAAGCGGTGCGGCGCAAGCCCTACAGCGTGATCCTGCTCGACGAGATCGAGAAGGCGCACCCGGACGTGTTCAACGTCCTCCTGCAGGTGCTTGACGACGGGCGCATGACCGACGGCCAGGGGCGCACGGTCGACTTCAAGAACACGGTCGTGGTCATGACCTCCAATCTGGGCTCGCAGATGATCCAGCAGATGGCCGGAGACGACGCGGGTCTCATCAAGACCGCCGTGCTCGCGGAGGTGAAGACGCAGTTTCGCCCGGAGTTCGTCAACCGGATCGACGAGATCGTCGTGTTCCACGCGCTCGACGAGAAACATATCCAGGACATCGCGATGATCCAGTTGCGCTATCTCGATCAGCGGCTGTCGAAACTGGAGATGAAACTCGAGGTCGCGGGCAGCGCTCTCGCGCAGCTCGCCCAGGCCGGATTCGACCCGGTCTACGGCGCGCGGCCGTTCAAGCGGGCGATCCAGCAGAGCCTGGAGAATCCGCTTGCGAAGCGGATACTGGAGGGCGAATTCGCCGCAAAGGACGTCATCCGGGTCGAGTATCGCAACGGCGCCATGCAGTTCGAGAAACTCAAGTCGGGACCCGCGCGGAAGGCGGCGGCCGGGTAGGCGCGCCGGCCGGGGCGCCGCTCAGCGATCGCGACCCGAGGCGACGCGCTCGGCGGCGTCGGCGCGTATTGCGCGTCCCCGTCGCAGCATGTCCTGCCAGAGCGTGGAAGTATCCTTGAGGAATGCGGCGTCGGCGTCGGCGTCGACGACCAGCCAGTCGCCGCGGTCGATTTCCCCGCGCAGCTGGCCCGGGCCCCATCCGGAGTAGCCCGCGAAGAAACGAATCTTCGGCGGAGGCCGGCTGATCAGCGCATCGATCGTGCTCGGCAGAAGCGCGAGGTAGAGCTCCGGGAGCATCCTGACCGCGTCGCCCGGAACCTTGTCGGCACGAAATAGCGCGAACAATCCCTGTCGCGCAACCGGACCGCCGAAGTGGATCGCGTCGGTAAGTGCCTTGAAGCGCTCGCTCGGCAGCAGGTCGGCGAGCGAGCGGTTGGTCGGGCGGTTGAGGATCACTCCGGTTGCCTGCGCGTTCTCGTCCTGCGCGACCAGCACCACCGTTTCGCGGAAATTCGGATCGGGCATTCCCGGCTTGGCGACGAGGAGGAACGCCCCGGGAGAGCTCTGCCCCAGGGCCGCCGCCGGAAGCCACAGGGAAAGCGCCAGGAGTGCTGCGCGATGCCAGGGCTTCACGTTCGGCGTCCGCGGGGCTGGCGCGGCTATTCCGGAAGGTTGGCCTGCGACGCCTGCCACCCGGCCCGGGCGGTGGTTGCCTGTGCGCGCCGAAGCAGCTCTTCCCAGAGCCTGGCCGGGTCCTTTCGGAACACCAGCTCCGGATCGGCATCGAGCACGTACCACAGTCCCCGGTCCACCTCCCGGCGGAGCTCGCCGGGTCGCCAGGCGACATAGCCCACGAAGTAGCGCGCCTCGTTGGGAGTTTTCTCGATGATGTGATCGACCACGGCGCCCCGCGTCGCGAGGAAAAGCTCGCTCATCATCTGGATCGATCCGGGACCGGGGTTATGGCCGGCGTGGACCACGGCGAAGATCGCCTGGCGCAGCATCGGCCCGCCGAAATACACCGGATCCTGCACGAGCTTGGAGGGAGCGTGCTCGGGGAACAGGCTTGCCAGCGAGCGCTCCGTCGGGCGGTTGATGATGATGCCGACGTGCCGGTTGTTCTCGATCGGCACCGCGAGCAGCACGCTGGCACGGTAGTCCGGGTCGACCAGTCGCGGCGTCGCGACCAGGGTCACGGTCCCCTCCGGGTTGCCCTCCTGGGCGCCGGCCTGCGCAGTCGGGAGCCAACCCAGACCGACCCACAGCAGTACGGCGATTCGGCGCATCTTTCTTCCCGGGCAGCCTATTTCCGGACGAGTTTAGCCGAAGAACGCGCTCTTGGGAGCGCCGCGAGCTGCCTGCGGCGAAAGCAGCCGGACACATGGTCGTTGACCAGGCCGACCGCCTGCATGAACGCATACACGATCGTCGAACCGACGAAGCGGAAACCGCGCTGCTTCAGGTCCTTGCTGAGGGCGTCCGACAGGGGCGTTCGGGCCGGCACGTCTTTCACGGTGCGCCTGGGGGCGGACGCCGGTTCTCGGCCGACGAATCCCCGGAGATAGGCGTCGAACGAACCGAACTCTCTCTTGACTTTCAGGAATGCCCGGGCGTTGCCGATCGTCGATTCGATCTTGAGGCGGTTGCGCACGATTCCGGCATCGGAGAGCAGCTTTCTCACCTCGCGCGCCCCGAAGCGCGCGACCCTGGCAGGATCGAAGCGGGCGAACGCGCGTCGGTAGTTCTCGCGCTTGTTGAGGATCGTCGACCAGGAGAGCCCGGCCTGGGCGCCCTCGAGGATGAGGAACTCGAACAGGCGGCGGTCGTCGTGAACGGGGACGCCCCATTCCTCGTCGTGGTAGCGGAGATACTGCTCGCTTCCCAGGCACCAGGGGCAGCGGCGCCTGTTCCCGGCTCGAGTCATCGTCCTATGATACCGGCCGCGCCGGGTGCAGTGGGGGACCGGGTGCGGATTCGGGGCCGGGCTGCCCTTGCGCAAGGACGTTCGATGCAGGCACCATGCGGCATGGCTGAGTACCGGGTTTTTCTTGATCGTCGTCAAACTTACGGTAATCGGAAAGGGGAACATTATGGCTGAGGAAGTTCGGTCTCCGTTGGCGGGAACCATCGTTTCGGTGCTGGTCGAGCCGGGCGCAAAGGTCGAGGAGGATGACGAGCTGGTCGTGGTCGAGGCGCTGAAAATGGAAAACCCGGTGTGCGCGCCCTGCGGCGGCACGGTGAAGGAGATCCTGGTGAAAAAGGGCGACAAGGTCGAGGAGGATGCGGTCCTCGTCGTCCTCGATTAGGGCGGCGTTCCGGGCGAGAGGAAGCGAGGCAAGCATGAATTTCGAGTTGACCGAAGAGCAGCGGCTGATCCAGGACACGGCGCGGCGCTTTGCATCGGAGCAGATCGCGCCGACCCTGGAAGAAGAGGAGCGCAAGCACGAATTCCGCGCCGAGCGCGTGGCGAAGATGGGCGGGCTCGGCTTTTTCTCGTGCGCCGTGCCCGAGGACCTGGGCGGCAGCGGCATGGGTTTCACGGAATCGGTGCTGATGGCCGAGCAGATCGGGCGGGTGTCGGCGTCGTGGCGGCTCCCGTTCAACATGCAGAACCTGGGTCCTGCCCTGACTGTGGCGAAGTTCGGCACCCCGCGGCAGAAGGAGAAATACGTTCCGGGCTGGGTCGCCGGCACGCAACTGGGTTTTTTCGCCATGACCGAGCCCAATACGGGTTCGGATGTCGCCAGCATGAAGACCCACGCGATCGACCGGGGCGACCACTGGGAAGTGCACGGCAACAAGATGTGGATCTCGCAGGCGCACGTCGGCGACGCGGGGCTGCTCTATGCCTACACCGACAGATCGCAAGGAAACAGGGGCATCACCGCCTTCGTCATCGAGCCGAAGACCATGGCCGGCTGCACCGCGCGCGCCATCGAAACCAAGCTCGGCCTGCACTGCGCGCCGACCGGCGAGTTCGTTTTCGAGGGCATGAAGGTGCCCAAGGAGAACGTCATCGGCAAGCCGGGCGACGGATTCCGCATCTGCATGTGGCAGTTGAACCAGACGCGCCTGGGTTGCGCCGCCGGGGCGCTGGGCGTCGCCGGCGGGGCGCTGGAACTGGCGATCCGGTACGCCAACGAGCGCACCCAGTTCGGCAAGCCGATCTCGCAGCACCAGATGGTGCAGGCGCAGATCGCCGAGATGACGGTCGAACACCAGTCGGCGCAGATGCTGGTCTATCGCGCGGCCTGGCTGAAGGACAACGCCAGGCCGAGCCAGTACGAGACTTCGGTGGCCAAGCTCGCTGCGTCGGAAGCGGCGGTGCACGCGGCGAACGAGTGCATGAAGATCTACGGCTCGTACGGGTTTTCCACCGAGTTCCCGGCCGAGCGCTTCTACCGCGACGCGAAGTCGCTGCAAGTGGTCGAAGGCACCTCCAACATCCAGAAGATCATCATTTCGGGCATGGCTTGCGGCCATACGCCCAACCGGGAATAGAGAGCAGGCGCGATGAGACCGTATTTCGAGAAGATGCCCGAGCTCGGCAAGGCGCTGAAGGAAAACCGCATCGCGCGCACGCAGCAGAGCCGCGCCACGCTGGAGGCGGTCGAGGCCGAGATCGCCGCGGCGCGCAAGGTTCGGCAGGAGGTCGGCATTCCCGCCGCGGAGATCAACAAGCGCGGCTCGCTCACCGTGTGGCAGCGGCTCGAATACCTCGTCGATCCGGGCAGCTGGCGCCCGCTGCACAGCCTGTACAACCCGGAGGACAACGAGGAAGGCACGACCAACGTCGTCGATGGCCTGGGAAAAATCGGCGGGCGCTGGGCGGTCATCATCGGCTTCGACAACAAGGTGCTCGCAGGCGCCTGGATCCCGGGGCAGCCGGAGAACATCCTGCGCGTGACCGACCTCGCCCGGCGCCTGCACATACCCCTGGTGTGGCTGGTCCACTGCTCGGGGGTGAAGCTCCCCGACCAGGAGAAGTTCTACGCCGACCGGCGCGGCGGCGGCACCTGCTTCTTCCGCCACGCCGAGCTGGAACAGGCCGGCATCCCGATCCTCGCTGGCATCTACGGCACCAATCCCGCGGGCGGCGGCTACCAGTCGATCAGCCCGACGATCCTGCTCGCGCACAAGGACGCCAACATGGCGGTCGGCGGGGCGGGCATCGTCTCGGGCATGTCGCCGCGCGGCGGGTTCGACGTCGCCGGGCTGGAAGAGCTGATCGCGAAGACGCGCGATTTCAAGGAGCGCCCGCCGGGGCGGGTCGAGACGCACTACGGCGAGACCGGATTCTTCGCGCGCGTCTACGACGAGGAGAAGGGCGTGCTCGACGGCATCAAGGAGTACATGCGCGCGCTGCCCGCCTACGACCCGATGTTCTTCCGCGTCGCCGCGCCCGCCGAGCCGCGCATGCCGGCAAACGATCTCTATCACCTGCTGCCCGCCAACCAGAAGGAGGTGTACTCGTTCGAGGACATTCTCGCGCGCCTGGTGGACGGCAGCGAGCACATGGAATTCAGGCCGGATTATGGACCCGAGGTATACACGGGACTGGTGAAGATCGACGGCCTGCTCCTCGGTGCGATCGGCAATCGCCAGGGGCTCCTGCCCAAGGGTTATCCCGAGTACGCGAATACCCCGAGCATCGGCGGCAAGCTGTACCGGCAGGGGCTCGTCAAGATGAACGAGTTCGTCACGCTGTGCGGGCGCGACCGGTTGCCGATCGTCTGGTTCCAGGACACCAGCGGCATCGACGTCGGCGACGCGGCCGAGAAGGCCGAGCTGCTCGGCCTGGGCCAGTCGCTCATCTATTCGATCCAGTCGACCGATGTGCCGATGCTGCTGGTGGTGCTGAGAAAGGGCAGCGCCGCGGCGCACTACATCATGGGCGGGCCGACCGCGAACCGCCACAACGCCTTCACGCTCGGCACCGCGGCCACCGAGATCTACGTCATGCACGGCGAAACCGCGGCGGTGGCGACCTATGCGCGCCGCGCGGTCAAGGACAAGGACGCGGGGAAACCCCTCGAGCCGATCGCGCAGAAGATGAACGAGATGGCGAAAAAATATTTCGATACCTCGCGCCCGGCGTACTCGGCGCGCTACGGCTTCCTCGACGAGGTGGTGGAGCTGAAGTCCCTGCGCGGCTATTTGAAAGCGTTCGCCGGCGCCGCCTACCAGAATCCGGAATCGATCTGCCCGCGGCACCACATGCTGCTGCCGCGAATCATCAAGGGCTGAGGTTTTCGGATCGGGCGTCTGGATTTCGCGCCGGAGCGGCGGAACGGAAGCCGCCGGCCGCCTCTCCACGAATCGCGCTGCCGGTGCCGGACGCGCTCCGGCCGGATCGGAACCGGTTTTTGCCCGCCCGCCGCGCGAAATCCTCAGCCGGTTTTCCCGTCGTATGTACGCCAGCGCACAGAGGGCGGCTCGGGGCGCCGTGGATAATTGCCCGATCGCTGGAGGGAAACAGGATGAGCGCCGTCAGGATCGTTGGAATCGTACTGATCGCAGCCGGGATCTTCGCGCTGGCTTACGGCAAGTTCAGCTTTACCAGTACCCATGACACCAAGATTGGCCCGATCGCGGTGTCGGTCGACGAGAAGCAGACCGTCAACATCCCGGTATGGGCCGGCGTCGGGGCGATAGCGATCGGCGGGCTCCTCCTCGTTGCGGGCAGGAAGGGCTAGCGCCTCCGCCCGATCCGTCCCGCCCTTCGCCGCATCTTCCGTCGCTGGGCTTCGAACCGGTGGAATCCATCGTCGCCTGCAAGACCTGCGGTCTGCTGCAACGCCTCGGGGCGCTGCAGCCGGGCACCGCGGCCGAGTGTTTCCGCTGCGGGTCCGCCGTCGGCGTGCACCCCGTTGACAGTCTCGGACGCACGGCGGCGTTCTCGCTGGCCGCACTGATCTTCTTCGTGCCGGCCAACATCTATCCGATCTTGCTCATGGATTTCTACGGAGCGTATTCGGAGAGCACCGTCTGGGACGGGTGCGTGAAACTCTTTGAGAACGGCCAGTGGCCGATAGCGACGATCGTTTTCCTCGCCAGCATTCTGATCCCGGTCTTCAAACTGCTCGGGCTCTTCTTTCTGGTCGTTTCGACGAAATTCAGGTCCGCATACTGGCAACGCGAGCGCACCTGGATCTTCAGGATTATCGACGTCATCGGCCCGTGGGCGATGCTCGACGTGTTTCTCCTGGCGATACTCGTAGCCCTGGTCAAGCTGGGACAGATCGCCACGGTGCTGCCGGGCCGCGGGCTCATCGCGTTCAGCGCGATGGTCGTGTTCACCATTCTCGCTTCGGCCAGTTTTGACCCGACTCTGATCTGGGAAAAGACGAAAAAAGAAAAATGACCGATTCGCGGAGCGAGCCAGAGACCGAAAGATTGCCCCAGGCAAAGGTCAGGCGGCACCGGTGGCGCTTTCCGGTCATGTGGGTCGTTCCCCTGGTTGCCGCGCTGGTGGCGGGCTATCTCGTCTACGACCAGGTCCGCGAATTCGGTCCGAAGATCACCATCCGGTTCAAGGACGGCAGCGGCCTCAAGGCCGGCCGAACGCCGATACAGTACAGCGGCGTGCGCATCGGCGAGGTCAAGTCCGTGAAGTTGAGCGACGATCTGCGCGACGTGGTGGTCGAGGTGCGCCTGCTGCGATCCGCCGCCTCGATCGCCAGGGCAGGATCGGTATTCTGGGTGGTGCGTCTGGGGACGGAACTTCAGGACATCTCCAATCTTGGAACGGTCATCACCGGCGCGTACATTCAGGTATTGCCGGGCACCGGGGAGCCCCGCTCGGATTTCGTCGGCCTGGAAGCCTCGCAGGCGGCGCTGGAGCCCGACGGGCTGGAGATCGTTCTGCACACCCGTCATCTTGGATCGCTGAAACCCAGTTCGCCCGTTTACTACCGCGGCATCGAGGTCGGGGCAGTCCGTTCCACCCGGCTCAGTTCCGATGCGACCGTGGCGGAAATCCACGTGACGATCAAACCACGCTATGTGAGACTGGTGCGCACCGACTCGAGGTTCTGGAACGCGAGCGGAGCGGACGTGAAGTTCGGGCTGTTCAGCGGCCTGGAAATCAACGTGGAATCGCTGAAGTCGCTGGTGGGAGGGGGAATCATTTTCGCCACCCCGAGCGCCAGGAAATCCAGGCCGGCCAGGAATGGGGCGATATTCACCCTCTACGAACAGCCGGCCAAGGAATGGCTGGAATGGGCGCCCCGGATTTCGATTCCGACCGAGGAAAGCTCTCGCAAGCGCGAAGACCGGAAGACCGCGGTCCCGAAGGCCGGGGTCCCGAAGGCCGGGGTCCCGAAGGCCGCAGTCCCGAAGGCCGCAGTCCCGAAGGCCGCAGTCCCGAAGAAGGCCGCAGTCCCGAAAGCCGAGGTCCCCCGAGGCGCGGTGAGCGCCGCTCCTTCGGACAAGTGACGGCCTGCGTGCCGCAGCCCGCCGGGCGGAGATCCGTCCGACCCTGACCCTGCGGGGCGGTCGGCGTTGCAAATTCGGCCATCCCGTGCGCAAAATCCAGGCGTGCCGGCTTTATGCGGCCCGAATCGGCGTGACACCGCCGCAACGGGTACAAGTCAGAAAATGAGCCGGAGCGCCTTACCTATCCGTCGGGGGGCATTAGGGGGATGGACCACCACGCAAAAGAGGCAACGACGGGTTGGCGGCTCATCCAGGACGGCTTCGATCGCGCCGCCTCCCTTCCCGCGGGTGAAGCGCGCGACGCGTTCTTGAACGGGCTCGCCGCCGCCGCGCCCCTGGTGGCCGAGCGGGTGCGCGCGCTGCTCGGGGCCGAAACGCAAGCGAGCGCTTTTCTCGGCGGCGTGGTCGACGCGGCGCGACAGTTCGAGACCTATACGCTGCAGCCGGGGCAGCAGGTGGGGCACTATCGGATCGTCGAGTGCCTCGCCGCCGGCGGCATGGGCGTCGTTTACCGCGCGCACGATACCCGGCTGCAGCGCGACGTCGCGCTCAAGTTTCTCCACCCTTCCTGCGCGGACGACCCGGAACAGCGCCACCGCTTCTTTGCGGAAGCGCGTGCCGCCTCGCGGCTCGATCACGAGCACATCTGCACCATTCACGAGATCGGCGAGACCGACGCGCACCACGTCTACATCGTCATGGCCTTGTGTCCGGGCGCCGATCTCGGCCGGCTTCTGCGGCAGCGCGCGCTCAGGCTCGAGGAGATTCTGCGCTTCGGGGTGCAACTCGCCGATGCGCTGGCGGCCGCGCACGCGGCCGGCATCGTGCATCGCGACCTCAAGCCGGCCAACGTGATCGTGGACGAGCACGGCAAGCTGCGGCTCGTCGATTTCGGTATCGCCGTGATGCTGCGGCACGCCGCCGCCGCACCGGACCGGCCGGTCGGCACCATCGCCTACATGGCGCCCGAGCAGATCGGCGGCGCGGCGATCGACCACCGTTGCGATATCTGGGCGATCGGGGTGACGCTGTACGAAGCGCTCGCCGGTCGCCCGCCCTTCACCGGTACCGATGCCGCGTCGTTGATACACGCGATTCTGCACCACGACCCGGCGCCGCCCGGGACGATCGCGCCCGGCGTGCCGCCCGCGCTCGATGCCATCGTGATGCGCTGCCTGCGCCGCACGGCGGCCGAACGGTATGCGACGGCCACGGAGCTGCGCGAGGCATTGCGGCAAGTGCAGCACGCGATCGCGGAGGACCCGGCCGCAAGCCTGGCGCCCGCCCATGGGGTCGCGACCCTCGCGCTGCGCTACGCGCGGCAGCCGCCGCTCACGCCCGACCTCGCCCGCTACGTGACGGTCCTTGCCGCGCGTTCCGGCAAATCGACGAGCGCGGCCGAATGGCGCGAGTGGGTCGCCGGTTTCGGCGGTCGCGCCGTCGGCGGGCCGACCGACTGCCGGCTCGCGGTGTTCGGTTTTCCGCTGGCGGACGAGTTCGCCGCGCAGCGCGCGGTACGCTGCGGCCTGTC
>JBATEB010000073.1:0-4983 GCA_049663805.1 Burkholderiales bacterium | reverse complement strand
GGGCCGAGAAGTTCCACGCCTGGAGGCGGGGTTAAGGGTGGGGATCTCGATCGTCGTGCCCGTGCTCGACGAGGCGGGCGGCATCGCCGCGGCGCTCGATGCGCTCGCGCCGCTGCGCGAGCGCGGGCACGAAGTGATCGTGGTCGACGGCGGCTCGCGCGATGGCACACCGGACCTGGCGCGGGGCGCCGCGGACCGCGTCGTCACCGCGCCACGCGGACGCGCGAGTCAGATGAATGCCGGAGCCGCAATCGCCCGCGGCGAGGTTCTGCTCTTTCTCCACGCGGATGCGCGCCTTCCTGCGGACGCCGACGAGCGCATCCTGCGAGGGCTTGCCTCGGGCGGGAGGGCGTGGGGGCGCTTCGATGTCCGCATAGAAGGCGCAAGCCGCCTCTTCCCGCTGATCGCGTTCTTCATGAACCTGCGCTCGCGCGCGACCGGAATCGCCACCGGGGACCAGGCGATGTTCGTCCACCGCGAAACATTCGAGCGCGCCGGCGGCTTTCCGGCGCTCGAGCTGATGGAGGATATCGCCCTGTCGCACTCGCTCAAGCGGCTGTCGCCTCCCCTGTGCCTCCGCGACCGGGCGGTGACCTCGGGGCGTCGCTGGGAGCGGCGAGGCGTGCTGCGCACCGTTCTCCTGATGTGGCGGCTGCGCCTCGCGTTTTTTCTCGGTGCCTCGCCGGCGAAGCTCGCGCGTGTCTATGACGGAAAATCCGGCTGAGATCGAATGCACCGTCGTCGTCTTCGCCAGGGCGCCCGAGCCGGGCAGGGTCAAGACGCGCCTGATCCCCGAGTTGGGCGCGGCGGGCGCGGCGGCGCTGCATCGACGGCTGGTCGCGCACAGCCTCGCCGCGGCGACGCAGGCCGCAATCGGTCCGGTCGAGCTGTGGTGCGCGCCCGATTCCGGAGATCCTTTCTTCGAGGAGTGCAGGCGTCGCTTCGGCGTGAGCCTCCACACCCAGGGTGAAGGCGACCTCGGTGCGCGCATGCGGCGCGCGCTCGAGAGCGTGCTGACGCGCTCCGCGCGCGCGATCCTCATCGGTAGCGACATCCCCGCCCTTTCGGGGCGATACCTGCGCGACGCCGGGCAGGCGCTTGCGCGCGGCGATGATATCGTGATCGGACCGGCGGAAGACGGCGGCTACGTCCTCATCGGCCTTTCGCTCAGCGATCCCGAGCTGTTTCGCGACATTCCCTGGGGAGGCCCGGAAGTGCTGGCGGAGACTCGCCGGCGCATTGCCGCGCTCCGCTGGCGATCGAGCGAGCTTGCGGCCTTGTGGGACTTGGACCGTCCCGAGGATCTTCAGCGCCTGCCGGAAGACATGCGGGAGAGCATCATGCCAGGAGCAGGCGGAACCGGCGGCCGGCGATATATTCCGCCAGGCTCTGACGGATGACGGCGCTCTTCGTCTCCCCGGTTTCGGCGCAGTAGCGGTCGAGCGCCTTTTCCAGGTCGGTCCCGAGTCGCAGGGATTTGGGCATTGGCGATCCTGTGATACAAAGTCAGGAAGCGTATCACACCACGCCCGGCCTGCGCCTGCGCTCGGGCATCAGCGCCCAGTACAGCATCGGCATCGCGAACAGCGACAGCACGGTGGAAAAGCCGATCCCCCAGACGATCGAAGCGGCCACCGGCCCCCAGGTGAGCGAGTGCCCGCCCAGTCCGAACGCGAGCGAGAACAGGCCGGCGATGGTCGTGGTGCTGGTGATGACGATGGGCACGACGCGCCGGCGCGCCGCGAACACGATTGCATACAGCACCCGTATCCCCCGCCTTCTGCGCGCGTTGGCGGCGTCGATCAGCACGATCGCCGAGTTGACCGCGATGCCGGTGAGCGCGACCACGCCGTACAAGGTGAACAGCGAAAGCGGGTTCCCCGATACGAGCAGCCCGAACACGACCCCGGTAAAGGCGAGCGGCACGGTGGCGAGGATCATCGCCGGCTGCCAATAGCTGCGGAACTGGGCGGCGAGGATGAGGTAGATGAGGCCGATGCCCAGCAGGAACAGCGTCTTCATCGCGTCCAGGCTCTCGTAGATGTCGTCGAGCTCGCCGGAGAAGTCCAGGGTCGTGGCCGGGTAGCGGGTTCTGATCCTGTCCCAGGCGGTCCGGATCGCCGCGTTGGCGGCGACGGTGTCGATGAGCTTGCGGTCGAGGTCGGCCTCGACGGTGATCGAGCGGCGCAGATTGTAGTGCTTGATCACGCCCTTGCCGCTGCGCGTTTCGGCGCGCACCAGCGCGCCGAGCGTGGTGGTGCCGCCTCCGGGAAGCGCGATTGGGTCGCCGAGGAGTCGCCCCACGTCGGCCGAGTCGCGGTGCCTGGCGCGCACGCGCACCTCGAGTTTCTCGCCCTGGTCGCGCATCTGCGTCACGATCTCGCCGTCGACGTGCAGCCGGACCAGGCGCGCCACCAGCCCCGGATCGAGACCGGTCGCGCGCATCGCGTCCCGGTCCACCGTCAGCACCAGCTGCGGCCGTCCCGGAACGTCGTCGTCGGTGACGTCCCTGGTCCCCGGCACCGCGCGCACGATGCGAACCATCTCGTCGGTCGCCGCGCGCAGCTCCGCGTAGTCGTCGTTGCGCACGCGCACGCGGACCGGCTTGGTCAGCGGCGGTCCGCCGCCGGCGAGCATGAGGAAGCTCAGCCGCCCCGGCCCGGGGAGCGATTCGATGTCCTTGCGCATCGACTCGACGATCTCCTGCACCTCCCGGGATCCCTCCTCCCTTCGCGGTCGCAGCGACACCGCGACCTGTCCGTAGGCGTCCCCGTAAAGCGGCTCGGTATCGGTGAATTTGACCCCGGCGAGCGAGGTCAGCGCACGCGCTTCGCCGGGTTTGAGCCGCGCGCGCACCACGCGCTCCACTTCCTCGGTGCGCGCGAGCGTGGCTTCGATCGGCGCGTTCGCCGGCATGTCGACGTGGACGTAAAAAAGCCGGATCGGGTCGAACGCGAAGAACTCGAGCCGCACCAGCCCCAGCGCCGCCACGGCCGCGGCCGCGGCCATGGCGAGGACGATGACGGCGGCGAAACGCTTCGGCCGGCGCAGGACATAGAGCAGGGCCCGGCTGTACTTGAGGCGAAGCTGGTGCGTGAAGCCGTGCCGCATGCGCTGCATGCGAGACGGCCGGGAAAGGTCCAGGCCGAGTGCGCTCATGTGGGTCGGCAGCATCCAGTAGGCCTCGATCAGACTGATCGCGAGCGTGACGGTCACGACGAAGGGAATGACGAACATGAACTTGCCCACGATGCCGGGCAGCAGCATCAGGGGCAGGAAGGCGGCAAGCGTGGTGGCGACCGAGGAGGTCACCGGGGCGAAGACTTCGCGCAGGGCGTCCACGGACGCCTCCAGCACTCGCTGGCCGCGCTGCACCCGAAAATAGATCGCCTCGACCACCACGACGGCGTCATCGACCAGCATGCCGAGCACGATCACCACGCCGAGCAGCACCGAGATGTTGAGCGTAAACCCCGTCGCGTGCAGCACGGCGAAGCCGCCGGCGAGCGAGAACGGAATGCCGAGCGCGACCAGGATCGAAACGCGCATCCCCAGGAATATCCAGCAGACGGCGAGCACCAGCGCGAGGCCGAGGATCGCGTTCGACTCCATCACATCGATCGCGGAGCGGGTCGGGATGGTCTGGTCGTCGGTGAGGCTGAGCTCGAGGCCGGAGGGCGCGAGCAGCGGATTCTTCTCCGCCACATAGGACTGGATGCGCTCGACCAGCTCGAGCGTATTGGTATAGCTTTTCTTGTTCACCGAGAGCAGGATCGCGGGGCTGCCTGCGGTCGAGGCGAGCGAGGACGGCGTGGCGCGGGCGCGCGAGACGGTCGCCACCGCGTCGATCGGCACGCGCTCGGGGGTTCCGGGCAGCGCGAGGGTGAGCTGCGCGAGATAGCCGGGATCGGCGTCCTGGCCGACGAGGCGAACGATCCAGGCGTCGTCCTCGGAGCGTATCTTGCCCGCGAAGGTGTCGCGGAACCACGCGCGCACGGCGTCGGCGAGGTTGGCGGCGTTGAGGCCGCGCGCGGCGAGCTTGCGCGGCTCGAACTCGACCCTCAGCTCCGGGTCGCGCAGGCCGAGCGCGAACACCTGGTCGACGCCGACCAGGCGCTCCAGGTCGGTGCGGATCGCGCGCGCGGCGCGGCGCATCGTTTCATCGTCGGCGCGCCCCATCAGCAGCACCTGCGCGGTGGGGAATCCGTTGGAGGTGGTGATTTCGAGGATGCGCGGGTCGTCCCGGATCTCGGCGGGCAGCTCGGCGCGCGCCTTGTTCTGGATCTCGCGCCGCAGGTCCGTGACGCGCTTGTCGAACACGCGCTCGGGGATATCGCGAAAGCGCACCAGGATCGACGATACGCTCTCGCGGCTGCTCGAGAGCACGAAGCGGATGTCGGCGACCTGCTTGATCGCGTCCTCGAGCGGCTGGGTGAGGCGTTTCTCGACGTCTTCGGCCGAGCCCCCCGGAAGGACGGTCGTGATGTTGACCCAGTTGAAGTTGATTTCGGGATCCTGCTCGCGCGGCATCTGCACGTAGGCGATCGAGCCCATCACCAGCACTACCCCGAAGAGGATGTTGACGAGCGGATGGTTCCGCAGCAGCAGCTCGAGAAACTTCATGCGGGCGCCCGCGCGCTTACTTTCGCGGCGCGGCGAGAGGCTGTCCGTCGAGCAGCGCCAGCTGGCCGGAGACGACGATCCGGGTCCCAGGCGCAAGATCGGCCGGCGCGGGACGGCCTTCCTGCGCTTCGGCGAGGGGGTGGAACCGGGCGAGGCCGCGCTCGTCGACGAATACGCCGAGCCTGCCCTCGCGGCGAACGACGAGCTCGGCGGGAATATGCGGACGCGAATCGCGCCAGGTCACGGCGCCCGATGCGCCGGCCGCGGCCGGCTCGCCCCGGAAGCGCAGCCGCGCCTCGACCGTGCGCGCCTGCGGAGCGATCGCGGGCGAGACGCGCAGGAGCACCAGCGCCCTAGTCC
>JBATEB010000072.1:0-11076 GCA_049663805.1 Burkholderiales bacterium | reverse complement strand
CTCGAGCACCGGGCCGGAAGTCTGCCGCAGGTTGACGCCCATCTCGCGCGCGATGATGTGGGCGAGCGTCGTCTTTCCCAGGCCCGGCGGCCCGAACAGCAGCACGTGATCGAGCGCCTCCTTGCGGTTGCGCGCGGCTTCGACGAAGATCGAGAGCTGCCCGCGGATCTTCTCCTGTCCGATGTATTCGGACAGGGATTTGGGGCGCAGCGCCCGCTCGAAGGCCTCCTCCTGCGGCGAGATCGGCGCGGCGGAGATCAGGCGGTCGGTTTCAACGGCCATGCGCTATCTTACCCGTCATTCCCGCGGCCTTTAGCACCCGCGAAAGCGGGTGGGGAATCCAGCAGTGCAAAGTCACTGGATCCCCGCTTTCGCGGGGATGACGTGCTCTTTTTGAAACGGACTCTTTAGCAAAAGTCAGTGCGATTCTGTCAGGCGGCCTTCTGCAGCTCGTAGCCGCGGATCAGAATTTCGGCCGGGAGCTTCAGACCCGTTGCAAGCCTCCGGATCATATCGAGCGTGAGCGGGCGCACACGGTTGAGCACTTCCGCGACCCGCGCGCGGGAGCCGATGTAGCGTTCCAGGTCCTTGCGCATCAGGCCGCGCGCCTCCATGACGTGGAGCAGAAAGTCGATCGGGTCGGGCGCCTCGATCGGGGTGTGCTTGCGCTCGTAGGCCTCGATGAGGAGGACGAGCACCTCGAGCCGGTCGGCATCGGCGCTGCCTTCGCGGGCGTTCCACAGCGCCTCGGCTTCCTTCAGCGCGGCCTGGTGTTCTCGCTTGGTACGAATCGGACGCAGTTCCATTCTTGCCACCTCAAATCGTTCCGGCATCGATTCTGTCGTACTCGCGATGCGTGCCGATGAACCGGACGAACATCATGCGCCGGTTGTAGTGCACCGCCACGACGAGACGATAGTCGTTGCCCTTGATGTTGAAAACCACGCGGTTGTTCGCGACGAAGCTCGCGTTCCGGTACGCGGCCTTGATATCGCCGGGCGCCCGCCAATCGGCGCGGCTCGCGAGCGCGTACCAGGAACGCAGCGGGGTTTCGGCGTCGCGACGCGTTTTCCAGAATTCCCGCAGCGGGCCCAGCGCGATAATCCGCATGGGCGGCTACTGTACCATGCTCCCAATATGGGAGCAAGCTCAAGTTCAGCTCTTCGCGAGCGACTTCAGCGCCTGGCGGATGCTCTCGGAAACCGACAGGCCCTCGGAGAGTTGTTTGACCGCGAGCTGAGCTTCCCGGTCGCTGTAGCCGAGCGCAAGGAGCGCGGTCATGACGTCGCTCGCGACGGGCCGGGGCCGGTTGAGAGCGATCCCGCTCACCCCCTCGGCGACGAGCTTGCCCTTCAGCTCGAGCAGCAGCCGCTCGGCGGTCTTCCGGCCGATGCCCGGAATCTTTACCAGACGCCCTGACTCCTGCGCCGCAACCGCGTCGGCGAGTTCCGCCACGCTCATCCCGGAGAGCACCGAGAGCGCGATGCGCGCTCCGACTCCGCTGATCTTCAGCAACTGCCGGAAGGCGCGGCGCTCCGCTTCGGTGCCGAACCCGTAGAGCAGATGCGCATCCTCGCGCACGACGAGGTGGGTGAGCAGCACGACGCGCTCGCCCGACGCCGGCAGGTTGTAAAAAGTGCTCATCGGCACTTCGAGCTCGTAGCCGACGCCTCCGGCATCCACCACGATCTGCGGCGGATTCTTCTCGAGAAGCGTTCCGGTGAGCCTGCCGATCATGAATTCAACTTCCTGGATTCCCGCTTTCGCGGGAATGACAACATCCTCTCATACGAGCCGGCCTCGTTTCACCCGGAACCCACGCGTGGCGAGCTTGCCCAGGCCCTGCCCGCCATGGGCGTGGCAAATGGCGCAGGCGAGAGCGTCCGCCGCGTCGGCGGAGGGAGTGCCGGTCAGCCCGAGCAGGCGCTTCACCATTTCCTGCACCTGCTCCTTCCTGGCGTGACCGTTGCCCACCACGGCCTGCTTGACCTGGAGCGCGGTGTATTCGGCCACCGGCAGTCCCGCATCCACCGCCGCGCAGATCGCCGTGCCGCGCGCCTGTCCCAGCGCGAGCGTCGACGCCGGGTTGACGTTGACGAAGACTTTCTCCACGGCGACCTGCTGAGGCTCGTGGGTCCCGATCACCTCGCGGAGGCCCGCGAGCAGAGTGCTGAGTCGATCGGCCAGCTCGGCGTCGCCGGATTTGACGCAGCCGCTGGCGATGTAGGCAAGGCTCGCGCCGTTTTTCTCGATGACGCCGAAACCCGTCACTCGCAAACCCGGGTCTATGCCCAGGATTCGAACGGTAGCGGTCGGCATCCGGGGATTATTCAGGTTCGAAGAACAAGGATCAAGGAAGGGATAGGGCAGGCGTAGAGAATCTTCGCGAAAGTAGTGTCCTCGATCGGGCGAGCCGCGTCGACGCCGCGGATCTCGGCACCCAGCGCGTCTGAAAGCGGGATCACTTCCACGACCGGGCTGCCTGGGTGTCTTTCATGAGGATCGGCTGCGGGGATACGGACATTCAGTCGACCGGCGTCGCGGGGCCCCAGCTTCCATTCATTTGTTTCGTCGAGTACATGATCTTGACCCTGCCCGTCGTCAGGTTGCCGCAGCCGAAATACAAGGTCTGTCCGTCGTCGGGGATGGATACCTCGGCCGGAAAGTCACACCCTGCGATGGTTACGAGATCGGGAGTGCCCGAGCAGGTCGATCCATTGGACACGCAGTGCATGAGTCCCTGCGGGCCGTTCCAATAGATATCCGGACCGACCGGAGATAGCCAGATCTGGTCGTCGTCCCCCGCGGAACTGAACGGAGCGCCGGCGTTTACCGGTGCGGACCAGATTCCGCCCGATTTCGACGAGAACCAGATGTCCTTCCCGCCGGCGCCGCCGGTGCGACTGGAGGTGAAAAATAGCGCGCTTCCATCCGCAGAAAGGTAAGGGTTGTCCTGGATAACCCCCGGGGAATGGTCGTTGATCGCCGAACCCGGATCGGTTGGGGCGCCCCAGGTGCCGTCCGGATTCTTGTCGGCGACGACGATGTTGTTGGTGGTTTCGTTGCCCTGGAGCCAGACAAAGGTGCGTCCGCCATTGATTTCCATGCCGCTCGAGTCGCCGTAAGCGCCGTTCAATCCGAGGTTCACCGGTTCCGTCCAGGTCCCATCGGGGTTTTTCGTCGCCACATAGATGTCGGATTCGTCGAAAGGGTTGGTGGCGCTCTTGTGCAGGCCCGGCCGGTCGGGTCCCGAGGCGAGCGGCATGTCCCCG
Organism: Burkholderiales bacterium; assembly: GCA_049663805.1. Classification (GTDB taxonomy): domain Bacteria; phylum Pseudomonadota; class Gammaproteobacteria; order Burkholderiales; family SG8-39; genus VBDM01. The sequence continues at coordinate 7,804 of JBATEB010000072.1, read as the reverse complement.
CTCAGGAGCCAGGGGCCGAAGTCATAGCGCGAGTACATGAAATAGAGTCGCTTCCCGTCTCTCGAAATGAACGGCGAATCCGACCAGCCGGTCGCGGTATTGATGGGCACGTGCGCGGCCCCAGGACCGGAGCCGGAACCCCCTCCCCCGCAATGGCTCAGCGTCAAAGCCAGCAAGAGCATGCTCGAACGAACCCCCGCCACCCGAACGCTTGCCAATGTTTTCTCCTTCGTCCAATGGATGCCGCAGACTATCAAATAACGCGACCCTTTGAGGAACCTCCTCCAATAGACGAGCTTCAGCGCAAGGGGAGCCCGTCCCGAACAAGGCGTTCTCATTTGTCGCGTCCTTGTCCGCGAATCATTGGCGCCGTGCGTCGCAGTTCTGCGAAGAGCGCGAACTCCCAGCGGCGTATCGCCATCACCAGGGTCGTGCCCTCGCGACTCTGGTGGTCGATGACCCCGAAACCCGTCACTCGCAAACCCGGGTCTATGCCCGGGATTCGAACTGTAGCGGCCGGCATCCGGGGATTATTCAGGATCGGGGAGCAAGGATTGCTCCGACTCCTACTGATCGATCACCGCCGTCGTGTAGACCTCCTGCACGTCGTCGATGTTCTCCAGCGCATCGAGGAGTTTCTGCATGCGCGCCCCCTCGTCGCCCTTCAGCTCGTTCTCCAGGGTGGGTTTCATCGTGATCTCGGCGAACGCGGGCTTGAGGCCCGCCCGGGCGAGCGCGTCCTTCACCGCGACGAAATCGGCCGGGGCGCAGATCACTTCCACCGAACCGTCGTCGTTGGTGAGCACGTCCTCGGCGCCGGCATCGATCGCCGCTTCCATGACCTTGCCTTCGTCGGTTCCGGGGGCGAACACGAACTGCCCGCAATGCCTGAAGAGAAACGCGACCGAACCGTCGGTGCCGAGGTTGCCGCCGTTCTTGGCGAAAGCGTGGCGCACGTCGGCCACGGTGCGAGTGCGGTTATCGGTGAGGCAGTCCACCATCACCGCCGCGCCGCCCGTGCCGTAGCCCTCGTAGCGGATCTCCTCGTAGGTAACACCCTCCAGGCCGCCCGCGCCGCGCTTCGCCGCGCGCTCGATCGTGTCCTTCGGCATATTGGCGTCGTACGCCTTGTCGATCGCAAGGCGCAGCCGCGGGTTCATCCCCGGGTCGGCCCCGCCCAGGCGCGAGGCCACCGTGACCTCCTTGATCAGCCGCGTGAAGATCTTGCCCTTCTTGGCGTCCGCCGCCGCTTTCTTGTGCTTGACGTTGGCCCATCTGGAATGTCCTGCCATGGCAGAGCCGAGGTTCCGGTTCGGGTAAGCTTACGATTTTACCATTCGCTCCTTGCGCGAAGCCAAGACAGACCGTTCCCTGGCGCCGCTGACTGCCGCGGCTTCCTATCGCGCCGTCGGCATCGCGATGGCGATCGTAGGCGTGGTGTGCTTTTCGCTCCGCCCGATCTTCATCAAGCTCGCCTACGCTTACGTGATCGACCCGGTCACGCTGCTCGCGCTGCGGATGATTTTTTCCCTGCCGTTTTTTCTCGCCGCGGCGGCCTGGGTCGGGCGCGAGGGCAAGCACCCGCCGCTCGAGCGCCGCGACGCCTGGTCGATCGTGCTGCTCGGCTTCGTCGGCTACTATTTCGCGAGTTTTTCCGATTTCCTCGGGCTGCAGTACATCTCCGCCGGCCTGGGGCGGCTGATCCTTTTCATGTATCCGACGCTGGTGGTGCTGCTGTCGATGGCGTTCCTGCGCAAGCGCCCGACGGCGCGGGAGATCGTTGCGCTGGGCGTTACCTACTCGGGAATCGCCCTGGTGATGTCGAACGCGATCGGGGGTCCGAGTGCGAATCTCGCTCTCGGCGCCGCCCTGTGTTTCGCCAGCGCGTCGGGCTACGCCGTGTACCTGGTCGCCAGCAGCCAGGTGCTGCAACGGGTCGGCCCGATGCGCTTCACGGCCTACGCCATGAGCGCCGCGAGCGGATTCTGCATTCTGCAGTTCCTGCTGCTGCGGCCGCTGTCCGCGCTCGAGCTGCCGCGGCAGGTGTACGCACTCGCGGTGGCGATGGCGGTGCTGAGCACGGTGCTGCCGGTGTTCATCACGGCCGAGGCGCTCAAGCGCATCGGCGCCAACCACGTGGCCCTGCTCGGAGCGCTCGGGCCCGTCACCGCGATTTTCTTCGGCTGGGTGGGGCTGGACGAAGTCATGACCCCGGTACAATTGGCGGGTGCGGCGCTGGTCCTCGCCGGCGTGGTGCTGGTGACGCTCAGGGCGTCGAGATAGTTTCGGTTCCTCCGGGAGCAAATCGTGGATCTGGGAATTCGCGGGAAGACGGCGCTGGTCTGCGGCGCCAGCAAGGGACTCGGCCGCGGCTGCGCGACCTCGCTCGCGCGCGAGGGATGCCGCGTGACCCTGGTCGCGCGGCAGCGCCAGACGCTGGAGCAGACCGCCGGGGAGATCCGCGCCGCGACCGGTGCGACCGTGATCGTCGTGGCGGCGGACATCACCAGCGAAGAGGGCCGCGCCGCGGCGCTCGCCGCCTGCCCCCAGCCGGACATCCTCGTCACCAACGCCGGCGGCCCTCCCCCAGGGGATTTCCGCAAGTTCGCACGCGAAGACTGGTTGCGCGCGATCGGCGCCAACATGCTGACCCCGATCGAGCTGATCCGCGCCACCGTGGACGGGATGATCTCGCGGCGCTTCGGGCGCATCGTCAACATCACCTCGAGCGCGGTCAAGGCGCCGATCGGCGAGCTCGCGCTCTCGAACGGGGCGCGCAGCGGCCTCACCGGCTTCGTCGCGGGCCTCGCGCGCGCGACCGTCGCGCACAACGTGACGATCAACAATCTGCTCCCGGGGCGCTTCTGGACCGACCGGCTGATCCACAACACCGCGTTCGTCGCCAAGGAGCAGGGCCGCACGCCCGAAGAAGTGAAGCGCGAGCGCGAAAAGGCGATCCCGGCGGGGCGCTACGGCACCGCGGAGGAGTTCGGCGACGCCTGCGCCTACTTGTGCAGCGCGCAGGCGGGCTACATCACGGGGCAGAACTTCCTGATCGACGGCGGGATCTACCCCGGCACGTTTTGATTCCTTTCTGATTGCTGACTGACAGCGGTCGCCGTAGCGGGCAGAATCCCGCCTGCTCGCTGCACCCATGCCCCGCATCCCATGATTCTCTACGCCGCCACGATCTTCCTGAGCGCCTTCCTGCTCTTCCAGGTGCAGCCGCTCGTCGCCAAGATCATCCTGCCGTGGTTCGGCGGCACCGCGGCCGTCTGGACGATCTGCATGCTTTTCTTCCAGCTGCTGCTGCTTGCGGGCTACCTCTATTCGCACGCGTACGTGCGCGCCCGGACCCCGCGCAGACGCCACTTCCACATCGCCTTGCTGGCGCTCGCCGCGGCGACGCTTCCGCTCGCCGCGAACGCCGCCTGGAAGCCCGAGGGCGGCGAGAACCCGACGCTGCTGATACTCGGGCTGCTCCTCACGACCGTCGGCCTTCCCTATTTCATGCTCTCCACCACCGGCCCGCTGGTGCAGGCCTGGTACGCCCGCTCGCACCGGGGTGCGACGCCCTACCGCCTGTTCGCGCTCTCCAACCTGGGCTCGATGCTCGCCCTGGTGTCCTACCCGCTGCTGGTCGAGCCCTTGTTCGCGCTGGGGCGGCAGACGGCGATCTGGTCGGCGGGCTTCGTCCTGTTCGCGCTCACCTGCGCGCTGCTTTCCTGGCGAAGCGGCCTCGCGGAGGTGGAGCCGTCCTCGCCGGACCCGTCGGAAAAGCCGGGCGCGGGCCTGCAGATACTGTGGGCATCGCTCGCGGCTTGCGCTTCGGCGCTGCTGCTCGCCTTCACCAGCCACATGACGCTCAACATCGCGGCCATCCCCTTCCTGTGGGTATTGCCCCTCGCGCTCTACCTCCTGAGCTTCGTGCTCTGTTTCGAGGCCTCGGGCTGGTACCGGCGCTGGCTGTTCCTGCCGCTGCTCGGGGCGGGCCTCGCGGGCGTCTGCGTCACGCTGAGCCGCTCCAATCCGAGCGTCTGGTCCCTGATCCCCCTGTACTCCGCGACCCTGTTCGCGGCGTGCATGGTGTGCCACGGCGAGCTCGCACGGTCCAAACCCCATCCCCGCCACCTGACCGGGTTCTACCTGATGCTCGCGCTGGGCGGCGCCCTGGGCGGGGTACTGGTGGGCCTGGTGGCGCCTTCGGTATTCGAGAATCTCTACGAGCTGCCGATGGCGATGCTCGCACTATGCGTTCTCGTATCGGCGGCGTTGCTGCGGGACCGTTCGAGCCTGCTGCACGGGCGGTGGGGGTCCGCTTTTCGCCTGGTTTTCCTCGCTCTGATCGTGGCGCTCGGCGTCGCGCTGATCCGCATCTATGAGGACGATTCCGCCGATTCCCGCGTAACTTCCAGGAATTTCTACGGCGTTCTCGAGGTCCGCGACTCGGGCGCGGGGCCGCAGGCGATGCGGGTCCTTTCTCACGGAACCATCATCCACGGCAAACAGTTTCTCGATCCCGACCGGCGCGACTGGCCGACGAGCTACTACGGGATGACTTCCGGGATCGGCCGAGCGCTGATCGACGCCGGGGCGCGCGGGTCCCTGCGCGTGGGGGTGGTGGGCCTGGGCGCGGGAACCCTGGCCGCCTACGGCCGGGGAGGCGACGTCTTCCGCTTCTACGACATCAATCCGAAGGTGGTGGAACTCGCCCGTTCGGAATTCAGCTTTCTGAACGACAGCCGAGCCCGGATCGAGCTGGCGCTCGGCGACGCGCGCCTGTCCCTCGAGCGAGAGCCCGCACAGGATTTCGACGTCCTCGCGCTCGACGCCTTTTCGAGCGACTCCATCCCGGTGCACCTGCTCACGGCGGAAGCGTTCGCCACGTACCTGCGCCACCTGAAACCCGGCGGCGTGCTGGCGGTCCACATCTCCAACCGCTATCTCGACCTGGTCCCGGTGGTACAGCAGGCGGCCCGGCACCTTTCTCTGGAACTGCGCCAGGTCGAAAACGACGACGACGACGATGCGGGCGTCTACCGCTCCGACTGGATGCTGCTTTCCGCGTCGCCCCAGGCCTTTGCAGGAGCGCTGTGGGAGGACGCCCCCGGCCCCCTCGAGGAGGGGCGGCCGATCCGTCTTTGGACCGACGACTACAGCGATCTTTATCGAATACTGAAGTAGCGGCGGCCTCCGCCTTGCCTCCGTACGATACCGGCCTTGGGCGGAACGGCGACGCGCTTTGCGGTAAAATCCCCCGAACCCCGGCTGCCCCGGCCGGTCACTCGTTTTCAGCGAGGTTCCCCATGAACGATCCCAAAATCTCCGGCATCGCCGCGCTCAACCTCAAGGACCCCACGCTCTTTCGCCAGCAGTGCTACATCGACGGCAAATGGGTCGATGCCGACGGCGGCAAGACGCTTCCGGTCAACAATCCCGCGACGGGCGAGATTCTCGGCACCATCCCCAACATGGGCGCCGCCGAAACCCGCCGCGCGATCGAGGCGGCCAACGCCGCGATGCCCGCCTGGCGCGCGAAGACCGCCAAGGAACGCTCGGTCATCCTGCGCAAATGGTTCGACCTGATGATGGCGAACCAGGAGGACCTGGCGAAGATACTGACCGCCGAGCAGGGCAAACCGCTCGCCGAAGCGCGCGGGGAAATCGCCTACGGCGCTTCCTTCATCGAATGGTTCTCGGAAGAAGCCAAGCGCATCTACGGCGACACGATTCCGGGTCATCAGGCCGACAAGCGCATCGTCGTGATCAAGGAGCCGATCGGCGTGTGCGCGGCGATCACGCCCTGGAATTTCCCCAACGCCATGATCACGCGCAAGTCCGGCCCCGCCCTCGCGGCCGGCTGCACCATGGTGCTCAAGCCCGCGACCGCGACGCCGTACTCGGCGCTCGCGATGGCGGAGCTGGGCGAGCGCGCCGGGATCCCCAAGGGCGTGTTCAGCATCGTCACCGGCAGCTCCTCGGCGATCGGCGGCGAGATTACCTCCAATCCGATCGTGCGCAAGGTCACCTTCACCGGCTCGACCGCGGTCGGCAAGCTGCTGCTCGAGCAATGCTCGAAGACCGTGAAGAAGGCTTCGATGGAACTCGGGGGCAACGCGCCTTTCATCGTCTTCGACGATGCCGATCTGGATGCCGCGGTCGAAGGCGCGCTCGCCTCCAAGTACCGCAACACCGGACAGACCTGCGTGTGCGCGAACCGGCTCCTGGTGCAGGACAAGGTCTACGACGCTTTTGCCGCGAAGCTCACCGAGAAGGTCAAGGCGATGAAAGTCGGCAACGGCATGGAGCCCGGCGTGGTCCAGGGGCCGCTGATCGACAAGGCGGCGGTGGACAAAGTCGAAGAACACATCAGCGACGCCTTGTCGAAAGGCGCGAAAGTGCTGACCGGCGGCAAGCGCCACGCGCTCGGCGGAACGTTCTTCGAGCCCACCGTGCTGGCCGGCGTCAACACCACGATGAAGGTGACCCGGGAAGAGACCTTCGGCCCGGTCGCGCCGCTGTTCCGCTTCAAGGACGAGAAGGAAGCGATCAAGCTCGCGAACGATACCGAGTTCGGCCTCGCCTCGTACTTCTACGGCCGCGACATCGGCCGCATCTGGCGCGTCGCCGAAGCGCTCGAGTACGGCATCGTCGGCATCAACACCGGCATCATCTCGACCGAAGTCGCGCCCTTCGGGGGAGTGAAGGAGTCGGGTCTCGGGCGCGAAGGGTCGAAGTACGGGATCGAGGACTACCTCGTGGTGAAGTACCTGTGCATGGGTGGCGTAGACCGGTAGAGCCCACCTACCTCCGCGGGATGAACGGCGGCGGCGCCGTCCGTTCGATCCCGCGGAGATAAACCGGCGCGCACGCGTAGCGTGCGCGTCCGGCTTTATCAAACGTTGAACCTGAAGTGCATCACGTCCCCGTCCCGCACGACGTAGTCCTTCCCTTCCACTCTCATCTTTCCGGCTTCTTTCGCGCCCTGCTCGCCTTTGCACGCGACGTAGTCCGCGTAGGCGATGACTTCGGCGCGGATGAAGCCGCGCTCGAAATCGGTGTGGATCACGCCGGCGGCCTGCGGCGCGGTGGCGCCGACCTGCACGGTCCAGGCGCGCACTTCCTTCGGCCCGGCGGTGAAGAAGGTCTGAAGCCCCAGAAGCGTGTAGCCGGTGCGGATCAAGCGATTCAGGCCCGGCTCCCGCATGCCCATGTCGGCAAGAAACACCTGCTTGTCTTCGTCTGAAAGATCGGCGATCTGCGCCTCCAGCGCCGCGCAGATCGGCACGACGGGCGCGCCTTCGTTCTTCGCGTACTCCTCGACCTGCGCGAGCAGCGGATTGCCGGCGAATCCGTGCTCGGCCACATTGGCGACGTACATCGCCGGTTTCGAGGTCATCAGGAACAAGAGCTTCAGCACGGCCTGCTCTTCTTTCGAGAGCAAAACGCCGCGCGCGGGGCGCGCCTCATCGAGCGCCGGGCGCACCTTGTCGAGCACGGCGACGATGCGCTGCGCCTCCTTGTCGCCGCCGGTCTTGGCGACTTTCGCGTAGCGCGTGTAGGCCTTTCCCACCGTCGCCAGATCGGCGAGGGCGAGCTCGGTGTGGATCGTTTCGATGTCGGAGACCGGATCGACCCTGCCGGCGACGTGAACCACGTTCGCGTCCTCGAAGCAGCGCACCACGTGCGCGATCGCGTCGCACTCGCGGATATTGGCGAGGAACTGGTTGCCCAGGCCCTCCCCCTTCGAGGCGCCGGCGACCAGGCCCGCGATGTCGACGAACTCGACGATCGCGGGGATCAC
>JBATEB010000071.1:0-6197 GCA_049663805.1 Burkholderiales bacterium | reverse complement strand
GTCCTCAGCCGGCGCCCCTTCAGGGGCTCCGCGCCTGTCGTATCGCCCGCCACACCCGATCCCCCGTCGCCGGCATGTCTAGCTCCTTCACGCCGAGCGGAGCCAGGGCGTCCATGATGGCGTTCATGACCGCCGGCAAGGCGCCGACGGTCCCCGCCTCTCCCGCTCCCTTCACCCCTAAAGGATTGAGTTTCGTCGGCACCGGATTGCTCCCGACTTCAATCGGGCACACGTCGTCCGCCCGCGGCATGCAGTAGTCCATGAACGATCCGGTCAGGAGCTGTCCCGACTCCGGGTCGTACTCGATGCGCTCGAACAGCACCTGCGACAGGCCCTGCACCACGCCGCCGTGGATCTGGCCTTTGAGGGTGAGCGGGTTGATCACGGTGCCGACGTCGTCGACCACGGTATAGCGAACGACCTCGACGACGCCGGTGTCCGGGTCGATCTCGACTTCGCACACGTGGCAGCCGTTGGGGAAGGTGTGGTTCTCAGGCGAAAAGATCCCGCTCTCGTTCAATCCCGGTTCCAGGCCCTTGGGCAGCTTGGCCGGGTCGTATGCCGCCCTGGCGACTTCCTTCAACGTGACTGAGCGGTCGGTGCCCGCGACCTTGAACTTGCCGCCCGAGAACTCAACGTCGGGCTCGGCGGCTTCCAGGAGATGCGCCGCGATGCGTTTCCCCTTGGCGACGATCTTGTCCGAGGCGATGACGAGCGCCGTCCCGGCGATGACCATCGTGCGCGATCCCATGGTGCCGACGCCGAAGGCGACCTTTTCGGTGTCGCCGTCGACGTAGGCGACGTCCTTCGGATCGAGCCCGAGCCGGTCGTTGACGATCTGGCGGAAGGCCGTCTCGTGCCCCTGCCCCTGGTTCTTGCTCCCCATCGCGAGCGTCGCCGTGCCGCCCGGATGGAAGCGGATCTCGGCGTATTCCATTCCCGGTGAGGAAGCGCGCTCGATCGCGTTGATGATGCCGATGCCGCGCAGCTTGCCGCGCTGCCTCGATTCTTCCTTGCGCTTCGCGAAGCCGGCGACGTCGGCGAGTTCGAGCGCCTGGTCCATCCCCCGTCCAAACTCGCCGCAATCGTAGGTAAAGGCGAGCGGCGTCTTCCACGGCATCGCGGCGCTGGGGATGAGGTTTTTCCTCCGCAGCTCGATGCGGTCGAGCTTCAGCTCGCGCGCGGCGTCGTCGATCACGCGCTCGATCAGGTAGGTCGCCTCGGGCCTTCCCGCCCCGCGGTAGGGCGCGGTCGAGTTTGTATGGGTCATCACACCGGTGATTCTCACGTGCGCGGCCGGGATCGCGTACACGCCCACCACCGCGCTCACGCTCTGGAAGGTCGCGATGAGATTCCTGTCCGACTGCACATAGGCCCCCAGGCCCGCGAGCGTGCGGACGCGCAGGGCGAGGAACTTGCCGTCCGCACCCAGCGCGAGCTCGACCTCGCTCACGTTGTCGCGCGCGTGCTCGTCGGCCAGGATCGCTTCGCTGCGTTCGCACACCCACTTCACCGGGCGGCGCAGCTTCTTCGCCGCCCACAGCAGCAGCCGGTGCTCGGGGTACTGCGGCCCCTTGGCGCCGAACGCCCCGCCGATGTCGCCGGCGACGATGTGGAGCTTGTGCTCGGGGACGCGGAACACGGCCCCTGCGAGGAGCTGCCGCATGCGGTGCGGATACTGGACGTCCGTGTGCAGCGTGTACTTGTCCTCGGCCGCCTCCCACACCGCCAGCGCCCCGCGCACCTCCAGGTACTGCGCGTGCACGCGCGTGATCACGTAGCGGCGCTTGACGACGTGCGCGGCCGACGCGAAGGCGGAATCCGCCGCGGCGCGGTTGCCGAGCTCGAAGACGTTGGAGACGTTATCCGGGCATTCGTCCCACACGGCAGCCGCGCCCGGCTTCGCCGCTTCCGCCACGGAAGTCACCGAAGGAAGCGCCTCGTACTCGACCTCGACGCGCTCGGCCGCGTCCTTCGCCTGCGCAAACGTCTCCGCAATCACCAGCGCCACCGGGTCGCCGACATGGCGCACCCGGTCGCGCGCAAGAACGGGATGCGCGCGCCAGAACATGGGCGAGCCGTCGGGACGCGTGCGCTTCAGGGTCGGCGAGGGCGCGCCGAAGCCTTCGCGCGCATAGTCCTCGCCCGTCAACACGGCGGCGACGCCGGGCGCCGCGGCCGCGGCCGCCGTATCGATCCCCGAGATGCGCGCGTGCGCGTGCGCCGAGCGCACCAGCACCGCGTGCAGCTGCCCCGGGAGATTCTGGTCGTGGACGAAGCGCCCCTCGCCGCGCAGGAGACGCGGGTCCTCGAAGCGCGTGACCGGCTGGCCGATGCCGAATTCGCCCATCGCCTAGTCCACGCTGATTCCGGCCGCGCGCACGACCTTTCCCCAGCGCTCGATTTCCTCGGACATGAAGCGCGCGAGGTATTGCGGGCCGCGGCGCTCCGGCGAAGCGATTTCGAGGCCGAGGTCCTCCAGCCGCTTGCGCACCAGGGGATCGTCGAGCATGTCGTTCATCGCCCCGTTGAGCCGGTCGACGATCGCCCGCGGCGCTCCTTTCGGCAGGAAGAAGGCGTTCCACACGCTCGCTTCGACGCCCGCGAGGCCCTGCTCGCCGCTGGTCGCGAGCTCGGGGATGATCGCCACGCGCTTCGCCGCCATGACCGCGATGCCCTTCACGTTGCCTCCCTTCGCCTGCATCGCGCCGGTCTGGATGGTGTCGCACATGTAGTCGATCCGCCCGGCGACCAGGTCCTTCATCGCCGGGCCGGCGCCGCGGTAAGGGATGTGCGTGACCTCCACGCCGATCGCGCGGTTGAGCAGCACGCAGGGCAGATGCGTCCCGGAGCCGACACCGGCCGAACCGAACTGCATCCTCGCCTGGTTCGTTCTCGCGTAGGCGACGAATTCCCGGAGGTTGGCCACGGGCAGGTCCTTGCGGACGACCAGAATGCGCGGTGAGTCCGAGACCAGGCCCACCGGGGTGAAATCGGCGAGCGAGTCGTAGAGCGGTTTCCTGTTGACCGACTGGCTGTAGGCGTGCGTGCCGCTGTTGCCGATGAGGAGCGTATAGCCGTCGGACTCGGCTTTCGCCACGCGCGCGCTCCCCACCGTGCCCGCGGCCGCGCCGATGTTCTCGACGACGAGCGGCTGCCCGAGGCGCTGGCCGAGCGCCTGCGCCTGGATACGCGCGCTCGCGTCGATGCCGCCGCCGGGGGCGAAGGGCACGATAAGCGTGATCGGCCGGGCAGGCCAGGTCTGCGCCGTGGCCGCTGCGGCATAAGCCATCGCGGCGAAGCAGATCGAAAGTATCCTGCGCATGTCGCTTCTCCCTGTGGAAACGGCCGCGGGTCCGCCCGCGACCGCCTCAGATATACCGCGTGAACCCTCCGCAGACCTCCACCGTCGTTCCGGTCATGTAGCTGTTCTTCTCGGAGACGAGGAAAGCGGCGACGTTGCCGATCTCCTCGGGCTCGGCCCAGCGGCCGAGCAGCGTCTGGCCCGCGATACCGGCGCGCACCTGGTCGGCGGTGGTGCCGCGCACTTTCGCCATCGCCTCGGCCCGCGGCCCCCAGGATTTGACGTTGGTGAATCCCGGGCAGATGTTGTTGACGGTGATCCCCGCGGCGCCGAGCTCGCCCGCCATGATCTTGGAGAAGCCGATGATCGCGGTGTTCGGCAGCGTGGTCGTCAACGCGCCCGGCAGCAGCTGCCGCCCGGTGACCCCCGAGACGTTGAGAATGCGCGCGGCGCGGCCCTTCTTGAGGATCGGCAGGGCGTGCTTGGTCGTATACACCGCCGCCATCAGGTTCACGCTCAGGACCTTTTCCCACTGCTCGGAAGTCAGGCTCTCGAGCGTTCCCGGGATCATGCCGCCGACGTTGTTCACCAGGATGTCCATGCCGCCCAGCTTTTCGGCCGCTCCCTGGGCAAACTTCCGGCAGCCGTCTTCCGTGGAAAAGTCGGCGACGATGCCGACCGCCTTGACTCCGAGCGCCTGCATGTCCTTGACCGCCGCCGCCAGGGCCGCCTCGCCGCGCGCGGACAGCGCGACGTTGCAGCCCTCCTTCGCCAGCGCGGTCGCGATGGCGTAGCCGATCCCCTGGCTCGATCCCGTGATCGCCGCGTTCTTTCCCTTCAGTCCCAGATCCATGTCGCCCTTCTCCTGTTATCGATTGTCGATGCGTTTGGCAAAGGCGCGCACGTCCACCGACGCCCATAGGCCCGAACTGAACAGCGGATCGTTGCGCTGGAATTTCTCGATCTCTCCCCGATCGGCGGCCTCGACCATGAAGAAGCTGCCGATCACCGATTGCCCGTCATCCGTCGTCAAGGGGCCCGACAGCACGATCTTGATCGGCCCGGTGGCGAGGTAGTCCCTGTGGGCCTGCATGTTCGCCGCCCGCGTCTGCGCGGACCCCGGCTTGTCCATGCAGTAAATGATGAACAGCAAGTCGTCCTCCCTATGCGCAGGCGACGGCGGGGACCGGCGAACGGCGGGTCGTTCTTCCGGCGCGGCGCGTCATTTGAACAGGGCCTGCGGCACGTAGACGTGTCCGTCGAAAATGCGCCGCGCGGTGCGCACGAAGGATGCGCGTTCGACCACCGGCGCGCCTCCGGAACGATCCGTGACCAGATCGACCTCGATGCGGCCGGAAGGATGCTCGATCGCGAGCACGCCGCCCGAGAAGCCGCGGGGCTCGACGTAGCGGCTCGCGACGGTGCCGGGCAGCACCGCGGCCGTGCCGAGCGCGAGCGCGCCGGTCACCGCGTGCGCCTTGTGGCAGGCGTGCGGGGTGAAATAACGCGAAGCGATATTGCCCCCCTGCCGCGGCCGGGAGACCAGCGCCGGCTTGGGTACGACCAGGCGGGAGACGTCGCCCATGCCCATGCGACTTCCCGCCTCCAGCCGGATCGCTTCGATCCGCTGCATCAGCGCGCGATCGGCGTCGAGCTCCCCGGGCGTCTCGTGCCCGGTCTTGCCGAAGGCCTCGGCGGCCATGATGACCAGCGGCATTGCCATGTCGATGCAGGTCGCCTCGACACCCTGGATCGCTTCCAGAGAATTTCCCGAAGGGAAGAGCTTTCCCGTGACCGCCCCCAGCGCGTCCAGGAACGTGAGCTTGATCGGCGCCGCCGGATCCGTGACCCCGTCGATGCGGGTGTCCCCCGCGTACTGGACCTCCCCGCCGGGGGTCTGGATGATGGCTTCGATCAGCGTCTGCGTGTTGACGTTGAAGATTCGCACCAGCGTCGCCGGATCCTGCGCGCCAACGAGCCCGGCCTCGATCGCGAACGGGCCCACGCCGGCGAGCATGTTGCCGCAGTTCGGCTTGGTATCGACGAAGGCCTCGGTGACCGAGACTTGCGCGAACAGGTAGTCGACGTCGGCACCCTTCTGTCGCGAGCGGCTGACGATGGCGACCTTGCTGGTGAGGGTGTTGGCGCCTCCGATCCCGTCCACCTGCAAGGCATGCGGCGAGCCCATGACGGCGAGCAGCACGGCATCGCGCCGCGCCGGATCCGCCGGCAGATCGGAGGCGAGAAAATAAGGGCCCCGCGAGGTGCCGCCCCGCATCAGCACGCAAGGTATTTTGCGATCCATGTCAGTCGTTCGTCAGCTTGGCGACCGGCTTCCGCAGCCGGCCTGGCTGGCAGGAATACCGGAATGCGTCCCGATGTTTACGCGTTACACTGGTCGTCCCAAGTCCGCGATCGTACCTTATTTTGGATGAACCCCATGCGCGCATACTGCCGTGCTCTCCGGCTCCTGGTCCTTCTCCTGCCCTTCGCGGGCTGCGCGAGTCTCGACTCCTTCGCGCCGGGGACCCCGTCGCAGGAGGTCCGGACCGCGCGAGGCGCCCCGACCGCGGTCTGGAAGAACCCGGACGGCTCCGAGAGGTGGGAGTACTCGAGGGGCCCGTACGGAACGCAGACCTACATGGTGACCGTCGGGTCCGACCATGCGGTGCGGGAGGTCCACCAGGTGCTCAGCGACGAATTCTTCGACAAGATCCGGGCGGGGATGTCGCGGGAAGACGTCCGCCGAGCGCTCGGCGCTCCCGCCGAGATCATGCTGTTCGACGCTCGCGGCGAAGAGGTCTGGTCCTGGCGCTACCAGGACATCAAGCCCATGTTCTTCAACGTGCTCTTCGACAGCTCGGCGGGCACCGTCAGGTCCACGCTGCGGCTC
>JBATEB010000070.1:0-1917 GCA_049663805.1 Burkholderiales bacterium | reverse complement strand
GCATTCAGGTCCGGCGCCCGCCGCGTTGCTTCACCCGGCCGCTGAGTCGTGTTTGCAGGGCGAATCAGTGATTCACACCAGCCCGCCGCGCAAGCGAGAGGGGAGAATGTTGCGCGCGATTGGCGCTTCGAACGAGCATTACGTCCGGTCCCCTCGCTGGCGCGCTCATCCTTACCCACATTTTTGTCGGTGTTCCGCGTATTGCAGGACGATCGCGAGTTTGTGGAAGCCGTGCCAGATGGTTTGCCAGCCGGGTTCGCCGTCGTGTTTGCGGTTGAGGAAGCCGCCGAGGCTGGCGAGTTGGCGGAAGAACTCGCGAACCGTGGCCTGGAGTTTCAACCGGGGTCGCATTCGCGTCAAGGTCGCCAGCCAGTTGGCGGGCACCAGCTCGCGGGCCGGGCGGTCGGGTTCGCTGCGCGCGACCGCGCGGAGTTCGAGCAGTCGCACCGCAACGATCGCCATCACGCCGACCATCGCCTCCAAGCGCTTGCTCGTTTCGTATTGCCGTTCTTCCACGCGGCAGCCGGTCTTGAGCGCCTTGTGATATTCCTCGATCAACCACCGCCGCTCGTAGAACTCGATCACGCGCCAGGCGTCGTCGAAACTGCTCACGGCGTGCGAAGTGTACAGCACCCAGTGCAACGGGGGTTGATCTTTCGGCGGCGAGACTTCGCGCACCTCGACGACCCACATCGCGATCGTGCAGATGCCGAGTTGCTTCAACCACGGACTGCGATGTTGCGGCGCCGGCATCAGCACCAGGCCATGCCGCACGGCGACCTTCGCCGTCCGCGCCTGGCGACCGCGCTGCGCCGTGACCTTCAACACGTACGTTCCCGCCACGGGCAACGTGGCGAGATAATCGCACAACGCCGCGTCGTTTCCGTCGGGCGCGACGATGCGGCGATTCTGTTGCGCAGCGCGCACGACCCAGTCCGCGCGTTGTTGCAAGAGATGACAGTAGACTTCAAAGTTGTCCGCGCCGCGATCGAAGACGTGCGTCCACCGCGCTTCCGGCGGAGGCGGCCCGACTTGATCGATCACGCGCCCCCAGACTTCCGATTCGCGCTCGCGTTGGACGCGGTCGTAGCGCGATTCGTTTTTGTCGCGCGGCTGGCGATAAAAGATTTCTTGGCCCGCCAGGCCCGCCAACTCAGCGCTCTCGGCGCGCACCATCAGCGACGAATGCAGAAAAAAGCCCCGTCCGCCGCCGTCGCCCGTCGGGCCGAGCCCCTCGATCTGGCGATGAATGCCGAACTCCAACTCCGTCGTGTCCCCCAACAGCAGCCAATGCCCCGCCGGACATTGACGCGTGCGTTCGTAATGCGGCGCGGTCAGGGCCTGAAACGTCACGTCTTCCTCGTCGAACAGCCGATAGGCTGCTTTGCAATCTTTCCACTCGATCGTCTGTCGCGGCGTGCTCGCGCTCGGGTCCGCGGCCACTTGCGCCGCCAACTTCACGGCTCGTCGCGTCCGTCGCAGATCCCCCAACTGGCACTCTCCGAACTCCTGCTGCGCCCAGACCTCGGGCGCGAGGTTCACGTTCTCCATCTCGATCGCTTCCCCACTGCAGTTGCCGATCTCCGTCCCTGGCAACCCGCCGAACCAGCCCGTGGCCGGCGACTCTTCTCACTACGGCTGCGCACCTCCGAAAGATCATCCCGCCCTAACCACCAACCCCACCTCAACTTCCCACCACCTCAGCCCTCACGACTCGGCCCCCAAAGGGATAGAATTGTGGGTAAACATGAGCGCTGGCGCGTCGGGCTAGTGTGAAAAACTGAACCGCCCTGCTGAAGTGAACTGGGCCGCTCCGTATTCATAGCTCCGGAGTACGCCGCCAGGCATGACGCTGGACTGTCTCATGGACGGTGAAAAGAAACAATTGAATTGCTTCACCTTCACTGAGGCCTGCCG
>JBATEB010000069.1:0-2571 GCA_049663805.1 Burkholderiales bacterium | reverse complement strand
GCCGTCCCGGTCGAGCAGCGCGGCTTCGGCCCCAGCTACGGCGCGTACAAGGACACGACCAGCGGGTTCACAGCCCGCTTGCTGGCCGAGGACGGCTGGCAGCCTGCGGTAGCGGTCGGCGCCGAGGACACCTTCGGCACGGGGCTTTTCCCGCGGCAATTCGCCGCCGTCACCCAGACCTTCGGCGAGGCGCAGTTGACGCTCGGCTACGGGCGGCAGCAGATCGACGGCGCGTTCGGCGGCGTTCGCTATTCGCCTTCGTGGCTGCCCGGCTGGTCGCTCGTTTCCGAATACGACGCGAGCGACTACAGGAATTTCCCCTTCGCCGAGGAATCGCACGTAAGCGGTCGCACGCGCGGCTTCTCCAATGCGATCGAGTATCGCATGGGCTGGCTCGCCGCCTCGTTCTCGAACCAGCGCGGGGTGGCGGGCGGCAGCGCCTCGATTTCCCTGCCGCTCGAGCGCCGCGAATGGATCCCCAAGTTCGCCGAGCCCGAGCCCTACGCCAGGGTCATTCCCCGGCCGACCCTCGCGCAGTGGGAGCGCGACCCGGACTTCCGCAAGCGCCTGTACGAGGCGCTGTTCCGGCAGGACTTCAAGGACGTCCGCATTCGCCTGGAGAACGCTCGCCTCGAGCTGGCGCTCACCAACAGCCGCATCTCGCAGATGAGCCGCGCGGTCGGGCGTGCCGCGCGCACCGCGCTGCTGCTCGCGCCGCTCGAAACGCGCGAGATCCGGGTCACCTATGTGACCAACGGGCTGCCGGTCGCGACCTACGAATTCTCCAACCTGCAGAAGCTCAACCGCTATTTCAACGGCCTCCTCACCCGGCGGGAGCTGGAGGAATCGGTCGCGATCCGTTACGCCGATCCGGCCGCCTACACCGAAAAGGACAACGCCGAGCTGCTCGCCTCGCTGGAGGAGCCGACCCAGGCGAGAGTGCTCTACGGGGACGAGGGCAATTTCATCAGCTTCAAGACCCAGGACACCGGCTACGGCGTGTTCCAGATCAAGCCGACCCTGAGTACCTACCTCAACGGGCCGAACGTCTTTCAGTACAGCCTCGGGATTCTCAGCAGCTACGATCGCGAGCTCAGCGAGCGCCTCTTTCTCAACGCCGGCGTCAACGCCGTGGTCTACGAGAACATCAGCGAAGCGGCCGCCACCAGCAACAGCATGCTGCCGCACGTGCGCTCCGACATCGCCGAGTACTCCAAGGGACCACGGCTGCGGGTCGATCACCTGCTCCTGAGCCGGGTCTTCCATCCTTCCGAGCGCAGCTACGCGCGGCTCAGCGGCGGGATCATCGAGCAGATGTACGGCGGGGTCGGCGGGCAGTGGCTGTACCTGGAGCGCGGCGCGCCCTGGGCGTTCGACCTGAGCGTGGATGCGGTGAGGCAGCGCGACTTCGAGGGAAGATTCGGTTTCCTCGATTACCGGACCGTCACCGCCTTGGGCGCGTTTCACTACCGGCTGCCCTACCAGTCGACCTTCACCACCCGGGTCGGGCGCTTTCTCGCGCGCGACTACGGGGCGCGGTTCGAGGTCAAGCGGCGTTTTCGCGTCGGGATCGAACTGGGCGCCTGGTACACGGTGACCAATGCCGTCGATCTTGGAGTCAACCCAGGCACCAACTACCGCGACAAAGGGGTGTTCGTCGCGATCCCGTTCGAGGCGATGCTCCCCAACGATACCCGGGTGGTCTCGGGCTTCTCGCTCGCGCCCTGGACGCGCGACGTCGGCCAGATGGTCGCTTCGCCGGTCGATCTGTATGCGATGCTCGAGAAACCCCTCGTTCTCGACCTGCAGGTTCGCGAGCGCCTCGCGCGCTTCGGCGACATCGACGACGACGACCGGCTGCCCTACCTCGGCAGCCCGATGTGGGACCGCCCGCTGGAGAGCCTGGGCAGGATGACCGCGCAGGACTGGGGCCAGGGATCGGGTGCGCCGAGCGGGGCAGGGGAGGCCGCGCTCCTCGGGACCGGGGCGGTGCTCGCCGCGGCGCTCGCCGACCGCGGCGTCGACCGGTTGGCGAAGCGCCACGCGGGGTCGAACTCGGCGGACACCTTCACCTCGATGGGAGAGTGGCTGCCGATCGCCGCTTTCGGCGGGGCGGCGCTCTCGGCGCTCTCCGAGCAGGACCCGCGCCTGAGCCGCACGGGCATCGCCGCCTTGCAGGCGAGTGCGACCGGGCTGCTCGCGAACGCGGGCCTCAAGTACGCCGTGGGCCGGGCGCGGCCGCTCGATGAGCTCGGAGCCGGGGATTTCGAGCCCTTCCGGCGCGCCGATGCGTCCTTCCCCTCGAACCACGTCACGGTGATGTGGGCCGCGGTGACGCCGTTCGCAAAGGAGTACGAAGCGCCCTGGCTCTACGGGCTCGCCGCGCTCGCCAACGCGGGAAGAATCGCCTCGCGCGAGCACTGGCTGTCCGATACGGTGGCGAGTTCGCTGCTCGGTTTCGCGCTGGGCGATTTCTTCCGCGAGCGGCGGCGCGAGGACCCGGGGCCGCAGCTGGGAGTGAGCCCCACGGGAGTCAGCCTGAGATGGGAGACGCGCTAGTGTCTGAACCGA
>JBATEB010000068.1:0-6367 GCA_049663805.1 Burkholderiales bacterium | reverse complement strand
CTGTGATGCCGCCTGAGACTCGCTTCCGGAATGGTCCTCGACACGGATGAGGCTGGCGGGGGACCTTCCGTCAGCCCCCCTATCATGTTGGCGATGGCGCTCATTCTAGTGCCGTTCCGAGCTCCCTTCCCGGGTTCTTGAGCGCGACCCGGCGAATCGGCCGGAACCGGACCGCACCGGGACCGTCGGGCGAGCTACCACAGCGCCTTGCCGCTCGCGTCCCTGATTTGGTTGCGCCAGTACGCCTTGACGAGCTTTACGACGCCCGCGGGCATGGGAATGTAGTCGAGCTCGAGCGCCATCTTGCCGCCGTGGTCGTAGGCCCATTCGAAGAACTTCAGCATCTCCCTGGCCTTGGCCGGATCGGACTGAGTCTTGTGCAGCAGGATGAAAGTCGCGCCGGTGATCGGCCAGCTTCCCTTTCCGGGCTCGTCGGTAAGGATCTCGTAGAACCCGGGCGCGTTCTTCCAGTCCGCCCCGGCGGCGGCCGCCTGGAAGCTCCTCTCATCGGGAGCCACGAAATGCCCTTCCCGGTTGGCCAGCAGCGTGTACGCCATGCGGTTCTGTTTGGCGTAGGCGTACTCGACATAGCCGATCGCCCCGCGGATGCGCTGGACGAAGGAGGCGACGCCCTCGTTTCCCTTGCCGCCGGAACTGGATGGGGCAGGCCAGGACACCGAAGTGCTGTTGCCGACCTTGTCCTTCCACTCGGCGCTGACCTTGGAAAGGTAATTGGTGAAAATGAAAGTCGTCCCCGAGCCGTCCGAACGGTGCACCACCGTAATGTCCTGTGAAGGCAGCTTCAGGCCCGGGTTGAGGCTCGCGATGACCGGGTGGTTCCATTTCCCCACCTTGCCGAGATAGATGTCGGCGAGGACTTTCCCGGTGAGCCTCATTTTCCCCGGCGGGATTCCCTCGACGTTCACCACCGGCGCTACGCCGCCCATCACCATGGGAAACTGCACCAGGCCGTCCTTTTCCAGCTGATCGAGCTTGAGCGGCGCATCCGAGGCGCCAAAATCGACGGTCCTGGCCCGGATCTGCTTGATCCCGCCGCCGGACCCGATCGACTGGTAGTTGAGCCGGACGCCGGTCTTCTGACTGTAGGCTTCCGCCCACTTGGCGTATACGGGATAGGGAAAGGTGGCGCCTGCGCCGGTAAGTTGGGCGGCGCTTCCGGGAAGACTCGCCAGACACAAGGCCGCACCCAGCGCCAGATCCGGCAATCGCGCGACTCGCATATACGTCTCCTTCAGTAAGAAGCCCGGGAACAGCAGGACCGTCACCGATGGTAAGCGACCAATGTTTCAATCCTGTGACAGTTGCCGTCGGCGAAAAATCCAGAAGCGGCGTACTGGTCTCGCGTCGCATGCCGCCTCGGAGGACGTGCGCCCGGTCCGCCGCCGTGCGATGCGTTCGCACCGGATCATCTTTCCAAAAACGGGAGGGCGCGCCGGCGAAAAGTTTCCTTTGGCGCGATGGTCGCCGGATTTTTTGCGGAAGATCGTTCGCCGGAATTCAAAACGCGCCGCCGGCCGATCAAAAAAACTCTTGCCGCTTTTCAAATTATGTGTAATCCTCCCGACATGTTTTTCTGCAGGTAGCAACATATTGAGAGCTAATTATTCTTCCAGGCCGCTCGCGACACACGTCGAGAGGCAAAAGGATTCGATCCGCCGGGGTTCATTCCGGCGGTTGAATAGGCCGTCGCAGTACGGACGGACTTGGTGCTTCACTTCCTTTAACCTTTGACGGAGGTCAGCAATGGCCAAGAAGAGAAAAGCCAAGAAAGCTGCAAAGAAAAAGAAGAAGTAGTGACAGCTTGAAGCAGTAAGACCCGCACAGCTCCCGACAAGGAGCAACGGACAAGCGGGTTTGGCCGGGAGGCTGCGACAAGCACGGCGGCGCCCATGTGGAAAGCGGCTTCTGAAGCCGCCCGCAGAGGCAAAGCCTGGGGCAGTATCTGCCCTGAACTCAGCAGCCGTCCGGCCCTTCGTGCGAGTCCGTGCGTTACGCGGGTTGCGAATGGCCTGCGGTCGGTCCGGGGCCTCGAGTTCCGGACTGCACCGCAGACATTCGGTGCGGTTACTTCTTGAGCTTCCCCAGGAATTGCTTCCGGAATTTTGCGACTTTCGGTCTGACGACGAAAGTGCAGTAAGGCTGTGCGGGATTGCGCCGGAAATACTCCTGGTGGTATTTTTCCGCCACATAGAACCTCGAGACCGGCACGAGCTCGGTGACGATGGGACCGTCGTGGATCTTGCGGGCTTCGAGATCGGCGATCACCTGCTCCGCCACGGCCTTCTGTTCCGGGGAATGGTGGAAAATCCCCGAGCGGTACTGCGTACCGACGTCGCTCCCCTGAAAATTGAGCGTGGTCGGATCATGGATGACGAAGAATACCTCGATGATCTCCTTGAAGGAGACCACCTTGGGATCGAAGGTGATCCGGACCGCTTCGGCGTGGCCGGTCTGTCCGGTGCATATGTCCTCGTAACTGGGGTCCGCCTTTTCTCCCCCTGTATAGCCCGACTCGACCGACTCGACGCCTTTCAGGTCGTCGAACACGGCCTCCAGGCACCAGAAGCAGCCTCCGGCGAGCGTGGCGATTTCCTTTCCCGTATCGTTCATGGCCTTTTTTTCAGCGTTGCGTGTTATTTTGTCGGCTCCAGGCCGACCCCATTACAGACACAGTATGCCCCATTCGGTGCGTCGCCAACCCCGGCGCCCGCAGCCTTCCAGGAAGGAACAACATGAGTTCATTGCGAACACTTCTTGCCGCCATCGTCGCCGTCCACGCGCTCGCCTCCTTTGCCCAGCAGCCGGCCTCCGGACAGGCGGTCGCCACGTTCGCCGGCGGCTGCTTCTGGTGCATGGAGCCGCCGTACGACGCCTTGCCGGGCGTGCTTTCCACGACCTCGGGCTATATGGGGGGAAGCAAGAATAATCCCACCTACGAAGAAGTCTCCTCCGGAAGGAGCGGCCACGCCGAAGTGTTGCAGGTGGTGTACGACCCCAAAAAGGTGACTTATGCCAGGCTCCTGGAAGTGTTCTGGGAAAACGTCGACCCGACGGTGGTAAACCGCCAGTTCTGCGATATCGGCAACCAGTATCGCACCGCCATCTTCTACCACGGCGAGGAGCAGAGGCGGCTGGCGGAAGCTTCCCGGCGGGCGCTCATGAAAACCAAACCGTTCAAGGAAGACATCGTCACGCCGGTCGTGCCGGCCGGGGAGTTCTGGCCCGCCGAGGAGTACCACCAGAACTACTACGTGAAGAATCCGGTGCGCTACCGGTTTTACCGGACCGGCTGCGGGCGCGATGCACGGCTGAAGCAGCTCTGGGGACGCGCGCCTCACTAGTCCCGGCGCTTCGACCCTGGACGCATCGTGAGCCAGTCTTTCCCGGAGCCGTCACCCGAGGCTGCGAATCAGCCCCCGCCGCTCGCCGGCTACAACGCCTGGGCCCAGGACCGGATCCTCTCGGGCGCGGTAGAGCGCGAGGGCGGCGGCTGGATCGCCGAGCGCGCGGGCCGGATGGGAGAGCTGGTCGGCAGCGAGCGCATGCAGACGCTTGCGGCGCAGGCGAATCGCCACGCGCCCGAGCTGAAGAGCCACGACCCCGCCGGCAATCGCATCGATGCCGTCGAGTACCATCCCGCCTACCACGAGCTGATGGCGCTCGCCTTCGGCGCGGGGCTTCACTCACTCGCGTGGACTGAAACAAGAGAAGGCGCCTGGGTTGCGCGGGCCGCCCTCAACTATCTGTGGAACCAGGCCGAGAACGGCATCGCCTGCCCGGTAACGATGTCCTTCGCCGCAGTCCAGGTGCTGCGCAACAGCCCGGGCCTCGCGGCCGAGTGGGAACCCAAGCTGCTCGCCTGCGATTACGACCCCCGCCCGCTGCCCCTCGCGCAGAAGCGCGCCGTCACCATCGGCATGGCGCTGACCGAGAAGCAGGGCGGCTCCGACCTGCGTCTGAATTCCACCCGGGCAGCGCCCTTGGGCGGGGGGGAATACGAGCTCTCGGGCCACAAGTGGTTCTGCTCGGCCCCGATGAGCGACGCCTTCTTCACCCTGGCGCGCACCGCGGCCGGGCTCAGCTGCTTTTTCGTGCCGCGTTCCCTTCCCGACGGCAGCCGCAATCCCTTCCTCATCCAGCGCCTGAAGGACAAGTGCGGCAACCGCTCCAACGCCTCCTGCGAGATCGAATACCGCGCAACCCGCGCCCGCATCATCGGCGAGGAGGGGCGAGGGATCGCGACGCTGATCGAAATGGCCCACCTCACGCGTTTCGACATCGTCGTCGCCTGCGCCGGAATGATGCGCTCGGCGCTCAACCAGGCGCTGCACCATGCCGCGCACCGCCAGGCCTTCGGACGGCGTCTCATCGAGCAGCCGCTGATGCAGAACGTGCTCGCCGATCTCGCCCTCGAGACGGAGGCCGCGGCCCTGCTCGCGTTCCGGCTAGCGCGCGCCTTCGACCGTTCCAGGAGCGACAACGCCGAGCGGCTGCTGATGCGGCTGATGACCCCGATCTCCAAGTACTGGCTGTGCAAGCGCCTTCCGGCCGTTGCGGTCGAAGCGATGGAATGCCTCGGCGGAAACGGCTATGTCGAGGAGGCGCCGCTCGCGCGCCTCTACCGCGAGGCGCCGCTGAACGGCATCTGGGAAGGCTCCGGGAACGTCATCTGCCTCGATGTCCTGCGCACGCTGCAGCGCGAGCCGGCGAGCCTCGAGGTGCTGCGCGAGGAAATCAACGAAGGGGGCGAGCGCGTCAGGCGCGCCGTGCCGCCGATCTCCGAGCTGCTGAAAGACCCGGGCGGCTCCGAGCCCCAGGCGCGCCGCATCGTGGAAGGGGTCGCGATCGCGCTCCAGGCGAGCCTGATGGCGCGGCACGCCTCTCCGGAAGCCGCCGACGCTTTCTACGCCTCGCGGCTGGAGGGGGACTGGGGGTGCGCCTTCGGGACGCTGCCCTCGACGGTGCCCTGCGAGGTGATCGCGAACCGCGCGAGACTCGCCGTCTGAAGGCCGCCGGCGGGCTGGATTCCGCCGGCGGCCCGCCGTCTTCTAGAACATCCAGCGCGCCTGGGCGCTCAGGACCTGCACCGACCCGGTGTAGTCGGCCGAGAGATTGCCGCGGAATCTGTTTTCGTCGGTCGCAGCCGCAGTGGCGGTTTTCCTGACCTTGGGGTCGTCCACCTTGATATAGGTGAAGCCAAAATCGAAACTCAGCGACGGGGATGCCTGCAGACCCGCGCCGACCGAAAACCAGGTCCGGTCCGCATCCGGCAGGCGCGGTGTGGTATCGGCCTGATTGACAACGGGGGACTGATCCAGGGCGATACCTCCGCGGAACACCCAGGCGCCGCCCGGCCTGTAGGTCGTGCCGACCGAGTAGCGGTAGACGTTCTTGAGGTTTAGCGTCACCACCGAGTCACCCTGCGCGGAGTCGAATTTGATGCGCAATTCCGGAAGGGATGACCAGTTGGTGCGCGTGACATCGGCCATGAGCGCCCACTGGCTCCCGAGCTCCTGATAGAGGCTCAGCGACAGCGTGGATGGCAAGGTCACGTCAGCCTTGATGGTCGAATCGACCAGACCTCCGCCTGCAAGAAGCGGAGCGGGCACGTTCGTAGGCGCAGTGATGTCGAAGTCCCCTTTCAGCTTGTGCTTCACGCTGGAGCGGTACGCGAGACCCACCCGCGCGTCGTTCGCGAGCTGTGCCAACAAGCCCAGATTGTAGCCCCAGGCGTTGCTGTCGGCGGTGACCTTGGCATCGCCGTCATTGGGATTGTTGAACGGGTTAGAGTTCGAAGGGGGCGCTGCTCCACATACACCAGCAAAGGCCCCCCCCGCGCCAACCGTGCACAGTGTCGCGAAGTCGACCTTCTGGGTGAGTTCGGCGTCGAGTCGCTGGTAATTGATCCCGGCGCCGACCGACAGAACGCTGTCGATCTTGTATGCGCCGGCGAAATTGACGTTTACCGTCTTGATTTCGGAGCGGACGGCGTGATACCGGCCCGCCCAGGTGCTGTCGTATTCCGTCGCCAGGCCGAACGGCGCATTGATGCCCGCGCCGATGGAGAAGTCGCTGGTGATCGGGCGCGTGTAATAGAGATTGGGTACGATCGCCGACTCCCCCGCGTCGCCCCCGCCTCCGCCAATGGGTGAACTGAAGACTCCGAAGTTGGCAGTGCTCGCACTGTTTATGTTGGCCTTGAAGCTGGGATTGATGAAATGGCCCGCAAACACAAATTGCTGACCATTGAGGCGCGTCATCCCAGCGGGGTTGTACCACACGGTGCTCGCGTCCTCCGCGATGGCGGCGCCGCCGGCGAAGGCGTTGCCCATGCCCGACGCGTTGT
>JBATEB010000067.1:0-3569 GCA_049663805.1 Burkholderiales bacterium | reverse complement strand
TTGTCGCCGCGCACGAAAAGGAACCACGCACGCGCTTTGCTGCAAATGGAACAGTTGCAGCGATTCGTCCCCGCGGCAAGGTCGAACTCGGCCTCGTAGCGCACGGCCTGGCAGTGGCAGCTGCCGTGATATCGCCGGTATGTCATCGGTCACCTCGACTGGTTGCATTTCGATAGCAGATGCATTGTGCCGGCATTGCTCCTGAAATGCAACTGGTCTAGAATCGCCGGCATGCGGCAGGATCGGCGATCGACGTGCCCGATCAGTACGGCACTTGAATTAGCGGGCGACCGCTGGACGCTTCTCGTCATCCGTGACTTGATGTTCGCGGGCAAGCGCCACTTCCGCGAATTCCTCCAGTCCGAGGAAGCGATCTCGAGCAATGTGCTGGCGGACCGGCTCAACTCGCTGGTCGAGAACGGGATCGTCTCGCGCCGCGATGATCCAACCCACGCCCAGAAGGCCATCTACAGCCTGAGCGAGAAGGGACTCGATCTGCTGCCGGTGCTGATTGCGATGAGCGCCTGGACCCAGAAACACTATCCACGAACGCGGAGGCCCGAAGCTGTGGGTCTGATAGGGCGCAGGCCCAAGTCTCTCAAGCAGCTGGAGGCACAACTTCGGCGGGAACACGGCATCTCGTGAGCGCTAACCCACGCCATGGAAAAAGACTCGGGGAAGGCGTCCAGCGAACTGCGCGTCGACGGCGGCGCGGCGGCGAACGACCTGTTGATGCAATTCCAGGCGGACCTGCTCGGCGTCCCCGTCGTGCGGCCGCGGGTCCTCGAGACCACCGCCCTCGGCGCCGCCTACCTCGCCGGCCTCGCGACCGGCGTCTGGGCGAGCCGGGAACAGATCGCCAAACAATGGAAAGCGGCGAAACGCTTCGAGCCGCGGATGAAACGAGACGAAGCGGAGCGGCGGATGGGCGAGTGGAAGCGGGCGCTCGAGCGGGCGAGGGGCTGGGGAAGGCCTGAGTCAATGCGGTTGAAGCCATTGTGCCTCGCGGCGCCGGCATACAATAGCGCCCGGGTTACCGGATGTTCTACCTCGATCTATTCAGAACGCTTCAGGAAGAGCGGGTCGACTATGTCGTCGTCGGCGGCCTCGCCATCAACCTGCACGGGGTCGAGCGAGCCACGATGGACGTGGACCTCGTTCTCGCCATGGTCGAAGCCAACCTGCGGTGCTTCCTCGCAGCGGCGAAGCGCCTCGAGCTCAAGCCGACCTTACCCGTCCCGATAGAATCGCTGTGCGATGCGAAGCAGCTCGACACGTGGGTACGGGAGAAGCATCTCGTCGCTTTTTCGCTCCGTCCAGCGACGCCGAATGTGCCGACGGTGGACATCATCGTACGTCCGGCGGTACCCTTTGAACGGATGATGCGCAACCGCATCGAGAAAAACGTGGGCGGGGTGCGCTTGAACCTGGCCTCGATCGACGATCTGATCGCGCTCAAGACCGGAACCGGACGCAAGCAGGACGCCTCCGACATCGAAGCGCTCAAGATCGCGCGGCGCGTGGCCGGCGAAGGGAAGTAGCATGGCCAAAATCGATTACGAGTACGAGATCAGCGAAGAGCGCGTGCGCGCCTATCTCAAGGTGCCTGAGATCGACCGGCTGCGGTGGCTGGAGGAGCTGTGCGTTTTCACGTCGCTTGTGCGTCAGGCGCCTGCGACGTACCGGCGCACGGACGAGAAACCCCGCGACAAGGGATAGACTTATGCCCAGCACCATCCGTCTTCACCGCGTTCTCAAAGCACCGCCCCAGCGGGTCTATAAGGCGTTCCTCGACCCTGCCGCAATGTGCAAGTGGCTGCCGCCATACGGCTTCACGTGCACGGTCCATCACGTCGATGCCAAGGTCGGCGGCACGCACAAGGCGTCATTCACCAACTTCACGACGGGGAAGAGCCACTCCTTCGGCGGGAAGTATCTCGAGCTGAAGCCGAGCGAGCTCATCCGCTACACGGACAAGTTCGACGACCCGAACCTGCCGGGGGAAATGCAGGTCACCGTAACCCTCAAGAAAATATCGTGCGGAACCGAATTGACCGTCGTGCAGGAAGGCGTGCCCGACGTCATTCCCCCAGAAGCCTGCTATCTCGGCTGGCAGGAGTCGCTCATGCAGCTCGCGAACCTGGTCGATCCCGAAATTCCCGGCTGAAAGCCGCGACCCTGAGCGCCGACCTAGTGCCAGTCGCCGATGCGGACGTCGTCGGGGCTGGGGGCGCCGTGCCCGGTTTCCACGAGCGACTTCAAGCTCATCAGATAAACCGCCCACTTGGTGCTGCAGTGGTGCATGAATTCCCCGGGATCCCTCCAATCCTGGTGCTTGAAGAGGACGATGGAGTATCCGCCTTCCTGCTTGAGCTCCCAGCTTATCTTGGTGCCGATCCATTCCTCGGGCCCGCCGACCACTTCCCATAGCACGCGCCGGGCGGGCTGAAGCTCCAGGACCTTCATGTCGAAGCCGCCGATCTCCTTGCCGTCGGCGCTGAAGCGGAACTTGAGCGCTCCGCCGACTTTGCTTTCCCCCTGCGTGGCGCTCGTCCACCAGGCGGCGAGACCTTCACGGGCGGTCAACGCCTTGTAGACCTCGTTCGAGGATGACTTGATTCCGACTCGATGCAGAATATCCATTGCCGTTCTCCTTGCGGGTGGGTTGAGTTGATCGAACGGCGGCAGCTTAGCTTTCGGCGGCGGTGGTGCGTGAGTAACAACTGTGACGCGATTCGGCGGCGTAGCATGCGGGCATGGATTCGCTCATCACGGCGGCAGCGAGAGCGCTCCAGGCAGGCGATCCCCTGGGAGCGCTCAACCGAATCGCTCTCCGGAACGACGCGCCCGCGCTCGCCTTGCGCGGGATCGCCATGGCCCAGCTCGGCGAGCTGGCGAAAGCGCGCATACTCCTGCGGCGCGCGGCGCGCTCGTTCGGCCCGGAAGAGCGCGTGGAGCGCGCGCGATGCGTCACGGCCGAAGCCGAGGTAGCCCTCGCCTCGCGCGACCTTCGCTGGCCTTCGCACGCGCTCGACGAGGCCCGCCGCACGTTCGGCGCCCTGGGCGATCACGACAACGGGCTGCATGCCGCGCTCCTTCAGATCCGCCGGCTTCTTCTCCTCGGCCGGGTGACCGAAGCGGGCAACGCGCTCGACAGGCTCGACCTGCGCGCGGCTCCGACCATGCTGATGGCGCGGGGCGAGCTCGTCGCGTTCGAGATCGCGCTGCGCCGCAGCCGCGCCACACCCGCCCGGGCTGCGCTTTCCCGCGCCCGGGCCGCGGCCGATCGCTCAGGGCTAGAAGCGCTCCGCGCTGAAGTCGAGCGGGCCGAGCAGACGCTCGCGCTGCCGGCGGCACGGCTCATCGCGGGAGGCGAGGAACGGCCTCTCGTGCTGGCGGAAGTCGAGACGCTGCTCGCTTCGCCCCACCTGATCGTGGATGCGCGCCGGCGGGCCGCGCGCTGGGAGCGGCGTGTAGTGCGCCTCGCGCGGCGCCCGGTCCTCTTTGCGCTGCTACGCTCGCTCGCCGAAGCCTGGCCCGGCGAGGCGTCCCGCGAGACGCTCTGCGAG
>JBATEB010000066.1:0-7510 GCA_049663805.1 Burkholderiales bacterium | reverse complement strand
GGTCACGAGTATGAGCAATTCGTGCAGGCCCATTTCCCTTCCGAAATCCAGGCCGCCGACGCCATCTCGGCGAGCATCGCCCGATTCGAGTCCGCTGCCATGCTTGCGGCGGCTGAAGGCCCGGCGGGGCGCGTCTCCGGGGACGGCGCGGCGGCGCTGGACCGCGCCCTGGAGCGGCTCCTCGAGCAGACCGCAGAGGCGATGACGCAGGAAGCAGGGGAATTCAGGGAGTATCAGGCCGGCGTCGAGGAGACGGTGAAGCGCAGCGCTCTGGCGGTAATCGGCACCAGCGTTCTGGCTTTCATCGGAGCCCTGTTCATCGGTCTCGCCATCGCCCGCAGGATCTCGCGACCGATCGTCGCGCTCGCGGTCACCGCGCGCTCGTTCGGACGGGGCGAGCTCGAAGCGCGCGCCCAGGCCGGGTCGACCGACGAGATCGGGGAGCTCGGGCGCAGCTTCAACGAGATGGCGGCGATGCTGGCGCAGACCATGGTGTCGCGCGATTACGTCGAGGCGGTCATCGAGTCCATCGCCGATGCGGTGCTCGTTCTCGACAGCGCAGGCAGGATCGAGCGCGCCAACGCCGCGGCGCGCGCCCTGCTGGGCGGCGAGGGTCCGGCCGTGGGGAATGCGCAGCTTGGCGACCTGCTTGTCGCAGTGAACCGCGATCCGAACGGTGGGCACCCGGTCGAGGCCACCATCGCCGTTCACGGCGGAGAGACGATCCCGGTCGAGGTTTCCCGCTCGGTGTTGCTGGAGAACGGCCGGCCTATCGGCAGCGTGCTGTTGATCAGGGACATCCGCGAGCGCAAGCGCGCCGAAGAGCGGCTGCATTACATGGCGAACTACGACGAACTGACCGGCTTGCCGAACCGGAGTCTGTTCAGCGACCGTCTCGGACAGACGCTGGCCCTGGCAAAGCGCAGCGGCCGGGAGGCAGGTTGCATTTTTATCGACCTGGACCGCTTCAAGGCCGTGAACGACACCTACGGTCACGGCATCGGCGACAAGCTGCTGAAGGGGGTCGCGCAGCGGCTGCAGGAGTGCGTGCGCAGTGTCGATACGGTGGGGCGCCTGAGCGGGGACGAATTCGCAATCGCCATGTCGCATCTGGCCAAGGCCGATGACGCCAATCTTGTGGCCCGGAAAGTGGTTTCCGCCCTGGCAAAGCCGTTCGATCTGGACGGCCACCAAACCTACATGACCGCAAGCATGGGGATCGCCTTGTGCCCGGTCGACGGCGAGGATCCGGCGATCCTGCTGAGGAATGCCGACACGGCGATGTTCCGGGCGAAGGAGCAGGGCCGCAACGCCTACCAGTTCTACCTGCCGCAGATGAACGAGCGCGCCGCAAGACGATTGCAGATGGACACGCAGCTGCGGGTCGCGCTGGAGCGCGGCGAATTCCTCCTGCATTACCAGCCCAAGGCGAACCTGGCGAGCGGAGAAATCAGTGGATTCGAGGCGCTGCTCCGCTGGCAGCATCCGGAGCGTGGAATGGTGCCGCCGCTCGAGTTCATTTCGATTCTCGAGGACACCGGCCTCATCGTTGCGGTGGGCGAATGGGTGCTGCGAACGGCCTGCGCGCAAATCGGGCACTGGCAAGCGCAGGGCATGCCGCCGCGTCCCGTTGCGGTCAACCTGTCTGCGCGGCAGTTCCAGGACAAGAATCTCAGTCTTGTCATCGCGGCAATCGTCGCCGAGAGCGGGATCGACCCCGGTCTGCTCGAGATCGAGCTGACGGAATCGATGCTGATGAATAACGCGGAAGAAGCCACGCGGACGCTGAACAAGATAAAGGCCGGCGGCGTGAGGCTGGCGATGGACGACTTCGGAACCGGCTATTCGAGCCTCGCCTACCTGAGGCGCTTTCCGCTCGACGTGCTCAAGATCGATCGCGCCTTCATTCGCAATGTCGCCACCGACCCGGACGATGCCGCGATCGTCCTCGCCATGATCAGCCTCGCGCACAGCATGAAGCTAGAGGTCGTGGCCGAAGGCGTCGAGACCGAGGCACAGCTGAACTTCCTACGAATGCGCGGTTGCGACGAGATCCAGGGCTATTATTTCGCGCGGCCCATGCCGGTAGCGGAATGCACCCGGGCGTTGGTCGAGAACCGCCTGAAATTCCCGGCGATCGGCGCCATCTTGGACGCTCCCGCCGTCCTGCTCGTGGATGACAGCCAGGAAGACATCGAAATTCTGAAGCGTGCGTTGGCGCCGGATGGATATCGGATCGTCACCGCAAACAGCGCTGCAGCGGGCTTCGAGGCCCTGGCGCAAATCGCGTTCCAGATCGTGATCAGCGATTACAAGATGCCCGGCATGACCGGTGTGGAATTCCTCGCCGCGGTACGAACGCTCTACCCGGACGCGGTGCGAATCGTCGTGAGCGGCGTCGGTGACATGGCTACGGTGACCGATGCGGTGAACGAAGCGAGCGTCCACAAATACCTTGCCAAGGATTGGGACGCCGCGCGGATCCGGGCGGCAGTGCGCGAGGCGCATTTGCGGCACCGCGCAAAGAATCAACCAGGGGCCGGCGAGGCTCCGCCTTAGACCGACAGGGCGGCGGCGCCGGCCGCGGCGCAGGCTTCGTCCTCCGCGCTCGACCCGCCCGATACGCCGAGCGCGCCGATCAGCTTGCCCTCGAGGATGATCGGCAGTCCGCCTTCGACCGGAACGACGCCGGCGAGGCCCAGCACCAGCAGGCCGTCGCCGCCGCGGGCAAGGCGCTCCTGGAAGGTCTTGGTCGGGCGCTTGAACAGCGCGGCCGAGCGCGCCTTGGCCTCGGCGATCGCGACGCTGCCGACCTGGGTCTCGTCCATCTTCTCCAGGTAGACGAGGTGCCCGCCGGTGTCCGCGATCGCGATGACGACGGTCCAGCCGTTCGCCCTTGCGGGCGCCAGTGCCGCATCGGCGATTTTCTTCGCCTGCGCAATCGTGATCGGCGCGCCGTACGGCGGCAGCTTCGGTCCGGCCGCGGGCCGGGAGCCTGAATCCGGTGTAGCCACGTGTCGCTCCTCCTTGAAAGAACAGGTGCTCGTCAGCGGGACTGCCCGCCCAGGCGGCGGTAAACTTCGTGCGCGACGACGAAATCGTTGCGGTCGATGCCAAGCCCCCGGCAGGCGTTCATCATCTCGTTCGCCGCGGCCGCGAGAGGCGCGGGGCTGCCGAGCTTGCGCGCCATCTCGAGCACGAGCAGCATGTCCTTCTGCTGGAGCGTCACGTCGGCGAGCGGCACGGCCGGCATCCCGCCTTCGAGGATGAACGGCCCGCGGTAGCCGAGCACCGGCGCGGCCGCGACGCTCTTGAGCACCGCGTCGAGCGCCGTCTCGCGAGCGACGCCGCCTTTTTCGGCGAGCGCAACCGCCTCGCCGAATGCGATCACCTCGACCATCAGCAGGAGATTCACCGCGAGCTTCATGGTGACCGCCAGGCCGCTCGCGCCGATGTAGGTGACCTTCGGTCCGATCGCGCGCAGCACCGGCTCGATGCGCTCGAAGGCCGCCCTGTCGCCGCCGATCATGAGCGACGCGTTGCCCTGCTGCACCGTTACCGGGCTGCCCGACAGCGGGGCGTCGAGCATGCTGAAACCGCGCGCGGCGAACGCGGCCGCGACCTCGCGCGTGACCTCCGGCGAGATCGTTCCCATGTCGACATAGATGCCGCCCGTCCGGATGCCGGCGAGAACGCCGTTCGCCCCGAGCGCGACTGCCTTGACGGCGGCGCCGTCGGTTACGATCGAGAACGTGACCTCGGACGCCGCGGCCGCCGCCGCCGGGCTCTCGGCCAGACGCACGCCGCGCTCGACCAGCGGCGCCGCGCGCTCGCGCGACCGGTTCCAGCCCGTCACCCTGTGTCCCGCCGCGAGCAAGCGGGGGACGATGACCTGCCCCATCGCACCGAGCCCCACAAAACCGATGTCCACCAGTCCCCCTGTCCTTCGCCTGTACGCCGCACGTGACGGCTAGTTTGGCACAAGCCAGTGCGATCGACCTTCGGGAAGTGCTGGCGCGGTAACTTTCTGCGTGATACCGGAGGCGCGGGGCGGCTAGTCCTTCCGCGACGGCGCGTCGCGCCCGGGGTTCAGACGGTTTGCCAGCTCCTCCATCTCCTCCAACGCCGCCACGATCCGCTCGAGGGGCAGCTCCGCCCAGCGCCGCAATTGCTCGCGGCGTGCGCCCTCCCACGTGGTCAGGCTCCAGTCGACACCCGCGTCGTGCAGCTCATTTCCCGCCATGGTCTTCCAGCCTGATCTTCAGGTGCTCGACGTCTATCATATCCTGCGCGCGACCGGCCGCGGTTCTCATTTCGATGAGGGTCGGGATGGAGACGAAGCGGACCGGAACAGCGCCGAGCGGCTTGACCAGGGCGCGCGCGTATTCCGCGTCGAACGGAAACGGCTCGCGCACGAACAGGTCGATGGGCGTCTCGCGGTGCGACTCGCTCCAGAATTGGAGAACCTCCATGTGCTTCTCGGTGATCCAGGCGCTGCGCACCTTCGCGTCGGTGAACCGTTCTGCCGTGACCGGAACGACCGGCCGGTAGCCGAGCGCCGCCAGCGTCGCGAACGCGGCCTTGGCGTTGTCGGGGAGGAGCTGCACGACAAGATCGACGTCCTTCGTGAAGCGCAAGTACCCGTGCGCGTTCAC
Organism: Burkholderiales bacterium; assembly: GCA_049663805.1. GTDB lineage: Bacteria > Pseudomonadota > Gammaproteobacteria > Burkholderiales > SG8-39 > VBDM01. The sequence continues at coordinate 2,855 of JBATEB010000066.1, read as the reverse complement.
GGCGAGACCGCCCGCGACCAGATAGCGCACCCCGGCGCGGTCGAGCGCGGTGACGATGGCGTCGAAGCTGGCGAGCTTCATGGGCGGTCATCATACGGAAAAAAGCCTTCAGCTCGCGAATTTCCACGCACCGACATGTGTGGAGGGCGATAAGGGCGAACGGAGTGCTGGCAGATCGCGGGACCAAGGCGTAGGATTTCGCCCATGAAAATCGCTTCCGGCAAAGTCGTGGAGCGCAATGTCGTGCTGGAGGGTGAACCTCCGGCCGAAGGCACCCTGACGTCGATCGTCCCCCGCGAACCGTGAGCCGCTGGAAGCGCTGGCTGTCGCTGCGCGGCTACGGGCTCGTCACCAGCGCGCTGTTCGGGGCGAAGACTCCGCCTCTCGCGATGCGCCGCCGCTTCGAGCGCCTGAGCCGGGTTCCGCGGGAGCGGATGCAGCGCAAGTTCCCGCAGCTCGTCTTCGGCGACCACGCGGTCGACGGGCTCGCGATCGAGTCGGTCCGCGCGGTCGAGTCGCCGGCCCGGGTCATTCTCTACCTCCACGGCGGAGCGTTCTTCATGGGCTCGCCCGCCTCCTACCGGAACCGGGCGATGCGGCTGAGCTATCGCTGCCGCGCGGAAGTCTTCGTTCCGGACTATCGTCTCGCGCCTGAGCACCCGTACCCAGGGGCGCTCGACGACGCGCTCGCCGCGTGGAAGTTCGTGAAGGCGCAGCGTCCGGACGCGCCGCTCTTCGTCGCCGGCGATTCGGCGGGAGGAGGGCTGGGGCTCAGCCTCCTCGTGAGGCTGCGGGACCTTGGCCTCGCCATGCCGAGCGGCGCGTTCCTGCTCTCGCCGTGGACGGATCTGACGGTGACCGGCGCGTCGGTGGACGGCAACCGCGGCAAGGACCTGTGGTTCACACGGAGGCACCTGGAGACGTGGGCGAGGTACTACGTCGGCCGCGCGGACGCCCGCTCGCCTTACCTGTCGCCGGTATTCGCCATGCTCTCGGGACTGCCCCCGCTGTTGATCTTCGTCGGCGAGAACGAGCTCCTGCTCGACGATGCCCTGCGCGTGCGCGACGCCGCGGCGTCAGTCGGAACCGACGTCCGCGTCCACGTCGGCGAGGGAATGCAGCACGACTGGCCGCTCACCCTGCCGTGGCTCGACGAGAGCCGGCTCGCGTGGGAGGAGATGAGGAGGTTTGTGGCGGAGAATTAGGTTTGCGTGTCGCGCGGGCGACGTGCGCGGGTGGAAGCGGAGAGCGATCCCGTGCCGACGAAACCCAATTTGTTGGGAATGAGAAAGGGGCGGGAGTGGAAGGCTGGCACCGTCGGCGCGTTGCTTGGGGCGAAGCGGAGCGCTGAGGCAGGATGAGCTAGCGTCACAGGTTGAATTCCTAAGCAGGACAACGCCTTAGCCATTCCTTGGGGGCGTTCTGTGGGTTTGTGCTCTACCGGGGCCGGTGGCCTTGGTGCATGAGGATCATGTAAAATGCCTTCCTCTTGCGCATTTAAAATGTCAATGATAAAGTCAATGCCGGGTTTTTATTAGGAGAAACTCCGTGGCTGAAATTCCCTCACTGCGGCCTCTTCGCCCGGTCCCGGACGAATTGGGCCTTTACTTTCGCGCCGGCTACAACGATCACCGCGATCTTGCTGCCGCGATCGCTGCCGGGAAGCGCAAATTCCTAGGAATCGTCTTCGAGGCACATCGCGTGGAGCGTCATCGCGAACTTATCGACTCTGCCGAGAAAGCGAAGCTTGAGTGCATCCTCGATCCGTGTACGCAGCCGTCTGCTACGCCTGGCGGCCATTCGAGCAGCTTCGCGGGTTTGCCTTGGTGCAGCGACAAGCCTCATCGGAGGAGCGATTTTCAAGGACAGGCTCTGAAGGAAAAGGCGGCACAGATCGCATCGTTTGCCATCGAGCATGGTTTCTCACAGGTGATGGCTCCTACGCACTACCTGATTCGCGGCAGCGACCCATGGCATCAAATCGATATCGAAGCAACGCAACAACTACGGCATGCCTTGGATTCTGCGCAGCGCCGTGACATTGGCGTCATCTATCCTTTCACAACGTCGTACGCAGTCTTCAGGCACGAGGACGAGCGTCTCCAACTGTTGGAAGGTCTCGACGATCTGCCGATCAACTCCGTGTGGATACGTGTTGATCCGTTCGGCTCCGACAGTACCGGCACGGCTGTGCGAAATTTCGTCGAAGCTTCCTCTGATTTTCACCGTTTCGGGGTACCTGTCATCGGAGATCAAATCGGCGGACTCGTGGGGCTGTCGCTGCTTGCAACTTCTGCGATCGGCGGTGTGAGTCACGGTGTCACTCTGAAAGAGCGGTTCGACGCGACTAACTGGCGGCGCCCGAAGTCCGGCAATGGATTCATGCCGGCGCACAGGGTTTACTTTCCCGCACTCGATCTCTACTTCGACGTTGGAAGAAGCCGAAGAATCTTCGACGGGTCAGATCGCTTAAAGGGACACTTCGGTTGTTCGGATCCAACTTGTTGCCCGAGAGGCGTAATTGACATGCTGGAGAATCCAGGAAACCACTTTCTGACGCAGCGCATGCGGCAGGTTGATGCGTTGGCGACGATACCCGAGTCATTGCGATTGCGGCAATGTCTTGAGCAGTTTGTGCGGCCGACCGCCGATGCCGTCGTTAGATTCGCATCGTCACGGAGCCTGAACGAGGAGGAGAAGAATCGCATGGAGCGTCATAGAAAACGCCTGGATCTGCTTCGCATTGCCCTTGAAGACCTGATCGGTTCATTTACTCCAAAAACGATTTCGGCTCGGCCAGTCGCACGAATAGTTCGTGAAAACCGAGTGTCCCGTTGACGGTAGAGACGAGTATC
>JBATEB010000065.1:0-16908 GCA_049663805.1 Burkholderiales bacterium | reverse complement strand
GCGATTGATCGGTCTGTCTTCGACGACAAGAATCGCGGCCATGGCCTTCTCCGGTCAAGCCACGCCTTGAGCCCTTCTCTTTCTCCTTCAAACACAAGGACGGTGGCCATGATCACCTTATCCTAGCCTCGACGCGAGAAAACGCGATGAATTCGGGGACGGGCCGAATGGAGGGGCGGCGTTACGACATTCGTGCCCCGCGCGCCATTCCCATCCCGTGGGTCCCGCCACGGGCGGATCGGCGGGACCGCCGGCCCGGTCTCCAACGGCCCCCGCAGGACCGCCTCAAGGCCTGAACCACGAGAGTGCCGCTGTTTCGTCTCGAAAGCTCTGCACGATGGCTCCATGCTGGCGGCCGATGAGTTCGACGTACTGATGGGAAATCCCCAGCTCTTCGGAATCGCCGAGAAGGGCGATCTTGTGCGAGGGATCCGCAACAAGCTTCTTGAAGTACTGGAGAAAGCCCGACCTTTCGACCGTGAAGATCGGATTGGAGGAACGCACGGATATGAGCACCCGCGATCGGTTGTGCTTCAATGCCGAGCTCGCAACGATGCGCAGGAACTCGCGCATCTCCTCCATCGTCTCCCGGTTGAAGAGTTCCGCTCTCAGATAATCCGGTTCTACGCTGATCTTGTACAACATCGGTTCAAACGCTGCCGTTCCTCCGTTCGTTCCCGGCGCTCTCGCAGGATCGATGCCCGCCTTCGACCGGGCCGGACAGGCCCATTGGTAGCAAGGGGAAATTAAGGTTCGTAACGATCACAAATGGACTGTACGGATCAATTCTCTGCCGCTCGCGCGCGTCGCTCCCGGAATGTCGGGAAAAAGAGCGCCGGCCGTAGGGATCGACCTGTCCGGATCGCCCCGCATTCTCTTGTACTGAAAACCCTCGATACTCTTGTACTGAAAACCCTCGATACCAACCCATGGGGCTTCTCGCGTGTCCAATCGGATCGCGCTTCGGCAAGGCGTCGCGGCACATGCGCTCATGGCTACACGGTTACTCGATGTCACCGGATCGCGACAACAGAATCGCGATTCGTACTCTTGCGGCGGGAAAGCCCCGTTCCTATGATGTTCCCAAGTCCTGCGTGTCCGCATCCCCCTCCCGGTGCGAGCCACCAGGCGACCCCGGCGCGAGCTGGGGTTTTTTTTTCGGTGAAACCCCGTGTTCTGTCGCCTCCGGCGAAGCGAACCCCTCGCCGGCCAGTCTTCCGAGCTCGGCCTCGAGCGCCCGAATTTCCCGTTCGAGCAACGCGTGGGTCGCCACCGCCGCTTCCCGCGCATCCCGCGGATCGAGCCGCTCCAGCTCTCCCGCCAGCGCTTCGGCTCCGGCGGCGGAAACATTGCGGAACATCCCGCGCAAGGTGTGCGCCTCCTCGGCAAAGCGGGCGGCATTCCCGCCCGCGATCGCCTCGCGCACGCTCGCCATGAGCCTGCCGCAATTCTCCGAGAACATCCCCGCGATCTCGCGGAGCAGGCGCGGGTCACCGTCGATTCGCTCGAGCAGCGCCGCACGGTCGAGCACGGCGCGCGCCGGCCTTTTTTTCCTCGGGCGACCCGCCTGGACAGGACGCAGGCTTTCGATGGCTTCGAGCAGGGCCGCCGGCCTGATCGGTTTGACCAGATAAGCGTCCATGCCCGCCTCCATGCAGCGTTCGCGATCGCCTCCCAGAGCGTGCGCGGTGAGGGCGATGACGGGCAGATGTGCGCCGCTGCGCTTCTCCCGGCGGCGAATGGCGATCGTGGTTTCGATCCCGTCCATCCGGGGCATCTGCACGTCCATGAGGACGAGGTCGAATCGGGTTCGCTCGAGCAGTTCCAGCGCCAGGGCGCCGTTGTCCGCCGCGACCACCCGGTGACCCCGCTTTTCGAGAACATGCTGGGCGAGCCTGCGGTTGAGGGCATTGTCTTCGACCAGGAGGATGTCCAGTTCGCGCCGGATCTTCCCCGTCTTCGCACCCGGGACGACGGGCGTCGGGCGGGCCACGCCCCCATCGGCCGAACGGTTCGCGCCCCGCTCGAACGGCGCCGATTGCAAACCGAGGCGCGCGGTGAAGTGGAACTCGCTTCCCCGACCCGGCTCGCTTTCGACCCAGATGCGGCCGCCCATCATCTGGACCAGGCGCGAGGATATGGTCAATCCCAGTCCGGTACCGCCGTACACTCGGGTCGTCGAGGTGTCGGCCTGCAGAAACGGCTCGAAGATCGCGGCCTGTTGTTCCTTCGCAATCCCGACCCCGGTGTCGCTCACCGTGAAATGGCAGATCGACTCGCCGTCGTCGCCCGGCTGCGGCGCGACCCGAACCGCAACCTTGCCGCGCTCGGTGAACTTGACGGCGTTGCCCAGGAGGTTGAACAGGACCTGACGCAGGCGGACCGGATCCCCGAGTACGGCGTCCGGGGTTCCCGGGGCGATTTCGCTCCCGAGGTCGAGCCCCTTCCTGTGCGCCTCCAGGGCAAGCGTTTTCACCGCGTCCGCAATGCTCTCTCTCAGCGAGAACGGAGCGGTCTCCACCTCGAGCCGCCCCGCCTCGATCTTCGAAAAATCCAGAACATCGTTGATCACGGCAAGAAGAGACTCGCCCGAGGCCCTCACGAGCTCGAGGTATTCGCGCTGCTCGGGGGTCAGATTCGTCTGCAGCGCGAGATCGGTCATCCCTATGACGGCGTTCATGGGCGTGCGGATTTCGTGGCTCACGTTCGCCAGAAACTCCGACTTCGCAAGGCTCGCCGCCTCGGCCGCCTGCTTCGCCTTCAGCAGATCCTCCTCGGCGCGTCTGCGCATCTCGTTTTCCTTGCGCAGGAGTTCGTTCGCGGCAATCAGGCTCGCGGTGCGATCGCGTACCCTGGCCTCGAGGTCCCCGGTCGGGTCGTTCGCGCCGCGCTCCTCGCCCGCGCCCCGGGAGGGCGGCGCAACGAGCTCCGCCCTCGCGTCGCGGCGACCCACGAACACCGCGATCTTCGATTTCAGGATATCGGGATCGACGGGCTTGACGATGTAGTCGACGGCTCCCACCTCGTATCCCCGGGACATCGACTGCAGGTCCTCGTACGCCGCGGTGAGGAAGATGATGCGGGTATGGCGCGTGCGCTCGAGTTTGCGGATCAGCGAGGCCGTTTCGAAGCCGTCCATTTCCGGCATGCGAATGTCGAGCAGGATGAGCGCGAACTCCGACTTCAGGACGTGTCTCAGCGCCTCCTTTCCGGAATTCGCGAGCACCACGTTCCGGTCCGGCCCGCCCAGGAGCTCCCGCATCGCGACCAGATTGCGCGGCTCGTCGTCGACTACGAGGATGTTCGCCTTCGAGATCGGCATCGCTCGCTCACTTGTCCAGCCGCACCCGCAAGAGCGACAGGAGCTGCTCGATATTGACGGGCTTGGAGATGTAGTCCGAGGCACCCGCGTCGATGCATTTTTCGCGATCCCCCTTCATCGCCTTGGCGGTCACCGCGATGATCGGAAGGTCCCGGAATTCCTCGAGGCCGCGAACGATCCGGGTCGTGTCGTAGCCGTCGAGCTCGGGCATCATGATGTCCATGAGCACGACGTCGATATCCGGATTGTCCTTCAGCGTCTCGATCCCGTCCTTCCCGTTCTCCGCGTTGAGGACGGTCATTCCGTGCTGCTCCAGAGCGCCCGTCAGCGCGAATATGTTGCGGATATCGTCGTCCACGATCAACACCTTCTTGCCGGCGAGTTCCGGCGTGGCTTTGTGGATGCCCGAGAGCACGTCGCGCTTGCTGGCGGACAAGCCGCCGACCGTCTGGTGCAGGAACAGGGTGGTTTCCTCCAGAACGCCGCCGAGGGTGCGCGCGCTCTTGAGGACGGCGATCTCCGCGAGCTTTTTCAAACTGTCCCGCTCGCCCCGGTTCGGCCCGTCGGCGTCGTAGAGCACGAACGGCATCTCGGACTCCGAGTCGGATTCGACGACCTTCCTGATGAACTCGGTCGCCGTCATCTCGCCGAGCTTGCGGCCCAGCACGATGCAGTCGAACCGGTCTTTCCGCAGCGCCTCCAGCGCCTCCTTGCCGGTTTGCAGCGAAGTGATCTGAACGCCCTCGGCGCTCAAGGCTTCCCCGATGCTCGCCCGCTCGGCGTCGTTTCCATCCACGACGAGCAGCGCCCTGATCTCGTGCTCGATCAGTTTGCGCGTCTTGGCCAGAGCCTCCTGGAGCGCTCCCTTGGTCGCGGGTTTGCGCACGGCCCGCAGCGCCCCCATGCAAAGGCACTTGTGGGTCCGGTCTTCGACGGAGATGACGTTGACCGGAATGTGCCGCGTTTGCGGATCGTGCTTGAGCATGTCGAGGACCGCCCATCCGTCCATGTCCGGGAGCTTCAAATCGAGCGTCACGGCGTCGGGCAGGCGCTCCTTGACCAGTGCGAGCGCCGAATTCCCGTCCTGGGCGATCACGCCCTTGAACCCGTTTTCGCGCGCAACGTCGAGGAGCGTAACGGCGAATCGGAGGTCGTCCTCCACGATCAGGACCACGCGGTCTCCGGGCTGGATATCGTCACGGTCGTCACCCGGTTTGAGCTGCTCGCGCGCCGCAAGCCCCGCCCTGGGCGCAAGACCCGCCAGCGATCGCCGCGGCCCCACGAGCGGCTGCGTCGAGGGCGAGTTCGACTCGACCCCGGACAACTCGTGGGTCAGGGGCAGGTACAGGGTAAACGTGCTGCCCTTGCCGGCGCCGCTCTCGACCCGCATCTCGCCCCCCAACAGGCGCGTCAGCTCGCGGCTGATGGAAAGTCCCAGCCCGGTACCGCCGTAACGCCGGCTGGTGGTCCCGTCGGCCTGCTGGAACGCCTCGAATATGACCTTTTGCTTGCTCTCCGGAATCCCGATTCCGGTGTCGGACACCGCGAACGCGACCACTTGAGGCGCGGAGTCGAGCTGGGCATGTCCCCGGGTCCAACCGCTTTTCACCGACGAGATTCGCAGTGCAACCCGGCCCCTCTCGGTGAACTTGAAGGCATTCGAGAGAAGATTCTTCAGGATCTGCTGGAGCCGCTTCTCGTCGGTCTGAATCGCCGAGGCCAATTCGGGGGCGGTTTCGACCACGAACTCCAGGTTCTTGTCCTGAGCGACCTGGCGGAAGGTCCGCTCGACATAGTCCCGCAACGCCGAGAAGTGCCCCGGAGCGATATCGAGCGTGACGGTGCCCGATTCGATCTTGGCGAGATCGAGAATGTCGTTGATGAGGGACAGCAGATCCGTTCCCGCCTCGTAAATGGTCTGCGCGAAATCGATCTGCTTGGGCGAGAGGTTGTTGCCGGCGTTGTCGGCGAGCAGTTTCGCCAGGATCAGCAGGCTGTTCAGCGGGGTACGCAGCTCGTGCGACATGTTGGCCAGAAACTCGGACTTGTAGCGCGAGGACAGGGCGAGCTGCTCGGCTTTCTCCTCGAGCGCGGCCTTCGCCTGTTCGACCTCCCGATTCTTGTATTCCACCTGTTTCATCTGCTCGGAGAGCTGCGTCGCCTTCTCCTGGAGCTGGTCGTTCGTGTGCTGCAACTCTTCCTGCTGATTCTTGAGCAGTCGTTCCGAGTTCTGCAGATTCTCCGCCTGCTGCTCCAGGCGGTCGTTGGTCTTCTTGAGCTCCCCCTGCTGGCTTTGCAACTCCTTGGTCAGCGACTGCGACTGCTCGAGCAGGGCCTCGGTGCGCATGTTCGCTTCTATGGTGTTGAACACGACGCCGATGCTCTCGGTCAATTGCTCGAGGAACGACAGATGGGTTTCGCTGAATTTCCTGAAGGAGGCGAGCTCGACGACCGCCTTGACCTCCCCTTCGAACAGCACCGGCAGGATGATGACGTTCAGGGGCGCGACGGAGCCCAGAGCCGAGCCGACGCGGATGTAGTCCTCGGGAGCGCTGTCGAGGAGGATGCGTTTCTTCTCGTAGGCGCACTGGCCCACCAGCCCCTCGCCGATCCGCAGACTCTTCGGCAGGTGCTTGTTCGGTTTGGAAGCGTAGCTCGCGAGCAGCTCGAGAACGGGTTCGCCTCCGCGCTTCGATTGCGTATAAAACACCGCCTGCTGGGCGTTGACCAGCGGAGCGAGCTCCGAGAGCACCAGCCTGGAGACCGCCACCAGGTCGCTGTGGCCCTGCAGCATGCGGGTGAATTTCGCGAGATTCGTCTTCAGCCAGTCCTGCTCGTCGTTCTTGAGGGTCGTGTCCTTGAGGTTGCGGATCATCTCGTTGATGTTGTCCTTCAGGACCGCCACTTCGCCCATGGCTTCCACCATGATCGAGCGCGTGAGATCGCCCTTGGTGACCGCCGTCGCGACCTCGGCGATCGCCCGCACCTGCGCGGTGAGATTCGCCGCCAGCTGATTCACGTTGTCGGTCAGGTCGCGCCACAAGCCCGCGGCGCCCGGCACGCGCGCCTGGCCTCCCAGTTTCCCCTCGATGCCCACCTCGCGCGCGACGTTGGTCACCTGGTCGCCGAAGGTCGCGAGCGTGTCGATCATGCCGTTGATGGTGTCGGCCAGGGCCGCGATCTCGCCCTTCGCCTCGAACACCACCTTGCGCTTCAGCTCGCCCTTGGCCACCGCAGTCACGACCTGCGCGATACCGCGCACCTGCCCGGTGAGGTTCGCCGCCATCAGGTTCACGTTGTCGGTCAGGTCCTTCCAGGTCCCGCCCGCCCCCAGCACCTGCGCCTGGCCCCCGAGCTTGCCGTCGGTGCCCACCTCGCGCGACACCCGCGTCACTTCGGAGGCGAATTCACCGAGCTGGTCGACCATGGTGTTGACGACTTTTCCGATCCGCAGGAATTCGCCGCGCAACGGCCTGCCGTCGATATCCAGCAGCATGCGCTGCGACAGATCCCCCCTCGCGACCGATTCGATGACCCGCGCGACTTCCGAAGTCGGCCGGATGAGGTCTCCAATGAGCGTATTCACCGAGTCGACGCAGTCGGCCCACGACCCCGTCGCGGCGGGCAGCTTTACGCGCTGGTTGATCTGCCCCTCTTTGCCGACCTCGTCGCGTATCCGGGCGAACTCGCAGGCCATGCGGTCGTTCGCCTCGACGACGTCGTTGAAGGTCTGCGCGATTTCTCCGTCGATGCCGATCATGTCCATCGGCAGGCGCACCGAAAAATCCCCTTTCTTGAACGCTCGCAGGGCGCTCAGGAACTCCCTGCGGTCCAGTACATCCGGAGCAAATCGAAGGTCCGTCATTTTTTCAACCTCTATGAGCCCGTGTCGCCGAACAGGGGATGCGGGCGCCGCATTGCGCTCCGAGCATTCATCTTCCTGTTTCGTCTGTCTGATCCCGCGGAATGCTTCCGTCCCCTCGCGCCGGCTCGAAACCCCGGGTGCCGGCGCGTGAAATTCATATTAATCAGTCGAGTCCCGGCGCACTATCGAGGAAGCTCGATAATTTTGTAGTGGGATCGCCGTACCCTGTAGCGGCTCAGCTACCGAGGTATCCTGTAGCGGCTCAGCTACCGATCCGTGCGCGGTGCGAGCCCGAGTCCCCGCGGCGACCCCCGCGAATGCCGGAATGTGCGCCCGCTCCCCCACTCCGCGGGTCGCATCGGTGCATGAGCCGAACGGATCACGTATCGGCTTCTCCGGACAAGCATGATCCTCTCCTTCGGACGGGTAGATTCGAGCAGGAGGATTTCGAATGCCCATGCCCGCCGCCGACCACGCTCTGAAGATCTTCTCCACCTGCCCTCCTTCCGCCCTGGAGAAACCCAGGGCGTGCCTTCTCCAGCTGGAGGAAATCGCGCGCTGGAGCGAGGACGCCGGGTGCGAAGGCATGCTGGTGTTTACCGACAACGCGCAACTCGATCCCTGGCTGGTCTCGCAACGGGTGATCGAGGCCACCGAGCGTCTGTGCCCGCTGGTGGCGATCCAGCCGGTATACATGCATCCCTACAGCGTGGCGAAGATGATCACGTCGTTCGCGCATCTCTACGGCCGCCGGCTGTACCTCAACATGGTGGCGGGCGGGTTCAAGAACGACCTCGCCGCGCTCAACGACCTCACTCCCCATGACGATCGCTATACACGGCTGGTGGAGTACACCAACATCATTCTGCGGCTTGCCCGAAGCGCGGATCCAGTCAGCTTCGATGGGCGCTACTTCAAGGTGACCAACTTGAAGCTGACGCCGGCGCTTCCCGTGGACCTGCAGCCTGGTGTGCTCGTCTCCGGTTCCTCCGAAGCGGGCATCACGGCCGCGCGCGAGCTCGCCGCGACCGCAATCGAGTATCCGAAACCGCCGGCCGAATATGCCGCCGCCTCGCCGCCTGACGGCGTGGACAGCGGCATTCGCATCGGTATCATCGCCCGCCGGGAGGACGCCGATGCCTGGTCGGCCGCCCGCGCCCGATTCCCGGAGGACCGCAGGGGCCAGCTCACTCACCAGCTCGCGATGAAGGTATCGGATTCGTCCTGGCACCGGCAGCTCTCCGAGCGCGGTGACGCCGGCCCGGGCGCCGAGAACCCCTACTGGATCGTCCCGTTCCAGAACTACAAGGCGATGTGCCCCTACCTCGTGGGAAGCTACGATCGGGTGGCGGACGAGGTGGCGCGCTACCTCGACATCGGGTATCGAACCTTCATACTGGACGCGCCGGGCAGCCCGGAGGATCTGCAACACGCCCGCGCCGTGTTCGATCGCGCCCTCGCGCGCTGCCCCGCATGACGCCCACGCTGTTGCAGCACGGAGTCACCGCCCGCGCGCAAGCGCGGCCCGAGGCGACCGCGCTCGCGTTCAAGGGCGCGCGCATGACCTACGGCGAGCTGGAGGAGGCGAGCAACCGGCTCGCCCACCTCCTGAAGGAAACCGGCTGCCGGCGGGGCGACCGTATCGGCCTGCTCATGCCCAAGGCGCCCATGGCGATCGTCGCCATGCTGGGTGCCCTGAAGGCCGATGCGATCTACGTGCCGATGGACCCGGCGAGCCCCGCGGCGCGGCAGGCTCGCGTGCTCGAGCTGAGCGAGTGCCGCTGCATTCTCGCCGCCGGTCCGGTGGGCGAAGGCCTCCGCGACACCTTGGCGGCGGCCGCCCTTCGCGAGCGTCCCGCGATCGGCTGGCTGGACGAGAAGTTCGCTCCCGAGGAGCCCGCCGCGACGTTCACCCTGCGCGACCTCGCCGCGTTCCCGGCGACGCCTCCGACCTCGGCCGGCGCCGCGGCGGACGTGGCCCACATCCTCTTCACGTCGGGATCCACCGGCCTGCCCAAGGGGGTGATGATCACGCACGCGAGCGTCGCGCACCTGCTCCGGTGGGCGCTCGCGCACTTCCACATGAACTCCGCGGACAGGAACTCGCAGCACGCGCCGCTGCGCTTCGACATCTCTACGCTCGACATCTTCGGCACGCTCTGGGCGGGCGCCGAGCTGCACCTGGTGCCCGCGGAACTCAATCTCCTGCCGCACAAGCTGGCGGAGTTCATCCGCGACGCCCGGCTCACGCAGTGGTTCTCGGTGCCCTCCGTGCTCAACTTCATGGCGAACTTCGACGCCGTCGGCCAGGACGACTTTCCGTTCCTTCGCCGGGTGCTGTTCGCCGGGGAGGTGTTGCCGACGCCCACCCTGATCTACTGGATGCGCCGCCTGCCGCACGTGCAATTCACCAACATGTACGGCCCCACCGAGACGACCATCGTCAGCAGCCATTACACGGTTCCCCGATGCCCGGCGGACGCGCGCGAGCCGATTCCCATCGGAGTCGCATGCGAGGGCGAGGAGCTGCTGATCCTCGACGACGAGATGCGGCCGGTGGCGACGGGCGAGGTCGGCGCCCTCTACATTCGCGGCGTGGGCCTGAGCCCGGGCTACTGGCGCGACCTCGAAAAGACCCGCAACGCGTTCCTCGTCCGCCCCGGCGGGGCCGGTCCGCTGGATCGGATCTACCGGACCGGCGATCTCGCGCGCCGCAGCGCGGACGGCCAGGTCTATTTCCATGGGCGCGCCGACATGCAGATCAAGAGCCGGGGCTACCGGATCGAACTGGGCGAGATCGAGATCGCGCTCAACTCGCTGCCCGGACTGCAGGAGGGCGCGGTGGTCGCCATACGATCCGAGGGTTTCGAGGGATGGCTGATCTGCTGCGCCTACGTCCCCGCGCCCGACAACGGCGTCTCGCCCGAGATCCTTCGAAAAGGGCTGACCGAGTGCGTGCCGGGCTACATGCTGCCGGTGCGCTGGATGCGCTACGACGCCCTGCCCAAGAACGCGAGCGGCAAGCTCGACCGGCCCCGGCTGACGGAGGCCTTTGCCGTCGCCGAATCCCTGTCGTCCCAGGTCGCGGTGGAGGCGTCGCCGCCCGTGCGTGGGACCGAACGCGGTCTGGGCCCGACGCCGATGCCGGGCTGAAGGAGAAACGAATTGAACGACACGAACTCCATCATCGAGCGGAAAGGAGAAACGAATTGAACGACACGAATTCCATCATCGAACGGCTCGGCGCGGTCTTCGTCGAGAGCCTGCGCGTCGAGGTACCGTCCCCTGACACCGATCTTCTCGAGACGGGCATTCTCGACTCGTTCCAGTTCGTGGAACTCCTGCTGCAATTGGAGCGCCGGTTCGCCTTCCGGATCGCGATCGAGAATATCAACCTCGACGACTTGCGCACGCTCAAGCGGATCGCACGGCTGGTGGCTGCCAACGGCGCACCGGCCGATCCGCCCGCCGCTCGCGCGTCTCTGGGCGCCGCCGAGGCGGAGCGCGCGACCGAATAGCTTGCGGAAGCAGATCGGCCGCCGGGCCAAACAAGTCTTCCATGACGAAGGACGGATCCTGCCGTGGCCGTGGCGCGTAACCTGCCGAACGCGATGCCCCTGCCGCGCCTGTTTGCACCTGCGCGATCCGTCCGATCGCGCGGCATCGGTGTCAATCGGGAACATGCCGCCACGGAAGACTGTGAACGATGAGTTTTCGCAAGGCCGACATTCCCGGCACGACCTGGGTGCTGCCGGTTCTGGCGCTGGTTACCGCCGTGCTGGCAGGAATGGTTACGGCCGCCGTCGGCAGCCGGGCAGACTACCGTGCCATCTACTACGTTGCCGTCTTCGCTCTAGGCGTCCTCGGGTGCGTCGTAGCGGTTACGCGAACGGAGCCGCTGCGCTTTGCCTTTCTGGCGCTCATTGTCTGCTTTCCGATCGCGGCCGAGGTCGTGCCGCCCGGACGTTTCGGAATTACGGTTTTCGATGTCGTCATGCTCACGCTCACGATAGGACTGATAGGGGAAAAGCTGCTTGGCCCTTCCACCGCGGGCGGGCCGCTCTTCCCGACTGGATCGTTGCTGATCGCGTGGCTGCTAGCCGTCCCCTGTGTCGTGTTTTCCCAGTTTCCGCTGTCGTCCCTGCTGGTGCTCGGCCTGAGTTTCACGGTTTACGTTTTCTTTCTGTTCACGCTCGACGAACTGCGGCGAGAGGGGGGGTTCGAGCGCCTCGTCCTGCTATTGTCGATCGTATCGCTTGTCATGGCCGCCGGCCTCCTTATCGACCATTTCCTGCACGTGAACCTGACTCTGCGGGGCAGGAACCTGAACCAGATGACTTACCTGGTCGGCGCTGACATACGGCGAGCAGGGGGGTTCTTTCAGGACCCGCAAAAGAGCGGGGCATTTCTCGCGTGCATTATCACGTTCCTCCTGCTTCTGTCCATCCGCGACCGGTTTCACGGCGCGAAGATGCGCTTTGTGGTGTGGGCCGCGGTCGGTGCGGGCTTGGCCGCGCTGATAACGACGATTTCCCGCAGCGCCATATTGGCATGCCTGTCGGTGTCCGGATTGGCGCTCTTGGCGTTCAACGGGTGGAATGTCGCTGCCAAGCTGGCGATCGCGGGAAGCACGGCGGTACTTGCAACAGTCATGGCGCTGATGCCCGCGGAAACGTGGCTCAACATCGTTCCCCCGGCGGTTTCGGCGCGTTTTGCGACCATGAGCGAGGATCTCGAAATCCGACGCAATATCTGGTTCGATACCTGGGACATGTTCGCCGATCACCCGCTGACGGGTATCGGTCCCGGCAGCTTTCGATCCTATCTCATCGAAACCAGGCCGAACGTTTTCAACTATTACGGCATCGGCACGCAAGAGGGTGTCGCGTACATTCCGGATCAACCGGAAAGCGGTTATCTCAAGATCTTTTACGAAGGCGGAATCATCGGGTCGATTGCGGTGCTGCTGGCGATCGGCGACGCGATCAGACGGGCGTTTGCCGTCATAGCCGGGATGGACGCGGGCGCCCGCATTGAAGGCATCGCCGCGCTGGCGGGGCTCGTGACTTTCGGTGCGACCTTCGTCACGCTCTTTACCATGACCGACCCGAGAATCGGGGGGATTCTCGCGTTCTTGCTCGCCGTGATCTGGCATCGCTCGCTGCAGCGCGCGCAGGTCACATCGAAAGCGTGATGGTCGCGATGGAAAACGCGACAGACGAAGCCGGGCCCCGCAGGATGATCGGTCGTGCGTCGCTGGTGGCCGCCGGATCCGTGTATCGGCAGGGCATATCGTTTATCTCGGGACTCGTCGTGGCCCGCGTCATCGGCGCAGCCGAATACGGAATCTTCAATCTGGCCCGCAACCTGGTGGAGGTGACCGGAATTTTTACGCGATTGGGGCTTGATCTCGGACTCCAACGGCATTTCGGCGAAACCCGCTCGGCGCGAGACCGAACCCATAGCATCGTCGTGCTGCATCGCCTCCGTTTGCTGGCCAGCACGTTCGCCCTCCTCCCCGTGGTAGCCGTTGCGCTCGGCCTGGGCCGGTTTCTCGAGGAAAACGTCTATCACCACTCCCGCTTTGCCGAAGTCTTGCTGTGCCTGGCGCTGGCGCTTCCTTTCTTGACCGATATCTCGGTGCTGGGAGGCGCGTACCGGGGCATTCTCAAGCTGTCTCCGAGCGTGATGGCGGAGTCTGTGTTGTTGCCGACCGTCCGGCTTGCGGCAATTGTCATTCTCTTTTTGGCGGGCTGGCGTCTCTGGGCCGTGGTCGTGGGGACAACGCTGGGGTCCTTCGTAGCTGCGGCGTTCCTCGCGATGCGCGCGCGATCCGATTTTCGCGCCGACGCCTCCGCGCGACCGCACTCGTGGATCGACGCGTTCCGGGTGGCGCGTTACTCGAGCGTTTTGGCGGGATGCATGATAGTCACCGCGCTGACAACGAACATGGACACGTTCATGTTGGGCCATTTCGCAACGGCGCACGACTTGGGCCAGTATTCACTGGTGAAGACGCTGCTGATCCTCACCGGGGTGTTCGGTGCGGCATGTGGCCAGGGCGTCGAAGCATTGGTCGCCGATCGGCATTCTCGCGGAGACATCGACGGCATGGTGCGCGTAATGTCCTTGACCGCCCGGTTGATTACCCTGGTTACGGTGCCCATCTTCGCGATTTTCCTGTTCTGGGGCGCGCAGCTAACCCCTCTTTTCGGCCCATCGTTCGCCGTGTCTCAAACCGTAGTCGGCTGGCTGGCCGTCGGCCCGTTTGTCTCCATGATTTTCTGGCCTGCGCACTGCGGCCTGTCGATGACGGGCAAGCACGTCCTCGAGCTGAAGATCCTTTCGCTGGGCCTGGTCATCGCGACGCTTCTCTGCTGGGTTGCGGTGCCCGCGTTCGGCCAGCTTGGGGCTGCGGTCGCGACGTGTACCTCGGTGGCATTCGCAAATCTCGCACGGGTTCTGATCGTCCGCCGCTCCATAGGAAGATTCCCGCTTGGCAGCGACATCTTCGTCATCTCGGCCGCAGGAATCGGTCTCGCGTGGAGCAGCAACGCAGCAGTTGCGCAGCTTCCGCTGTCCTCACTTTGGAACGCCGTCTGCGGAACCGGGTGCTTTCTTCTGGCATACGGAGCTGCCGGCTGGACATACTTGCTTACCGAATCGGAAAAGAGCGGTATCTACTGGGGGGTCAGAAGCATGGCACCCATGCTATTCAGCAAAGGGACTTAGGCGATGGAATTGTCTGTTCGTTACGGAACCCGCGGCATGACACCCCAGATCATGGTCGTCGGCTGCGGGACGATGGTCGACCAATACTACCGCGGCGCGCTGCGAGCGCTCGAATCCCGGAGCATCGCAAGGGTCGTCGCCCTCGTCGATTCCAACCCGGACCGCGCCGCGGCCCTGGGGCAGGACTTTCCGTCGGCGCGTGCGTTTGGCACTCCGGCCGAGGCGTTCGCGCGGACGACACCGGATCTCACGATCATTGCGTCCCGACCGAGTTTGCACGCAGAGCACGCGCTCGCCGCCTTCGGCATCGGCAGCCACGTGCTCTGTGAGAAGCCGATGGCTGCCAGCGTTGACGATGCCGAACGCATGGTGGCGGCCGCCCGCGCCGCGCGCCGCGTCCTGGCGGTCGGGATGACCCGGCGGATGTACCCGTGCCTCGCGGAGGCGCGGGCGCTTCTCGCCTCCGGGGCCCTCGGCGACCACCTGAGCTTCGTGTACCGCGAGGGAAATGTGTATGGGTGGCCGGTGAGTACCGATTTCCCTTTTCGCCGGGCCACCGCGGGCGGCGGCGTGCTCATCGACAAGGGCACGCATGTGCTGGACTTTCTCTCCGCGCTGTTCGGCCCGCCCACCGCCACCGCCTACGCGGACGATGGTCACACCAATGGGGTCGAGACGAACTGCCAGATCCGCGTTGTCTTTCCCGGCGCCAGCGGCAAGGTGCAGCTGTCCTGGAGCCAGCCGCTGGTGAACGGCTTGCAGGTCGCCGGCTCGGCCGGTCAGATGACCATGCATCCGTGGCGGTTCGATGCCGTGCGGTGGCGGCGAAATGGCCACGCCTGGGAAACCCGCGTCAGCGCGGCGACCTGGCCGCGCGACCTTCTGCCGGGAGGCCGGCGGGGCAAGCCCTGGACCTACGACGAGTGCGTGTACTACCAGATCGTGCAGTCGCTACGCGCGGCGGTCCACGGGGAGCCGGTGCCAGTCACCGGCGAAGACGGGCTGGCGATCATGCGGGCGATCCACTCGTGCTACCGGCAGGCGACGCCGCTGCGGCTTTCGTGGCTGACGCAGGCCGAGCAGGCGCAGGCGGACGCCCGTCACTGGAGGCGTGAGCGATGTCTGGCCGCGTAGCGATCGTCGGCGCCGGCGGATTCGTCGGGACCCGGATGCTCGAAATGGCCGTCCTCGGCGGCAGGACGGACATCGTTCCCGTCGTCCGCGCCTTCCGGAGCGTTGCCCGGGTCGCGAACTTCGGCCTGTCGCACCGGCTCGGCGACGCCTCCTCGCCCGACTCGCTCGAGCGGGCGCTCGCCGGATGCGAGGCGGTGGTGAATCTCACCTCGGGCGATCCGGCGGGTATTCTGCACACCACGCAGAGCATTTACACCGCGGCCGTCGCCGCCGGAGCGCGCCTGCTGGTCCATCTGAGCTCGGCCACCGTCTTCGGACAGGTCGAGCGCTCCGATCTCCCCGACGACGCGCCGCCCCGGCTCGACCACTGGATGCCCTACGCGCGGGAGAAGGGCCGCGCGGAGAACTGGCTCCGCGAGCGGATGGGCGAAGGACGCCTTGCGATCGTGGTGCTGCGGCCCGGATTGATCTGGGGCCCCTGCTCGCCGTGGGTCCTCGGGCCGGCCGCGGAGCTCGTCAACGGCGGCGCGTATCTGGTCGGGGACGGGGGAGGGATCTGCAACCTGGTGTACGTTGACAACCTCGCGCGCAGCATCGACGCGGTCATCGCGCATCCGAAGCAGATCTCGGGTTTCTACAACGTCGCCGACGACGAGACGACAACGTGGCGCGAATACTACGACGCGCTGGCCGCCGGCCTCGGCGTGGACCCGGGGACGGTGCACACGGTGCCGGGCGACCGCTATCGCGCCGGCGCCGGCGGCCTGCTGGAAAAAGCCAAGAAACTTCCTCCCTACCGGTGGCTCAAGCACCGCCTGTCACCCGAGACGAAAGCCGCCATCAAGCTCCGGCTCAAGCTCGCCCTCGAGCGCGACCGGCCGGCACAGCGCAGCGCCGCCGCGAGCCCGGTCGTGACTCGCGACATGTGGGATTTGCAGACCACGCGGTACCGGTTGCCGACCGCCAAGTTCCGGGCGGTATTCAGGCACCAGAACCCAAGCTCCTTTGCCTCCGGGCTGGCGGCGTCGCTCGCCTGGCTCCGCTTCGTCGGGCTCGACGAGCGCGGCGCGGTGGCGGAACCCGTCCCGGAGCGCCGCAACCGACAATATGAGCGTGACCCGGAATCTCTTACTCGTGCGTCGGAACTATGACGACCAAGGCCCTTTTACGTAACGGTCTGAAGCGCGTGCTGCCCGCCCCCTTGTATTGGCGTTTTTTGGCGCGGAGGATCGGTTATTTTGATCCGGAGCTGCAGCTGCTTCCTTATTTGTGCGATCGCAGCAAGGTTTCGATCGACATCGGCGCATCCACCGGACGCTACACCGTTCATCTGCTCAATCACTCCAGGAAATGTTATGCGTTCGAGCCCAGGCCGGACTCGGCGGAATACCTGGTGGACAGGCTGGCGGCCCGCTCGAATCCCCGTTTGCGCGTGGAAGCCGTGGCGCTATCAGATCGTACCGGTGATGCACAGCTTAGAGTCTTGGTGAATGATCTGGGACGGAGCAGCATCGAAAAGGAAAACCCCGTCGAACAGTTGGGCGCGGTTCAGGCGCTGACCGTACCGACGCGGCGCCTTGATGACTACGGTGCCATCGAACCTGTAGGGTGCATCAAGATCGATGTGGAAGGTCACGAAGAAGCCGTATTGCGTGGCGGCAAGGGTATCCTTTCACGCGATCATCCGACACTGATTGTCGAGATAGAAGAGCGGCATAAACGCCACTCGGTCAGCACGGTCAGCGGCTTTCTCGAAGAGCTGGGTTACCACGGGTTTTTTTTCCGCCGCAACCGTTTGAACCCGATCAAGTTGTTCAGAGTGGAAGAACACCAGGATGTTTCCAATATCGTCAAC
>JBATEB010000064.1:0-2116 GCA_049663805.1 Burkholderiales bacterium | reverse complement strand
CTTCGGAACATCAGACGATCGTGCTCGCGATGGAAGTCTCGCGCAGCATGCGCGCCACCGACATGGAGCCGAGCCGGATCGTCGCGGCGCAGGAAGCGGCAAAGACCTTCATCAAGGATCTTCCGTCCGGCATCCGGGTCGGTATCGTGACCTTCGCGGGCACCGCGGCGATCGTGCAGACGCCAACGCAGAATCGCGGGGATCTGATCGCCGCAGTCGATCGCTTCGAGTTGCAGCGCGGGACCGCGACCGGGAGCGGACTGTTGATGGCCTTGTCGTTGCTGCTACCGGAGGCGGGGATCGACCTCGAGGCGGAGGTCTTCGACAGCGGTTTTTCCCGGCGTTCGGGCGAGGCGCCGCTCGAAGCCGCCCGCGGGCGGGAGCGCGGGGACTTCAGGCCAGTGCCGCCGGGTTCCTATACCGCCGGCGCGATCGTACTGCTCAGTGACGGCCGGCGCACCACCGGCCCGGACCCGCTGATGGCGGCGAAGATGGCCGCCGAGCGCGGCGTGCGCGTCCATACCGTCGGATTCGGCACCAAGGACGGCGGGCCGGTCGAGTTCGACGACATGGTGATCTACATGCGCTTCGACGAGGAGGCGCTGAGGGCGATCGCGGGTATCACCGAGGGTGATTACTCCCATGCCGGCAGCGCCGCCGACCTGCGGAAGGTCTATAGGAACCTGACCGCCAGGTTCGCCCTGGAGCGCAGGGAAACCGAGCTCAGCGCGCTTTTCGGCGCGGCGGCGGCGCTGTTCGCGCTGGTGGCGGCTGCGCTTTCTCTGCTCTGGTTCCACCGCGCGTCCTGAAGCGCTCTGGTGCAGCGCGCAGAATGCGGACAGAATACGCTCCGGAGAATTTCAGCGAGGACAGCAAGGGGTGGCATTCCGTTACTGCTGGGAAGACTTTCCGCCAGGCAAGGTGATCGAGCACGGCGCGCGAACCTTGAGCGAACAGGACATCGTGCGCTTCGCCCGCGAGTGGGACCCGCAGCGCTACCACGTCGATCCGCAGGCGGCCAGGGCGACGCCTTTCGGCGGGCTGATCGCCTCGGGCTGGCAGTCCTGCGCAGTGGCGATGCGCCTGATGTGCGACGCCTACCTGAATGAATCCTCCTGCGTCGGCTCGCCCGGCATCGACGAGATCAGGTTCCTCAAGCCGGTGCGCCCGGGCGACACGCTGCGCTTTCGCTCGACGGTGCTCGAGTCGCGGCCCTCGCGCTCGAAGCCCGACCGCGGCATCGTGAGCTTTCGCTGGGAGCTGATCAATCAGGCGGGCGAGACGGTGCTTTCCATGCTCGGCCACCAGTTCTACCTGCGGCGGGCGCCGGCGGCATCCTAGGGGCCGGGGGAGTTGCGTCGGGCGGAGAAGGCCGGGACGTCGAGGCTGCGGGCGCGTTACACTCGCGCGACGATGACCAGACCCGTTCGCCGAAATGCGATCGAACCCGGCGGCCTGCGCGCGCTGTTCGCCTCGCGCATTCTGGTACTTTCACTTTCGGCCATGCTTCCGTCCGCGTTCGGGGCCGAACCGACCGCGCGTGACCTGGCCGCGGGAAACCCGCCTCTGGCCAGGCTGCAGGTCGAGATCTGGCCGGAATACGACCGCGCTTCGGCGGCGCTGGTGATTCTCCGAGGGGAGCTCGCGGCGGAGGTTCCGCTTCCGGCGTCGGTGAGCCTTCGCATCCCGGCCGCCTCCGGCGGCCCGTCGGCGGTGGCCTACTCGACCGCGGCAGGCGGCAATCTTCTCAGTTTGAAGTACGACCGCAGGGACGCGAGGGGTTTCATCGCGCTGAAGTTCCACACGCCGGAGCGCTTCATCCAGATCGAGTTCTACGATCCGCTCGCGATCACCGGGTCCGACCGCAGTTACTCCTACGTCTGGACGGGCGAGCTGGCGGCAGAGCGGCTGAGCGTGATTCTCCAGGAGCCCGCCGCGGCGAGCGATCTCTCGGTGCAGCCGGTTCTGGATGCCGCGGGACTCGGCCAGGACGGATTGCGCTACCGATCCGCGGAGCTGGGGGCCTTCCGGGCGGGAAAGCGATTGGACGTCAAAGTCCGTTACGCCAAGACGGACCCGCGAACCTCCCTCGAGATCGTCAAGCCGGAGAGTCTGC
>JBATEB010000063.1:0-2395 GCA_049663805.1 Burkholderiales bacterium | reverse complement strand
GCGCTTGTCGATCGGCGCGCACGCTCAGCCCGGTATGTAGACGCCGGCGCCGCGAATCGCCCGCACCAGGTCCCGGGTCGATTCCTCGAGCATGCGGATGGCGGACTTGAAATCGCTGCCGCGCGCGTAGTCTTCGGCACGCGCGCGCGACGTCTTTGCCTTGTCGAGGAGATCCCGGACCGCGGGAGATTCGCCCTTGTTCTGCAGAAGCATGCCGATCAGCATCCGGTGAGTATCGTTGCGGTCCACCTCGTAATGATATTCCTCCTCCGCGCTGCCGAAATGCAGCGAGCGCACCAGAGTATCGCCGCCGCGCGCCGAGCGTATCGCGGCCTTCGCCACGAGGTAGGCCTGATCGAGCGCCGTCCTCGCCGGAGCGAAGCGGCCGGCCCCGGCCGCTTCCTCGGCCTGCGCCACGAGCTTCTCGATGGCGCGCACCGTTTCCGCCCCGCCCTCGATCCCCGCCTTCTCCACGGCGATGCGGCGGTAGGCGGCGAGCAGCGCGTTGACGCTTTCGATGCGCGCCTGGAAGTCCGCCCGCAGCTTGGGCTCGCTGACTTGCTCGGGTGCCGACATCCGCACCGCCTCGAACATCTGCACGCTCGCCTCGGGCAGCAGCCGCGACGCCTTGCCCAGGTCGCCGGACCGGTAGGCTTCGAGCGCCTGGCGGTGGAGCTCCCGCGCCCGCTCGCGCTTGGCGAGCGCCTCGCGGTTGCCGCTCGCCTCCACCTGGCGCGCGGCCGACGAGCTTTCCAGCAGCGTCCCCACCGACTCGAGCCGTTTCGCCAGTTGCGGGCCGTCGAACCCCATGCGGGGCGCGGGCGCCGCCTGCTGCGCCGCTGCCGTGGCGACGAGCACCGCGGCGAGGAACGCGCAAACGCTTGCCGGCAGGATCACTTGCTTCATCGGTCGCCTCCTTCGAGTCCGCCGCCGCCCTCTTCCTCGGGCACCGCAAGCCCGGCCGCGCGCAGGGCGCGCTGCAGGGAAACGGTGCTCGCGCGAATCGTGCTCAGCGCCTCGGCGTAGCGTTTTCTTCCCGCGAGCTCGCGCGCCTTGCCGCTCAGCGACCGGTCCGTTTCCAGGTGGTGCTCGACCCGTCTCGCGGCATCGCCCGAGGGTTTGAGCTCCGAGAGCGCGATCGGCACCAGCTCGCGGTAACCGCGGTTTCGTTCGAGCTCGAACACCAATTCCTCCGCCTCGCCGCTGAAACGCGGCGTGTAGTCGAGCGTCGAGCCGGACAGCATTCCGCCGAAGGCCTCCAGCAGTCGCTGCTCGGCGCGCAGGAGCGCGAGGTTCGCCTGGCCGAGCTGATCGGAGGTGCGCAGCGATTGCGCGCGCTCGATCAGCAGCGACACGGCGTTCCAGCCGGGGTCCTCGCTCTCGGCGCGGCCGATGCGGGACAGATGTCCCCGGTAGGACTGCTGCAGGGCGTCGAGGGTCGAGACCAGCCGGTTGTAGCGGAATCGCTGCTCGATCGCGCGATAGGACGCGTCGGGCGCGAGCCTGCGCGCCTTTGCGATCATCCCGATGGCCTCGTTGAGGGCGGCGTCGGCCGCGCGCAGGTCTCCCCTCTCCAGGGCGTCCCGTGCCCGGGCGCGCAGCTCGTTCGCCCTCGACAGCGACTCCCGCGCTTCGGGATTGCCGCTCTCGGCGATGCGGACCGCTTCGGAGGAATCGCCAAGGAGCCGGCCGACGAAAGCGTCCTTCTGGTCGACCAGCTGGCGCGAGGGCATCACGAGCGGTGTCGGCGCCGGCGTGCGCCGGGGCTCCTGCGCGTACCCGGTGGCGCACTGGAGCGCGCACCCCGCCGCCACGATCAGTCGCGCCGCCCGGTTCATCTGTCCGCGGCTCCTGCGCCCGCGGTTCGTGCCGCGTCCTTCCTGCGGGAGTGGCACAGCCGGCATTCGGCGACGGGAAAGGCGACTTTTCCGTGGCACACGCCGCACTTCTGCCCCAGCAGGATCGCCGCCATGCTGATCTGGTTCGCTCCCTTCTGCGGGACGAAGATCGCCGGATGGCAGTTCGAGCAGTCGAGCCACTCGGTGTGCTGCTTGTGCGGGTAGACGACGTCCGGCATCGACCCCTTCACTTCACGAACGATGTTGAGATCCATCACGGCCGGCTCGGCCGCGGGGTTGGTCGCTTCCCAGCGGGGATGAATGCGCTTTTCGCCAAGCGCCCGGACCCAGTCGACGCGGTTGCCGGCGCTGCTTCGCGGAAGAGCCTGGAAAGAAGCAAGGGGCGGCTGCAGCGCCGTGGTGCCGCCGTTCGCGGGGTCGTGTATGCCGTCCTGCCACGGCGGCAGGTTCCGCGCCGCGGGCGGCGCCATGAGGCGGTTGAAGGCATTCGGGTCGCCGGCGGCCTGCGGGGCGGGCGGGCTCGGCCGGGCGCCCAC
>JBATEB010000062.1:0-7907 GCA_049663805.1 Burkholderiales bacterium | reverse complement strand
ATCGGGCGGCGCTGGAGCATCATCGGCGCCTCGATCGCGACCATCGTCACCGGCTGGATCTACGCCAAATTCAACGCAGGGTCCGACCCTGCGATCGTGTTGAGCGTCGGCTTCCTGTTGATCGTTGCGATCTACGTCCAGACCGCGCTGCTGTTCGGGGTCTACACGCCGGAGCTCTTCCCGACCGAGATCCGGTTGCGCGCGAACGGCATCTGCAACACGCTGGGCCGCCTCGCGACCGTGTTCTCGCCGTTCATGGTGGGCGCGCTGATGGTGCACTACAAGCTGCCCGGCGTGATCGGCCTGATGATCGGCCTGCTCGTCGTGCAGATCATCGTCGTCTGGGTGTGGGGGATCGAGCCGGCCAAGCGCCGCCTGGAAGACCTGGAGGCGGAGCCCCTTCCCGCCTGAGCACGACCCGGCGGCCGCGGACCGCCGGGTTTCGGCTCCGATCGCCCGTCGCCTTCCCGGCTGGCCGGTCTCGGCTGGGCCCGGACGGCGCGTTTTCCAATAGAATGGGCGGCGCCCTCCAGCCGCGCAACCGTGCCCTGCCGTTTGGATCAGGCAACGCCCGAAGCGCACGGACGGCCGGCGAGATACCATCGGCGGGCTGCTTGGCCTCCGAAAAACGCACCAATCCGACCCGCTATCGCCTGACCGGTCAGTGAGGGATTCGACATCGTCTCAAGGCGGCGTTCTGGTGGTCGACGACGACTCCCGGAACCGCAAAGCGTTGCGGGAGCTCCTGGAGTCTTCGGGGCATGGCGTGGTTGTCGCGGAATCGGGGGAAGAGGCCCTTCGGCAGCTCCTCAAGCGGGATTTCGCGGTCATCCTCCTGGACGTACGCATGCCCAGGCTGGATGGCTTCGCGACCGCGCAGGCCATCAGGCAGCGCGAACGCTCGCGATCCACGCCCATCATCTTCCTCACGGGCGCCGAGGAGGACCTGTCCTCGGTCTCCCGGGGGTACGAGGCGGGGGCGGTCGACTACATCGTCAAGCCGCTGGTGCCCGAGGTTCTGAAATTCAAGATCTCGATCTTCGTCGATTTGTACAACAAGAAGCTCGCCCTCACCCGGGAAATCGCGGAGCGCAAGCGAGCCGAGGAGCATCTGAGGAAATCGGAGGAGAACCTGCGCGCCCTGGCCGCCCGCCTGCAGTCGGTGCGGGAAGAAGAATGGACGAGAATCGCGCGCGAGATCCACGACGAACTGGGCCAGGCGCTGACCGGCCTGAAGATGGACTTGACCTGGGTTGCCGGCAAGCTGCCGCCGGACAGGAAGGCCTTGACCGCAAGGGCGAAATCGATGAGTGCGCAGATCGACGCGACGATCCAGTCCGTGCGGAAAATCGCATCCGGACTGCGGCCGGAAGTCCTGGACGAGCTCGGTCTCGTCGCCGCCATCGAATGGCAGGCGAGGGATTTCGGCAAGCGCGCCGGGATCCGGTGCAAGCTTTCGCTGCCTCGGGACCCGCCGGCGCTGGAGCGCGAGCGCTCGACGGCCCTGTTTCGCGTTTTTCAAGAATTGCTGACGAACGTCGCGCGCCACGCCGATGCGACGCGGATCGATGTTGCGTTGCACGTGGAGGCCGACACGCTCGCCCTGACGGTCAAGGACAACGGCAAGGGCATCCCGGAGCAGGCGATCCATAGCCAGAAATCGCTGGGGCTTCTCGGAATGCGGGAGCGCGTGCTCCCTTTTGGCGGAAAGATCGAAATTGCCGGGAAACCGCGTCGAGGAACGAGCGTGCTGGTGTCCATACCTCTGTACTTGAAGTAGACTTTTGGGCCTTGCCGCAAGTGCGCGGCCGGGACCGGTCGCTCGAAGGGGAAAGCCATGAAAATCCTGATCGCAGACGATCACGCGGTCGTGCGGCGCGGGCTGAGAGAGATCCTGGCCGCCGAGCCCGACATGGTCGTCGTGGGCGAAGCCAAGAATGGCAGCGACGCGCTCGAGCTCATGCGCAAGCTCGATTGGGATGTCGCAGTCTTCGACTATTCGATGCCGGGCCGCAGCGGAGTCGAGCTCATCAGGGAGATCAAGCGCGAGCATCCGGGTCGACCCGTGCTCATCCTGACGATGCTCCCGGAGGAAGTGCACGCAGCACAGGTCTTCAAGGCCGGCGGGGCGGGTTACATAAACAAGGAAAGTGCGAATGAGGAATTGACGGCCGCCATCCGGAAGGTAGTGAGCGGCGGCAAATACGTCAGTCCCAGTTTCGCCGAAAAACTCGCCTCGGAGCTGGCCAACGAGACCGACAAGCCTCTTCACGAATTCCTCTCCGACCGCGAGTACCGGGTAATGTGGTTCCTCGCCTCCGGCAGGCAGATCAACCAGATCGCCACTGAAATGTTCCTCAGCCCGAGCACCGTCAGTACCTACCGGGCGCGCATCCTCAAGAAGTTGAAGCTCACGGACAACGCGGCCCTGGTCCGTTACGCGGTCAAGCATCAACTCGTATAGCGACAGCCCGCTACCCGGGATCCGGTTCGAAACCAAAGTCCCTGTAGCAATCCGACTACACCGGGTCGACGGTTCGCGACACCAAGATCGCGTTTCCGCGATGGTGAACGAAGAGTCACCACACTACTATGACGGCTACGGCGGTCGATACGACCCGCGTTCTGTGGAGACACCCGAAAACCATGAGCGGCTCAATCCTCGTAGTCGAAGACGAACCGATCACCCAGAAAATGATCGCGGCCAATCTCGAGCGGGCCGGCCACAAGGTGGTGCGCGCGGCGAGCGTGTCCGAGGCCACGGCGGCGATCCGGGAAGTGCTCCCCGACCTCGTGCTGCTCGACTGGATTCTCCCCAACGCGACAGGGGTGAGTTTCGCCAGGGTTTTGCGCAACGACCAGCGGACCCGCGATATTCCGATCATCATGCTGACGGGGCGGTCCGAGGAAACGGACAAGGTGACGGGACTCGAAGCGGGAGCGGACGACTACATCACGAAGCCTTTTTCTTCGCGCGAGCTGCTTGCGCGCATCAAGGCGGTGATCAGGAGACGCGCACCCCTGCTCAGCGATGAAGTCGTCGTGATCGCCGATTTGAGGCTCGACCCGGCCGCGCGCCGGATCACGGGCGGCGGTCGCGACATCGAGCTTGGCGCGACCGAGTTCCGTCTGCTCCATTTCTTCATGACGCACCCGGATCGGGTCTACACCCGGGCTCAGCTCCTCGACGAGGTGTGGGGCGATCACGTCTTCGTCGAAGAGCGAACGGTGGACGTTCACATTCGCAGGCTCAGACAGGCGCTCAGCCCGATCGGACTCGCGCCACTGATCGAAACCCTGCGGGGAACGGGATACCGCTTTCTGCGCCGGCTGCCCTGAGGCACTAGCCGCGGTCCGCGGGCTCGCGCCGCAGGGGGGCCTTCTAGTAGGCGTTCTGCTCCCCGAGGAGGACCACCACGGTCTTCAGCACGATCTGCAAATCGAGCTGCAGGGACCAGTTCCGCAGGTAGGCAAGGTCGCACTCGATTCGCGCCTTCATCTTGTCGAGGGTGTCGGTTTCTCCGCGCAGGCCGTTCACTTGCGCCAGACCGGTAATGCCCGGCTTGACCTTGTGCCTGATCATGTAGCCTCGGATCAGCTTGCGGTACATCTCGTTGTGAGCGACCGCGTGGGGACGCGGCCCGACCACGCTCATGCGGCCCTGCAGCACGTTGAGGAACTGCGGCAACTCGTCGAGCGAGTATCGACGCAGGAACGCGCCGAAGCGGGTCACGCGATGATCTTCACGCGTCGCCTGCCTCACTTCGTTTCCGTCCTCGAGGACGGTCATCGTCCGGAATTTGTAGACGATGATTTCCCTGCCGTCCAGCCCGTAACGGCGTTGCGTGAACAGCGCCGGACCGGGAGAAGTCAGTCTTATCCCGATCGCAATCGCGAGCATGAGGGGCGAGATCACGATCAGGATAGTGAACGCGAGGGCGATGTCGCTTGCTCGTTTGACGAGTCCGTTGATGCCGTGGAAGGGCGTTTCGCACACCGCGAGCACGGGAATGCCCCCGATCACGTCCATGCGGGCCTGAATGAGATCGAACATGAAGATGTCCGGCGTGAAGTAGATCGACGCGGTCGTGTCCCGCAACTCTTCGAGCAGCCGCAGGATACGCGGTTGCGAGGCCATCGGAAGGGTGATGTAGATCAGATCGACGCGATGGGTCTTGACGTAGTCCGCGAGCTCGTTCAGGGAACCGAGGATTTCGCCGGGTCTTTCGCTGCGCGTCCTTTCGGGAGAGCGATCCTCGAAGTAGCCGGCGACGCGGACGCCGAGAAGCGGCATGCGCTCGATCCGTTCGGCCAGCTCCCGTCCGAGCTCGCCTTCGCCGGCGATGACGGCGATTCTCTGCACGCCTTCGGCCGCCAAAACGCGCGTCAACGCCAGCGGCGCGCACAGCTTTGCCGCGAACAGAGCGATCGGGGTCACGAGAACCCAGACCAGGAGCACGCGCGAGTCGAAGGAGGCCAGGGTGCGCGTCGCCCAGCCGATGAGCAGCAGGAGTCCGACGATCACCAGCCAGCCGGTGACGACGTCGCCGACGAGGGCCCGCATACTCGCGCCTTTCGGCCAGCTCCCGGGGAAGGTGAGTGAGAACACCATGAGGGAGAGAATCAGATAAGGGCCGTCGAACGACTCGCCGAAGGCGAGCGTGGAAATCAGCAGGGCCCCGATCGCGACGAGCGGATCAAGCGCCGCCTGCACGAGGGCGGCGGGCGCGAGTTGTCGGTCCCGGAGCAGTTGGTCGGATTGGTCGGCGGCTAGCAAGGTCGGAAGTCGGGCTTTCCCTATGCGGGTATCCCCGCCATTTCGAACGGTAGCGCACCCATGCCGATGCCCGAAGGTATCGCGTGCTAGTCCCAAAGAACTACTCTCACCGCCGAGGCAAAGGGCGCAAGGAGAATTTCCAGGCCCTGCTAGAGCGCCGTCCGGCCCGCCTCCGCCGCGTGCGAGCGGCCGGGGCACGATCGGGAGAAGGAAGCGGAAGTCCGTGGAAAACAAGTGCTTGCATCCATCGTGCCCGGCGGGGTCTCTCGGTTCCGCCATTTCACGGCCCTGTAACAATCGGCCCGCACAGTGGCCGCGACGATTCCCCGTTTAGAGGAAGGCGGCCATGCAGGCAGGCGAATACCAGCTCGGCTGCGCCACAGCACCAACCTGCCAGCCACGGCCGCCCGCCTACGGAACCCCGACTCCATTGACCTCCTTGTCCGGCAGCGCTCCGCCACCCGATGCGTTGGAGCTCGAGGCACTCGCGCTCAATATCGACGCGTCGCTGCGGGTGCACGCGCGGCACCAGTTGTTCGTCTGGACGCAGGGACTGCTGCAGAACCTGATCAAGCACGAGCTGCTCATCTGCGCCAGACGGAACGGCGAACCGATGCCGTTCCACGTGGACAGTTTCGCCACTTCTCCGATCGAGCCTGCGACCTTCAGCGACCTGTTTCGCCAGGACACCTCGCTTGGCCCGCATCTGATCAAGTCTTGGGAAGACAACCGATTCCTCCCCGTCAGCTGCGAGACCGGCGACCGCGGCTTGTTCGAACACAGCCCGCTCGCGCGTGAACTCGGCCGGATTGGAGCCGACGTCATCCTCGCGCACGGGACCTACGACGTGTTCGGCAAGCTCGACAGCTTCTTCGCCTTTGCGTGTCGGGCCGGCGGGATCGGTCCCAAGCAAGCCTACTTTGCCGAAGTCCTGGTTCCTTTCCTGCATCTGGCGTGGGTGCGCACGCAGGTCAGCCGGCCCGCGGAAAGCGGCAGTGCCAGCCCGGCGGGAGCCGGTGTCCTGACTTCGAGGGAGCGGGAAATCCTGAGATGGATCCATCTCGGCAAGAGCAACATCGAGATCGGAGCCATTCTGGGGATCAGCCCGTTGACGGTGAAGAACCACGTACAGAAGATTCTTCGCAAGTTGAATGTCCAGAACCGCGCGCAGGCCGTCGGGAAAGGGATGGCGCTGCGCATTCTCAACGTTTGATTTCCGCAGCGCCAGGGCTCACCTCCGTAGTTCCAACCACCCATTCGAGGGACGGGCGCAGTTCACTTGTTGTCATCTGGCCGGGTCAGACTCGGGAATCACGGAAGGAGAAATGACGATGCAATCGAACCTCAAGGTGCTGGCCGCCTTTCTCGTCTTCGCGCTGGCGTTCTCGCAGGCTGGCGCCTCGAGCGTGCCGCCGATCCACCGCGCCGAGGTGTCTCCCGGTTCGCCCGGAAATGCGGTTTCCGGCGGCGGGAAATTCGAACTCGAACCAGGACAAGGCCTGGCGCGCAAGCCGACGCTCCTGGCCATGCAGTTCGACCTGCTCGAGGGGCCGTCGCCTTCCCGGCCGGGTAGAGCGGTCCAATCTCTTCCGAGCCTGGATCCGGTCGGCGGGCTCGGAAATCTCGCTGAAGTCCCGACAGACCTTCCCCGGGGCATCGGTCCGATCGAGTCGACGCCGAAAATGACCGGCAGCGTTCAGCGCCCATCCGGGGCGGCAAGTTCCGCTCCCGAGCCGAGGAACTGGGCGATGGTTCTCGCGGGGTTGCTCAGCGTGGGTGCCATTGCGCGTCGCCGCATGTCATCGTGACGCGCCGGGCAACGCGCGCAGCAGGGCCCTGAATCGCACGCCGCATCGCGCCGGAACGGGCGCGGCAATCGTTCTCGCCGGCCTGCTGATGTGGTCGGCGTTCGCCCATGCGGCAGGAGACGGGGTCCAGCCGTTCGTCGAGGAAAAAATCGCGCGCGACGACAACGTGTTCCGCATTTCGAAGGATGTGGATCCGGAAGCCTCGATCGGTTCGCCTTCGAGGGCAGATACCTACCGGACGACCTCGGTCGGGCTCAACATCGACTTGCCGGCGAGCCGGCAGCGCATCCAGGCCGGTTACACCTGGAGCGACACCCGCTACAACCGGTTTACCGACCTCGACTTCACCGGTCACGATGCCCGGGTGTTGTGGCTGTGGCAGGTCGGAAACGATGCGAGCGGCCAGCTCGGCTACACCGAAACCTCCGCGCTCGCTTCGTTCGCGAATATCCAGAGCCGCACCTCCGATCGCCTCAGGACGCGGCAGGCCTTCTATGACGCGGCGGTCCTCGTCACTCCGCGCTGGCGGGCTCAGGCGGGCGTGAGGGGGCTGGAACAATCGAACAGCGACCCGGCGCGCCGGAGCAACGACGTCGATATCCTCATTTCGGATATCGGCCTGAGCTACGTCACGCCGGCAAGCACCTCGGTGGGTTTAGGCGTGCGCTCGGAAAGCGGTCGATTCCCCAACCGGCAAGTCGTCGCGGGGAGCTCCTTCGACAACGCCTATCGCCAGTACGGCGCGGCCATCGTGGCCGACTGGACCGTTACCGGCGCCTCGCGAGTCACGGCTCGCGCCGGCCGCGTCAGCCGGCGCTACAGCGAGTTGCCGCAGCGCGACTTCAGCGGCAACACCATTCGCGTGGACTACGAGTGGAGGCCGACCGGCAGGCTCTCCGCCACCGCCGTCGCGCAGAGGGACATCAGCGTGTACGAGGACGTTCGCACGAGCTTCGTCCTGGTGAAGGGGCTCACGCTGCGCGCGGCGCTGGGCATGAGCGAGAAAGCAGAGCTGTCGGCAGCGCTCGATTACAGCATCAGAGACTTCCTCGGCGACCCGGGGCTGGTATCCGGTGCCTCCCCGAGCCGCACCGATCGGGTGCGCTCGGCGACGGCGGCTGTTTCATACCGTGCCGCCCGGAACGTCACCCTGCTGATGAGCGCGCAGCGCGAGATCCGCGAGTCCAGCATTCCGCTGATCGACTACGAATTCAACGTCTATTCGGTGAGCGCACGCATCGCCTTTTGAGCGACGTCGTGTGCCCGAGCCGCGGCGCCGGGCTCCACCGGGATCACCGCCCTCCCGCGATACTCCAGTTGAG
>JBATEB010000061.1:0-3181 GCA_049663805.1 Burkholderiales bacterium | reverse complement strand
GTCATGGCTGGTCTTGGCGCCTTCGGCCATCACCGCCGGGTCGGTCAGGATCTGTCGCCATACCTTCTGCAGATATTGAAGGCGGTCCTGCGGAATCCCGGGCGTGCCGACCACCACCCGGCCGATCGCCTTGATGCCGAGCCGGAAGTCGAACCACCATTTGCCCTCGGGCGAGAGCTGGAACATCTCGTAGACCGTGGGAATATCCGGCCGCTGCGGCGAACGCTTGCGCCCGATGGTGACCACCATCTTGGTGCGGCCGCCCTTGGAGTAGTTGATCGCCGAGGATTCCGAGATGGTGAGCGCGTCGGCCTCTCCGTTCATCACTGCCAGCCCGGCTTCCTTGCTGCCCTTGTAGCCGGTGATGATCCGGCAATTCATCTTCAGCGCCTCACAGGTTACCGCCGCGTAGTCGCCCAGATTGTCGGTGCGGCTGCCGGCGGAAAACTTGATTTTCTTCCCCGAAGCGATGAGTTCCTTGAGGCTGTCCGGCAATTTCGGATTGACGATCATGAAGTGCGGTTCCTCCAGCACCCGGCCGTAGATGCTGGCTTTGCTCATGTCGTAGGCGACGCCGGGCTGCTGGGTGATCTGGGCGATGATCGCCGATTCGCCGTTCAGCATCTGCATGGTCAGGCCGTCCGGCCTGGCGCGGAACAGCTGGTTGAGGGCGGTCGTGCCCCCGCCTCCGGGTCTATTCTCGACGACCACGGTGGCGCCGGTGCGCTTCTCGAAATGCGGCGCCAGCATCCGCGCGTAGAAGTCGTAACCGCCCCCGGGCGAGTAGCCGACGATGAAGTGGACGGTCTGGCCCTTGAGAAAATCGCCCTCGGCCGCAGTGGCCGGCCCCGGCTGCAGGACCATGGCAATGCCGACCAGCAGTCCCACGGTTAGCGTATTACGTCGAACGAAAATGACAGGATGATGGGTCACGGCTCCCCTCCGGTTCCGGTTAGGTTTCTGTTCGCGAGGCGTCGTCTGGCGGCGCTGCTCGTATGCTATACCCGCGCGTATTTCCCGGGCAAGGCGCGGGTCCGGGGACGCCGAGCGCAGCCGCTCGAGGACGTGGCGAGGCTCCTCAGCGCAGAGTAAGAGCCGGAGAATGAACCCACGCCCCGCACCGCAAAGGGTGGTGCGCTGCTTCGAGTCTGTGCCCGGCGCGCGCAGCGGGTGGTCTGTGCCCGGCCTATTGTGCTGGGTGTTGACCTGCATCAACCCTGCTGCTGCCGCTCTCTTCCAGAATCGCTCGGCAGGGCAAGGAAGGGATAACAGGGATCAATCCCATCCTCACCTATTTCGGGTCGTCGTCGCCCAAGACCCGGGGGACCGGCTGACCGAGGAGCGCCGCATGGCCTACATCTTTCACGAAGACGAGCTGCCCAAGCTGCTTTCGACGGTTCCCGGCCGGGAGCGCGTGTTCTTCGCCAGCAAGGAGCTCAGCGGCACGGACGACATGCTGGCCGGCATCATGCGCTACCAGAAGGGCGCGGCATCGCCGCTGCACCTGCACGCGAACTGCGAGCATTTCTATTTCATTTTCGACGGTCGCGCCACGGTTGAATCGGCCGAAGGCGCGCGGCCGGTGAAGCCGGGCGAGCTGATCTTCATCCCGGCCGAGGACAAGCACCGGCTGCGTGCCGTGGACCCGCTGTTCTACTTCGAATTCCAGGCGCCCAACCGCTTCAAGACCACGATCCTCGACGGCACCAAGGAGGATCTGCTGTGGGAGCACGTCGACGGCAAGGTCTGGGTGCAAACCTAGCGGGCAGGACACTCGGGAAGGAATACTCATGGCACTGACCTTCATCGACACAAACCAGCAGCCGCGCACCCGGCCCGGTCCCGGGCAGGGCGAGGTCGCGCAAATCGTCGACCGCGAGCTGTGCGGCGCGCAGAACGTGCTCGGCATGCTGCGCTGGCTCGCGAAGGGGGAGCGCATCGATCTCGGCCCGGTCGCCGGCAAGCACCAGCTCGTCTACCTGATGGAGGGCGCCGGCGTCATCACGCTTGCCGCCAAGGACTATCCGGTGAGAAAGGGGGCGGGCATCTACCTCGCCCCGGCGGAGAGCGCGAGCATCCGCGCCGCGCCGAAGGGGACGGTCAAGCTGCTGCATCTAGTCGTTCCGCGGGTGAAGGACCGCTGAGCGGCTGCGCGCCATGAACGCCGTGGCCACCACCACCGTGCTGAAGAGCGTCTGCCGCGCCTGCCACGGGGGCTGCGGCACGCTCATGCACCTCGAGAACGGACGCCTCACCAAGGTGCGCGGCGACCCCGACTCGCCCTTGAACCGCGGGCGTCTGTGCCCGATTGGATCGGCGACGCTCGATCTGGTCTACCACCCGGACCGTCTCAAGCATCCGCTGCGTCGTGTCGGCCCGCGCGGCGCCGGGAAGTGGGAGCGTATTTCCTGGGATGCGGCGCTCGACGAGATCGCCGAGCGGCTGCTCACGATCCGCGAGGCGTTCGGCGCCGAGGCGATCGCGCTCGGCACGGGCACGGGGCGGCACCACATCCGCTGGGTGTCGCGCTTCGGCAACGCACTCGGCACGCCCAACTGGTGCGAGCCGGGGTTCGCGCAGTGCTTCCATCCTCGCGTCAATACGTGCCTCTTGACCTACGGCGATTTCCCGGTGTGCGATTTCACCGGCGACACCCAACCCGAGTGCATCCTCTACTGGGGCCACAACCCGCTCAACTCGGGCCCGGACGGCGAGACCCGCTTCAATGTGCGCGACTCGCTCGAGGGCAATCCGAAGATCATCGTCGTCGATCCGCGCGAGACCGAGCTCGCGAAGCGCGCGCAGGTCTGGTTGCGCGTGCGTCCGGGAGTGGACGACGCGCTCGCGCTCGCCCTGCTGAACGTGATCGTCACGGAAAACCTGCACGACCAGGAGTTCGTTTCGCGCTGGACGCACGGCTTCGACGCGCTCGCGGCGCACCTGCGCCCGTACACCCCCGAATGGGCGGCGCCGATCACCTGGGTGCCGGCGGAGAAGATCCGCGCCGCGGCGCGGCTCTACGCGGCGACCCGGCCGTCGATGCTCGAGTGGGGCTGTGCGATCGAACATACCCCGAAGTGCATCCAGACCGTGCGCGCGATTTCGATGCTGCCCGCGCTCACCGGCAACGTCGACGTTCCCGGCGGCTGGGTCTTCGGCATGAAGGGCCTGGGGCGCTTCC
>JBATEB010000060.1:0-3149 GCA_049663805.1 Burkholderiales bacterium | reverse complement strand
CGCCGCACCCGCACTACTGTGCGCTCGGGCGCTCGCCCGAAGAGCGGCGTGCGGCGTACGCGGCGCTGTTTGCGCATGCCGCCCGGAGCCCGGGGGTGCTGCACGAGCCCCCCGAGGCGGAGGAACTTCGGCGCGGATAGCGGCTATGATTGGCGTCCATGGCTGCGGACTCCCATCTCGAGCGCTACGCCTGGCTGTCGCTCGGCGCCGCGCTCGCGACGATCGCGCTCAAGACCTTCGCCTGGACCGTCACCGGCTCGGTCGGCCTCCTCTCGGATGCGCTCGAGGCGCTGATCAATCTCGCCGCGGCACTCCTTACGCTGTCGATGCTGCGGCTCGCGGCGGCGCCGCCCGACGACGCGCATCCGTACGGCCGCTTCAAGGCCGAGTATTTCGCGAGCGGCATGGAAGGCGCGCTGATCGTCTTCGCGGCGCTCTCCATCGCGGTCGCCGCCGTCCCGCGCCTCGCCGCGCCGCAGCCGCTGGAGGCGCCCGCGCTCGGGGTGGCGCTCTCGCTCGCCGCGACGGCGGTCAATCTCGGCGTGGCGCTCAAGCTCCTCTCGGTCGGCAGGCGGCTGCACAGCATCGCGCTCGAGGCCGACGGCCATCACCTCATGACCGACGTATGGACTTCGCTGGGCGTCGTCGCGGGCGTGGCGATCGTGGCGGCCACCGGGTGGCTGATCCTCGATCCCCTCGTCGCGCTCGCCGTCGCGGCGCACATCGTCTGGACGGGGTTCAGGCTGATGCGCCGCTCGTTTGCGGGGCTGCTCGACGCCGCGATTCCCGCGGCCGAGCTCGCCGACATCGAGAAGATCTTCGCCGAGTACCGGCGCCGCCACGGCGTCGAATTTCACGCCCTGCTGACGCGCCAGGCCGGCGCGCGCCGCTTCATCTCGTTTCACCTCCTGGTGCCCGACGACTGGCCGGTCGAGCGCGCGCACCAGCTCTCCGAGGAGATCGAGGAGCGCATCCGCTCGCTCGTGCCCAAGGCGATCACCCTGAGCCACATCGAGCCGATCTCGCAGCCGGCCTCCTACGACGACATCAAGCTCGAGCGCTGGTAGGCGCGTGGAACAAAAAAGAATCCTCATCGTCGGCGCGGGCGCGATCGGCGGGCTGTATGCCGCCTGCCTGGCGAAGGTGGCCGGGGTGATCGTGCTGGACACGAACGCGGCGCACGTCGAGGCGATCCGGCGGCATGGCCTCAAGCTGACCGGCCTGACGGATTGCGTAGCGAAGCTCGCGGCGTTCGCGAGCGCGGCCGAGATCGGTGCGCGCCGCTTCGACGCCGTCATCATCCTCGTCAAATCCCAGGCGACCGCAGCGGCGTTTCATTCCATCCATCCGATCCTCGAAGGCCGGCCGCTGCTCGTCACCTTTCAGAACGGCATGGGGAACGAGGAGGTGCTCGAAGGACTGTGCGACCTCGAGGTCGCGCACGGCGTTTCGTTCGAGGCCGCGCGCTACGACTCACCCGGATGCGTGCACCACCTGGTCCACGGCGAGGAGTCCTGGCTCGGGCCCTCCCGCGGGACGCTCGAATCGGTCGCCTGGCTGGGCGAGCTGATGACGAAATCGGGACTTCCGACCCGGGTGGTCGCCGACCCGCGCGGGGCGATCTGGGGGAAATTCATCTTCAACAGCGTCATGAACCCGATCGGGGCGATCGTGCAGGGCGTGAACGCCGCGCGCTACGAGGTGCCCGAGATGCGCGATCTGATCGACGACATGGCCTCGGAATGCGTGCACGTCGCCGAGGCGCTCGGAATCAGGCTCGAGTTCGATCCGATGTACCTGGTCAAGAAATTCCGCTCGGGCGAGATCCCCTTGAGCAAGCACGCCGGCTCGATGGCACAGGACCTCGAGGCGGGACGCGAGACCGAGCTCGAGACGATGACCGGCTACGTCGTGAGGAAAGCGAAGGAGCTGGGCGTTCCGGCGCCGGTCACCGAAAGTGTGTATCGTCTCGCGAAAGGCGTCGAATACGCGGCAAGAGCGAAGCGCGGGTGAAGGCACCTCTCCAAGGAGGAATCATGAAGATCGCAAGAATCGTCGTACTGGCCGCGCTGTGCGCGGCTGCGGCAGGCGCTTTGGGGCAAACGTATCCCTCCAGGCCGATCCGCATCGTCGTCGGCTTCCCGCCCGGAGGCGGCAACGACATCATCGCGCGGCTGCTCGGCGCCAAGATGCAGGAGGCCTGGGGCCAGCCGGTGGTGATCGACAACAAGCCCGGCGCGAATTCGATCATCGCCGCCGAGTTCGTCGCGAAGAGCGCCCCGGACGGCCATACGCTGCTCGTCAACGCCACCGGCGGCATGTCGGTGAACCCGGTGCTCTACTCGAAGCTGCCCTACGACTCGCTCAAGAGTTTCGTGCCGATCAGCATGGTCGGCTCCTTTCCGCTGGTGCTGGTGGTGCATCCCTCGGTGCCGGCGAAGTCGGTCGAGGAGTTCCTCGCCTACGCCAGGGCGAACCCGGGCAAGCTCAACTACAGCTCGGGATCGACCGCCTTCCAGGTCGCGACCGAAATGCTCAAGCAGATGACCGGAACCGACCTGCGCCATATTCCCTACAAGGGCAGCGCGGCGTCGATCACCGCGGTGATCGCCGGCGACGTGCAATTGACCATCGTCGACACGCCGCCGCTCGTGCCGCAGATCAAGGCGGGGAGGCTGAGGGCGCTCGGGGTGACTTCCGCGAAGCGCTCGGCCTCGATGCCCGAAATCCCCGCCGTCGCGGAATCGGTGCCCGGCTACGAGATGGTGCTGTGGATCGGCCTGTTCGCGCCGGCGGGAACGCCGCGCGAGGTCGCCGCCAAGTTGAATGCCGAGGTGGTGCGCATCGTCAGGCTTCCCGACATTCGCGCAAGGCTCGACGGCATGGGAGTGGAGCCGCTCGGCAACTCTTCGGCGCAGATGGCCGAATGGATCCGCCGAGAGATCGCGAAGTTCGGCCCGGTGGTGAAGGCCGCGAACATCAAGGTGGAGTAAAGGCCGACGCGCTCGCTCGCGCGGCTTTACTTCGGCGCAATCGAGCGGACGCGTCGCGAGCCGCTCGTCCCTTGGCGCGGCGCCGCTCATCGCGCCGGCCGGTCGGCCGGTCGGAGCCTGCGATGCGTCTTCGCCGTCGGGCCTAATCGAAAGCGG
>JBATEB010000059.1:0-15452 GCA_049663805.1 Burkholderiales bacterium | reverse complement strand
GCCGCGGCCCTCGCGCTGGCGCTGCGGGGCCGCCTGCCCGCGGCCACCCTGGCGGTGGCGTTCGGCAGCCTCGTCTCCTTGCAGGTGGCGAGCAGCGGTCACGAGGAACTCTCCCCCGCCTATTCCGCGTATCATGTCGCCCAGAAAATCCGGAAACAGGTCGGCCCGGATACCCCTTTCTATGTCGTCGAGACCTTCGATCACACCCTGCTGTTCTACCTCGGTCGCACCGTCACCATGGTCGGCTACCGGGACGAACTGGCCCTGCCGATCGCCTGGGAACCCGGTAATTTCATCCCCGATCTGGACACCTTCGCGCGCCGCTGGCAGAGCGGCGGGGAGGCGTACGCCCTGTTCAATGCCGCGGACCTCGACGGCTTCCTCAAGACCCACCCGGTATCGATGCAGGTGGTCGCGCGCGACGCGCGCCGCGTGATCGTGAAAACACCGTGACCCCGGTCAGCCTGGGCCTGATCCTGTCGGGCGTGCTGCTCAACGCCGCGGCGCAGCTGCTGCTCAAGGCCGGAACCAATGCCGTGGGGCGCTTCGAGTTCAGCGCGGCAAACCTCGTTCCGGTGGGCATGAAGCTCGCCTTCGAGCCGCACATCGCGGGCGGGGTCGCCTGCTACGTCGTAAGCCTGATCGTGTGGATCATGGGCCTGTCGCGCGTGGACGTCTCGATCGCCTACCCGATGCTCTCGATCGGTTACGTGCTGAACGCGGTCGCGGCCTGGTACCTGTTCGGCGAGTCGCTGACCGCGCAGAAGCTCGTCGGGATCGCCTTCATCGTCACGGGCGTGTTCCTCGTGGCGCGCGGTTGAAATGGATTTCCTGCCCTTCACGCGTCCTTCCATCGACGAGGAGACCATCGCCGGAGTCGGCGAAGTGCTGCGCTCGGGCTGGATCACCTCCGGGCCGCGCGTGCGGGAGTTCGAGGCGGAGCTGTCGCTTCTGTGCGGGGGCCGGCCCGTGCGCGCCCTGAACTCGGGCACCGCCGCGCTCGAGATCGGCCTGCGCCTCGCGGGGGTCGGTCCGGGGGACGAGGTGATCACGACGCCGCTCTCCTGGGTCGCCACCAGCAACGTCGTGCTCGCGCTCGGCGCGCGGCCGGTTTTCGTCGACGTCGATCCGGCCACGCGCAACATCGACCTCGAGCGCATCGGGCCGGCCGTCACGAAAAGAACCAAGGCGATCCTGCCGGTCTACCTCGCGGGACTGCCGGTGGATCTCGATCGCCTGTACGCGCTCGCCGGCGAGCACGGCTTGCGGGTCGTCGAGGACGCCGCCCAGGCCTTCGGATCGAGCTGGCGCGGGATGCGGATCGGCGTCCGCGGCGACCTGATCGCCTTCAGTTTCCACGCGAACAAGAACCTCACCACCGCGGAAGGCGGCGCCATCGTGCTCCCCGGCGAGAGCGACATCGCCCCCGCCGAGAAGCTGCGCCTGCAGGGCGTGACGCGCTGGGGAGACGACGGGATGGACGTCGACGTCGTCGGCGGCAAATTCAACCTGACCGACGTCGCCGCCCGCATCGGCCTCGGCCAGCTCGCGCACCTGGCCGGATTTACCGAGAAGCGCCGCCGGCTGGCGCGCCGCTACTTCCAGCTCTTCGACCGCGGCCTGGACTGCGAGCTCCCCCCGGGGGATTTTGAGAATTCCAACTGGCACATGTTCCAGGTGGTGCTCCCCGCCGGCATCGAACGGGGCGAGTTCATCGCGAACATGCGCGAGCGGGCGATCGGCGTCGGCGTGCACTACCCCGCGATTCATCTGTTCTCGCTGTACCGCGCGCTCGGATGGCGCGAGGGGCAGTTTCCCCACGCCGAGCGCATCGGCAGGGGCATCGCTACGCTGCCGTTGTTTCCGGGCATGGAAAACGCCGACGTCGAGCGCGTGTGCGAGGCCGTTTCGCGCACGCTGCGGGAGCTCCGCCCGTGAGTCCCGGAGTCTCGGTCGTGATTCCGGTCTACAACGAAGAGGCCGTGCTTCCCGCCCTCTTCGCGCGCCTCTATCCCGCGCTCGACGCCCTCGGCGCGAGCTACGAAGTCATTCTCGTCAACGACGGCAGCCGCGATGCCTCCCCCGCCCTGCTGCGCGAACAGTTCGCCCGCCGCCCGGACGTCACCCGGGTGGTCCTGCTGAACGGCAACTTCGGCCAGCACCTCGCGATCATGGCGGGGTTCGAGGCCACCCGGGGCGAGCGCGTCGTCACGCTCGATGCCGACCTGCAGAACCCTCCGGAGGAAATCGGGCGGCTCCTCGCCAAGATGGACGAGGGCCACGACTACGTCGGCGCCGTGCGCCGCGAGCGGCAGGACACGGCCTTCCGGCGCAGCGCCTCGCGCCTGATGAACGCGGTGCGCGAGCGCATCACCCACATCCACATGACCGACCAGGGGTGCATGCTGCGCGCCTACAGCCGGCCGATCGTCGACGCGATCAACGCCTGCCGCGAAGTGAATACCTTCATTCCCGCGCTCGCCTACACCTTCGCCGAGCACCCGACCGAGATCGAAGTGGGCCACGAGGAGCGCGCCGCGGGGCAATCGAAATACTCCCTCTACAACCTCATCCGGCTCAACTTCGATCTGGTGACCGGGTTCTCGGTGATGCCGCTGCAGCTGTTCTCCCTCACCGGAATCGGCATATCGCTCCTGTCGGTGGTGTTCGTGATCTTCCTCGCCGTGCGGCGCCTCCTGGTCGGTCCCGAGGCCGAGGGCGTGTTCACCCTGTTCGGAATCGCCTTCTTCCTCATCGGCATCACCCTGTTCGGGATCGGCCTCCTCGGAGAATACGTCGGCCGCATCTACGAGCAGGTGCGGCATCGGCCGCGCTACCTGGTGCAGGCGATCCTGGAGCGCAAGGATGTCGTTTCGGAATCGCGCGAGCGACTCCCGCAACGGGAGACCTGAGCGATGTTCCTCCTCTTTCCGCGGTCCGAGTGACGAGCGCGGTCGTCTTCGCCTACCACGACGTCGGCTGCCGCTGCCTCGCGGCCGTGCTCGATCAGGGCATCGCCGTGCCGCTGGTGGTCACCCACCGCGACGATCCGCAGGAGACTCTCTGGTTTGCCAGCGTCGCCGCGCTCGCACGCAAGCGCGGCATCGAGACTATCATGCCCGAAGACCCGAACCGGCCGGAGGTCGTGGGCCGCATCCGCAGCCTGCGGCCGGATTTTCTTTTTTCGTTCTATTACCGCCTGATGCTCGAACCGGAATTGCTCTCCGCGCCCGCCCTCGGCGCCTACAACGTCCACGGCTCGCTCCTGCCGAAATACCGCGGCCGCGTGCCGGTCAACTGGGCGATCCTCCGCGGCGAAACCGAGACCGGGGCGACGCTCCACGAGATGGTGGCCAAGCCAGACGCGGGACGCATCGTCGACCAGGAAGCGGTGACCATCCTCCCCGACGACCTGGCGGTCGACGTGTTCCGGAAAGTCGCCGGCGCGGCGGAGAAAGTCGTCCGGCGCAGCGTGCCGAAGCTGATGGCGGGAAGCGCCGTTCTGCGCCCGCAGGATCTGTCCCGGGGAAGCTACTTCGGCGGCCGCCGGCCCGAGGACGGCCGCATCGACTGGCTCGCGCCCGCGAAGCGCGTCCACGACCTGGTTCGCGCGGTCGCGCCGCCCTACCCGGGCGCGTTCACCGAAGTCGAGGGCCGGCGCCTGCGCGTGCTGCGAACGCGGCGCTGCCCCGAAAAAAGCGGAGCGCCGTCCGCCGCGCGCCTTTACGCGGAAGGCGGCCGCGCCTACGCGGCGTGCGTCGACGGAGAGGCGCTGGAGCTTCTCGAAGTGGAGCTGGACGGCCGGCCGCTTTCCGCCCGGGAATTCGCCGAACGCATCGGCGTCCGACAAATCCCGCTGCACCAGGGGGCAAATTGAAGAGAATCCTGATCCTCGGCGTCAATGGCTTCATCGGCCATCATCTGTCCAAGCGCATCGTCGCCCAGACCGACTGGGAGGTCTACGGCATGGACATGCAGGACGACCGCGTCGCCGATCTGCTCGGAAACAAGCGCTTCCATTTTTTCGAGGGCGACATCACGATCAATCGCGAGTGGATCGAATATCACGTGCGCAAGTGCGATACCGTGCTGCCGCTGGTCGCGATCGCGACCCCGGCGACCTACGTCAAGGAACCGCTGCGGGTCTTCGAGCTCGACTTCGAGGCCAACCTGCCGATCGTGCGCGGCTGCGTCAGGCACGGGAAACGGCTGGTCTTCCCCTCCACTTCCGAGGTCTACGGCATGTGCGGCGACCGCGAATTCGATCCCGAGGCCTCGCCGCTCGTCTACGGGCCGATCGACAAGCCGCGCTGGATCTACGCGTGCTCCAAACAGCTCATGGACCGCGTCATTCACGCCTACGGCATGAAGGAACGGCTCGATTACACCCTGTTCCGGCCGTTCAACTGGATCGGCTCGGGACTGGACAACCTCAACGCCGCGAAGGAAGGCAGCTCGCGCGTGATCACCCAGTTTTTCGGCCACATCGTGCGGGGAGAGCCGATCATGCTGGTCGACGGCGGCAGGCAGAAACGCGCCTTCACCTACATCGACGACGGCATCGACGCACTGATGAAGATCATCGACAATCGCCGGGGAATCGCCACCCGGAAAATCTACAACGTCGGCAACCCGAAGAACAATTACTCCGTCAGGGAACTGGCACGAATGATGGTCGAGCTCGCCCTGGAGTATCCGGAATACCGCGCGAGCGCCAGGAAAGTGAAGCTCAGGAGCACGACGGCGACGGATTACTACGGCAAGGGCTATCAGGACGTGCAGAACCGCGTGCCGAAAATCACGCAGACGACCCGGGACCTCGGGTGGAAGCCCCGGGTCGACATGCAGCGCGCGCTCAAGCATATCTTCGACGCCTACCGCACCCACATTGCGGAAGCCAGGCACCTGGTCGACTGAGCGGCGGCCGCCCAGGCGACCGCGAACCTGCCCTTGAAACTGGCCCTCAAGATCGACGTCGACACCTACCGCGGCACGCGGCGGGGCGTGCCGCGCCTGATGGAGCTGCTCGAGCGGCATGGCGCCGGCGCGACCTTCCTCTTCAGCGTCGGACCCGATCACACCGGTCGCGCGATCAAGCGCGTCTTCCGCCGCGGCTTCGTCGGCAAGGTATCGCGCACCTCGGTGCTCTCGCACTACGGGTTCACGACGCTGCTCTACGGCACGCTCCTGCCCGGCCCCGACATCGGCCGGCGCTGCGCCGATACGCTGCGCGCCGCGCGCGACGCCGGGTTCGAGGTCGGGATCCACGCCTGGGATCACGTCAAGTGGCAGGACGGAGCGGCGAGGGCCGACGCCCTCTGGAGCGAGCGCCAGATGCGGCTCGCGCGCGAGCGCTTCGAGGAGATCTTCGGGGAGCCCGCGCGCGCCTGCGGCGCGGCGGGATGGCAGACGAACCTCCACGCCCTGCGCCTCACGCAGCGCCTGGGCTTCGACTATTGCTCCGACACCCGCGGGAGCGGCCCTTTCATCCCGGTGTGGCGCGCCGAGATCGTCGCCTGCCCGCAGCTGCCGACCACGCTGCCGACGCTCGACGAGTTGATCGGCACCGGCGGCATCGACGCGAAG
The DNA here is from genome assembly GCA_049663805.1 of Burkholderiales bacterium. Taxonomy (GTDB): domain Bacteria; phylum Pseudomonadota; class Gammaproteobacteria; order Burkholderiales; family SG8-39; genus VBDM01. The sequence goes on along the minus strand of JBATEB010000059.1, from coordinate 9,866 downwards.
AACGTCGCCGAGCATGTCCTCGGGCTCACGCGCGATCCCCCCGCCGCCGGGCACGTCTACACGCTCCACGCCGAGCTCGAAGGGGGAAAACTCGCCCCTGCGTTCGATGCACTGCTCTCGGGCTGGAAGCAACAGGGCTACGACCTGGTGTCGATGCGCAGCCTCGCCGAATCCCTGGACCTGAAAAGCCTGCCGCGCAACGAGATCGCGTTCGGTGAGGTCGCCGGCCGCTCCGGAACCCTCGCCCTGCAGGGCCGGGAATATCTCGCGTGAACCGGCTCTTCCCCGGCTTCAAGCGCCGCCGCATCAGGACCCGCGGCGCGGCGATCAATCTCGTCCATGGCGGCGTCGGCCCGCCGCTGCTCCTCCTGCACGGCTATCCGCAGACGCACGCCATCTGGCACAAGGTCGCGCCGGAACTCGCCAGGCGATTCACCGTGGTCGCCGCCGACCTGCGCGGCTATGGGGACAGCGAAAAGCCGCACGGATCGGCCGACCACGGCAACTACTCCAAGCGCGCGATGGCTCAGGACCAGGTCGAGGTCATGCAGGCGCTGGGGCACGACGCGTTTTTCGTCGTCGGCCACGATCGCGGAGGGCGCGTCGCGCACCGCATGGCGCTGGATCACCCCGCGGCAGTGACCCGGCTCGCCGTGCTCGACATCGTGCCGACGCGCACCATGTACGCCCGGGTCAGCCGCGAATTCGCCAAGGCCTACTACCACTGGTTCTTCCTGTTGCGTCCCGAGCCGATCCCGGAAACGATGATCGGCGCCAATCCGGATTTCTTCCTCGAGAGCCACATCGGGACCCGGCACGCCGGACTCGCGCCCTTTGCGCCCGAGGCGCTCGCCGAGTACCGGCGCTGCTTTCGCGATCCGGCGGCGATCCACGCGAGCTGCGAGGACTACCGCGCGGCCGAGTCGATCGACCTCGAGCACGACGAGGCCGACCTCGGGCGCAAGCTCGCCGCCCCCCTCCTGGTCCTGTGGGGAAAACACGGGACCGTAGCGCGCTGTTTCCAGCCGCTCGCCGACTGGGGCGAACGCGCCCAGGCCGTCCACGGCCGCGCCCTGGATTGCGGCCACTACCTGCCTGAGGAAGCGCCCCGCGAGCTCCTCGAGGAGCTTGTGAAGTTCATGCTTTAACGTATTGCTTATTATATATTTGCTTAACCGGAGATGAAACGGGTGACAATGACCGCTTACCAGCACATGGGCGCGCGATGGCCAGCCAGCCGATAAGCGACTTCGAGCTGCCCGCCACCGGGGGCAAGGCGTTTCGGCTCTCGGCGATCGAATCCAGGCTCCTGGTCCTGTACTTCTACCCCAAGGACAACACCCCGGGCTGCACCAGCGAAGGCGTGCAGTTTCGCGATCTCCACGCGCAATTTCAGGCGGCGGGCTGCTCGGTCGCGGGAGTCTCCCGCGACAGCCTCAAGTCGCACGAGAATTTCAAGACCAAGATGGGCTTCCCTTTCGAGCTGCTGTCGGACGAAGCGGAGCAGGTGTGCGGCCTGTTCGGCGTCATGAAGATGAAGAACCTCTACGGCAAGAAGGTCCGGGGAATCGAGCGCAGCACGTTCGTGCTCGATCGCGACCGCGTCGTTCGGCGCGAGTGGCGCGCGGTGAAGGTCCCCGGACACGCGCAGGAAGTGCTCGACTTTGTCAAAACCGTCTGAGCAGCAGGCCGCCGCCCCGGCGGCCGGCGCGTTGCGAAAATCCGCCTCCCCGCGCCGCTCCCCGACCGATTCCCCGGCGCAGGCGACCAAGCTGTTCGTGCTCGACACCAACGTGCTCATGCACGATCCCACGAGCCTTTTCCGCTTCGAGGAGCACGACGTGTTCCTCCCGATCATGACGCTGGAGGAGCTCGACAACCACAAGAACGGGATCTCGGAAATCGCCCGCAACGCCCGGCAGGCGAGCCGTTTTCTGGACGAGATCGTCGGCCAGGCCAAGGGACCGATGACCGAGGGCATTCCGTTGAAGCGCCACGAGGCCGACAACGCGTCCGGGCGCCTCTACCTCCAGACCGAGGCCATCAACGGCCATATCCCCGCGAACCTGCCGATCGGCAAGACCGACAACCACATCATCGGGGTGGTGATCTACCTGCAGAAGCGCGACCCGCGGCGCCAGGTCACCTTGGTGTCCAAAGACATCAATATGCGGATCAAGGCGCGCGCCCTGGGCCTGAGCGCCGAGGATTATTTCAACGACAAAGTCCTCGAGGACACGGATCTGCTCTACACCGGCGTGCGCGAGCTGCCGGCGGACTTCTGGGACAGCCACGGGCGCGACATCGAATCGTGGAAGCGCGATGGGCATACCTATTATCGTGTTCAGGGCCCGCTGTGCCGCGACCTGCTCCTCAACCAGTTCGTGTACCAGGACGGCGAGCGGCCCCTGCTCGCCGCGGTGAGGGAAATCTCGGGCTCCGGCGCGGTCCTGGAAACCGTCCGCGATTACACGCACGGCAGGAACAACATCTGGGGCATCACCGCGCGGAACCGGGAGCAGAACTTCGCTCTCAACCTGCTCATGAACCATGAAATCGACTTCGTCACCCTGCTGGGCCAGGCCGGCACGGGCAAGACCCTCCTCACGCTCGCGGCAGGACTCATGCAGACACTGGAGACCAAGCGCTACTCGGAGATCATCATGACCCGGGTGACCGTGCCCGTCGGGGAGGACATCGGGTTCCTGCCGGGAACCGAGGAGGAGAAGATGGCCCCCTGGATGGGGGCGCTCGAGGACAATCTCGAGGTCCTCAACAAGAGCGACGAGGACGCCGGCGACTGGGGGCGCGCGGCGACGCAGGACCTGATCCGTTCGCGCATCAAGGTCAAGTCGCTGAACTTCATGCGTGGGCGCACCTTCATAGAAAAGTACCTCGTCATCGACGAAGCGCAGAACCTGACCCCCAAGCAGATGAAAACCCTGATCACCCGGGCCGGCCCGGGCACCAAGGTCGTGTGCCTGGGGAATATCGCGCAGATCGATACGCCCTATCTCACCGAGGGCAGCTCGGGGCTGACCTACGTCGTCGACCGCATGAAGGACTGGGCCCATTCCGGGCACGTCACCCTGCAGCGCGGGGAGCGCTCGCGCCTGGCCGACCACGCCGCCGAGGCGCTGTAGCGCGGCCGGTACGCCGTTTTCGCCCATCCGGATTCCACAGAGGAATCAACCCATGATTTGCACTCCGACTCGACGCATCGCATCGGCTCTCCTGGTCGCTTCGCTTTGCGCCTCGCCCGCGGCGTGCGCGCAAACGGGCTTCCAGCCCTACATCGGCCAGGAGGGAAAGGACGTCGTGTGGGTGCCGACCCCGGACGAGGTCGTGGAGCGCATGTTGAACATGGCCCAGACCAGGCCGGAGGACTACGTGATCGACCTCGGGGCCGGCGACGGCAAGATCGCCATCGCCGCGGCGAAGAAATTCGGCGCGCGCTCCCTCGGGGTCGAATACAACCCGGAGATGGTCGATCTGGCGCAACGCAACGCCAGGGCGGCGGGCGTTCCCGGCAGGGCCCGGATCGCGCAGGGCGACATCTTCGCCACCGATTTCACCCAGGCCACCATCCTGACCCTGTACCTGCTGCCGGTGCTCAACATGAAGCTGCGCCCGCAGATCCTCGCCATGCGCCCGGGCACGCGGGTGGTCGCTCATGCATTCGACATGGAAGACTGGGAGCCCGACGAAACCTCCGACGTGGACGGCAGGCGGGTGTTCCTGTGGATCGTGCCGGCGCGCGTAAGCGGCCGCTGGGTGCTGGAGTTCTCCGGCGCCGGCGGCTCCGGAAAGCTCAGCCTCAATCTCGACCAGCAGTTTCAGAGAATAAAGGGCGTGGCGCACCTGGGCTCGGCGCTCGCCGGATTGCGCGAGCCGAGGCTGAGCGGATTCGGGATCGGGTTCGCCTACGTCGACAACCAGGGGGTTCGCCGCGATTTCACCGGGCGCGTGACCGGGAACGCGATGGAGGGTTCCTTCCGCACTGACGGCGGAGCGGAAGGCCGCTGGACGGCAACCCGGAAATAGCCGAAGCGAAGCGAACGCATCGCGTCGCGCTTCAAAGCGTCTTGTGCGTCCCGTCGCAGTACGGCTGGTTGCGGGTATGCTTGCAGCCGCACAACCAGAGTTTTTCGGATTTCGCCACCTTGAATTTCACCGGCGTGAACTCGGTGCTCTTGTGCGAGCCGTCGCAGAACGGCTGGCTCTTCGATCTGCCGCAGCGGCACCACCAGTACTCGCCCGCGGCAAGCTCCACCGCATAGGGGGACTTCTGCGCTACGTGGGGTTCGGCCATGTCCTCTCCTTTTACGGGCAGATCCGGTTATTCGAACGCATCGCCACGCCCGCGGGCGGAAGTATAACCCGGTGCGATCCGGTCGAGCGACTCCGGCGCGCGCACCGCGTCTCTAGTATAGTCGCCGGCAAGTACCGGCATCAGGACCGAAATGGGCGACAAGCTGGTCAAGAGCGACGCCGAATGGCGCGCACAACTCACGCCGTTGCAGTACATCGTCACCCGCCGCAGGGGCACCGAGCGCGCGTTTACGGGGGCGTACCTGTGCAGGAATGCAGGCGTCTACCGCTGCGTCTGCTGCGACGCGGAACTGTTTTCCTCGGAGACCCAACTCGATTCGGGACCGGGATGGCCCTGCTTCCGGGCGCCCATCGATCCGGAGCGTGTTCGGACCCAGGACGACTATTCGTGGTTCCGGCTGCGCGTCGAAGCGTCGTGCGCGGCCTGCGACGCCCACCTCGGACACGTTTTCGACGAACAACCTCAGGGAGTCGGCCGTCGATATTGCATCAACTCGGTCGCGCTGAAGCTCGTGGAACGGAGATGAAGGGCGCGAGGCCTCCCTGGCCGGTCCGATAACGACGGCATTTCCTTCGTCGAAACCAACCCTGGCCGTATAATCCCCCCGATGAAATTTCTTTTCGACCTTCTTCCGGTCATTCTGTTCTTCGCCGCTTTCAAGCTGTTCGATATCTATATCGCGACGGCAACGGCGATCGCTGCGAGCTTCCTCCAGATCGGTTGGCTCAAATGGAGGGGTCGCAAGGTCGAAACGATGATGTGGGTGAGCCTCACGATCATCGTGGTTTTCGGAGGAGCCACTCTCGCACTTCACGACGAGACCTTCATCAAGTGGAAACCCACGGTGCTCTACTGGCTGTTCAGCGGCGTCATCGCCACGGCCGACCTCGTGTTCGGGCGAAACATCACGCGTGCGGTGCTTGGAGAGCAGGTGCGCATGCCCGACCCGGCCTGGAAGCGCCTGAACTGGAGCTGGGCCGGCTTCTTTGCGTTCATGGGCGCCGCGAACCTGTACGTCGCTCTGAATTTCTCCACGGACACCTGGGTCGATTTCAAGCTGTTCGGCGGCATGGGACTGTTGCTCGCTTTCGTCGTATTGCAGGCCCTGTTTCTCGCCCGCTACGTCGAGGAAGAAAAGGAATCCCGGTGAGTCCGATCGCCGACCGGATTCCGCGCTGAGATGGACCTGTCGTCGGCGATCAGGGAGCGGCTGGCCGCGCTTGAGCCCGATTCGGTCGAACTCCTCGACGAATCGGGACGGCACGCGGGCCATCCCGGCGCCGCGGCGGGCGGCAGCCACTTCCGCCTGACCATCGTCTCGGCCCGCTTCGCGGGATGTGACCCGCTTGCGCGGCACCGCATGGTGTACGCGGCGCTGGGCCCCTTGATGCAGCGCGAGGTCCATGCCCTCGCCATCCAGGCCTTGGCCCCGGATGAGCTATGATTTCGTTTTCAGGAATTCACTTTCAACTCAAGGAACCGACATGTCCCACTCCAAGGTCCCTCTGCTTGTCGTCCTGGCCCTGCTCGGCGCGACCCCTGCCTGGGCGCAAGCCCCGGCCAAGGAGAGCGCGGCCAAACCCGTCACCGTCAACGGCAAACCCATCCCCAAGTCGCGTCTCGATTTCATCGTGAAGCAGCGCGCCTCCCAGGGACAGCCGGACAACGAGCAGGCGCGCCAGGCGATCCTGGAGAACCTGATCACTCAGGAGGTGGTCGCCCAGGAAGCGGACCGCAAAGGTTTCGCGAAACGCTCCGAAGTGCGCGCACAGCTGGAGCTGCTGCGCCAGCAGGTCCTCGTTCAGGCGCTGGTCCAGGATCACCTCAAGACGCATCCGATCAAGGACGAGGCGATGCTCGCGGAATACAACAAGGTCAAGGCGTCTCGCGGCGACAAGGAATACAAGGCGCGACACATTCTCGTCGACAAGGACGCCGAGGCCAGGGAGATCATCGAGCAGCTGAAGAAAGGGACCAAGTTCGAAGATCTGGCCAAGCAATCCAAGGACCCGGGGTCGAAGGAAAAGGGCGGCGATCTCGACTGGAATCCCCCGACGACGTTCGTCAAAGCCTTCGCCGATGCCCTGGCAAAGCTCGAGAAAGGGAAGTTCACGGAGTCGCCGGTACAGACCCAGTTCGGCTGGCACGTCATTCAGCTCGACGACGTGCGCTCCACCCAGTTCCCGGCCTTCGACGCCGTCAAGCCGCAGATTCTCAACAGAATGCAGGAACAGGAAGTCCAGAAGTTCGTCCAGAACCTGCGCTCGAAAGCGAAGATCCAGTAAACGCGGACGCCTGCGGCGCCCCGCGGGATGGAACGGACGCAAAAGCGCCGTTCATTCCGCGGCACTTCAACCCACCCGTTCCCGCGTCGCGGAGAGCCGCATCCCGGTTCGGCGTTTGCGCTAGAAGGCGACTTCAAACCGCGCCCCCGCGACCCGGGCATCGCGCAGCGCGGGGTCGAACCCCGGATTGAAGATGCGTTGCAGGGTAGGCTGGATCGCGAGCCAGCGGACGACCCTGGCGCGGTAGGTGATTTCCAGCGCGGTTTCATTGGTTTCCAGCGGTGTTGCCGCGGCTTGTATGAACTTGGCGCCGGCGTGGCCGCGAGTCAACAGGATGCCGAACTCATCCTCGTCGCGCCCCGGCACAAGTCCCTTGTAGCGCAGCCCCAGGCTGAAAGAGTAGTCCAGCGTGTTCACGTCGCCGTTGGCGACGCCGTAGCGAAGGAACAGCGCCAGGCCTTGCGATGAGTCATCCGTTTCGCGGGACACGGTCTGCTCCGCGAGAAAGTAGGCGCCGCGGTTGACGCGCCGCTCGGGATTGCCCGAGGCATCGGTGTCGACGAGATCGTCGAAACGCGCGCTGTAGCGCCAGGTGCCGACGGCGTACTTGCTGATTTCTTCGGCGGGACGAAAGCCGGTTTCCACGATCGCCAGCGTGCCGTCGCCCCGCTCGAAGCGGATGTGGGTGCCGCGCGGATTGTCGGGGTCCCCGGGCACCCCGTCCACCAGCGCCGCCTGCAAGTAGAACTTCGGCGTCGCCTGCCACATCGCGCGAACACCGAAAGAACTGGTGGGGAAGATGGAGGGTCCGTTGACGCCGGTCTGGGCCACTTCGGCGGCCATTCCGCCGGTGGGATGCGGGAATACCCCGGTCGCATCGGTCACATAGAACTGGGAATCCACCGGATACAGCCCCACCAGGACCGAGAATTTCCGGTCGAAGAAACTGCTTTCCAGCCAGGCGTGAAACAACTTCGTGGTATTGGCGTTCACCTCGATATTGTCCACTCCCATGAAGCTGCCCACATGGGTCTCGTTGAGCTTGCCGCCGTGGTTGCTGATGAGCTGGAGAAAGGCGGTGGTGTCATTCCAGCCCCACAGCTTGTCGGCGTCGGCGAGAAGTTTGATGTCCCAGTTATCCATGTACTTGGTGCCGCGTTTCATGCCGCCCGACACGTTGGACAGGACATCCGCCTTGAGAACGACTTCCAGAGTGACGCCCCGTTCGCTCAAGCGGGTGCGGACGCCGCCCCGGTCGCCCGTCAGCGTGTCGGCTTTCCAGTCCGGACCCTCCGCGGCCGGCAAGAGCGGACTGAGGAAGAAGAGCAGCAGAAGTCCGCCAAGGGTTCGCCACGGCTTGGGAATCATCCGCATCATCGAGGCTCCCCCAGGAGCATCAGCGGATCACGCCGCAGGCGGCGCGCGCGCCGGCATCGCCGGTAGGGTCGCTTTTCAGGTCGTCGGGCAGGAAGTGCACCACCGCCGCGCGCCCGATGATGCCGATCGGGCCCCGATCGACCGCGATGCCGCCCACCGTCACGCTGACCACGGCCTTGCCGTCCCGGTCGAACACGATGTTGCCGAGATCGCCGGCATGACGATCTGCCGTGTGCGGGCCGCCATGCCTGCTGCTCCAGTTCTTCTGCTCCCGAGGATCGAAATGACCGCCGGCGCTGGTAGCGTCAGCCGCGCTGCAGTCGCCTCTTTCATGAATGTGCAACGCTCTCTCGCCGGGCGCCAGGCCCGCGATTACCCCTTCGATGCGCACGCGGCTGCCGACCTGGGTGAATTTGATCTCGCCGCGAACCCGGCTGCCGCTTTTCGCGTCCAGTTTCGCCACCGCCGAGGGGCCCGGCTGTTCCGGCGCGGTGGCGCACGCCGCGAGCCACAGCGCGCACGACGCCGCGACGAATATGGCCTTCATGATTCGCCCGCGTTGCAGTTTGGCTGGATCGGATCGAGCCGGCGAAGCGCTCGATCACCGGCCCGTTCCACGCAGTCCCCCGCGCGAATTTTCCGATGAAGCCAAACGGTCAGTATTTCACTTTGACCTTGTCCACGTCGCTCTTGGTGATCGCCGGCACCTTGCCTCGCGCCTGCCAGCGGTTGAGTTTCCAGGCATCCTTCCCCACCCAGTCCTTGAAAAGATTCAGGTTCCTTTGGCGCTCTTCTTCCGTGCCGCCGAGGTATTGATACATGTTGCCCGGCTTGCCGCCGCTGGCGCTTTTCCCGTCGTCGAGTCTCCTCATCAGGGCGCCGGTGTCGGGCCAGCCGACGTAGAAAATCAGATCGGCATAGGTATCCATTCTCGGCCCCTTGAGCTGGGCCTCGAACTTCTTCTTGTCCTCCTCGAAATCGCCAAGATACGGGGAGCCCGCGCCATGACAAGCGGAGCATTTCTGCTCCCACAGGGGCCGGACGTGTTTTCGATAAGTGATGTCTTCCGCCCATGACGCAGCCGAAACACCCGCCACCAGGAATGCTGCAACGGCGATTCGTAACATTTCACCCTCCATTTCCATTGATTCTTCAGGTCGAACGATAAGAGAGCCTCATACAGGCAACCGCGCCCGAGGATGCCAAAGTGCATTCTGGTCGGGATCACCCGAAAATAGTCCCGATGTGCGACGACGAGCTTGATCTGAATCAAACAACTTGCCGCAACGGCAACCTTTACCCCACCCACTTGCGCGCGTTGCGGAACATGCGCATCCATGGGCCGTCCTCGCCCCATCCCTCAGGATGCCAGGACTGCTGGACAGTGCGGAAGACCCGCTCGGGATGGGGCATCAGGATGGTGAAGCGGCCGTCGCTCGTCGTGAATCCGGTGGCGCCTTCCGGGGACCCGTTCGGATTCAACGGGTAGAGCTCCGCGGGGTTTCCGCGGTCATCCACGAAGCGCAGCGTAACGATCGCTTCGCGCCCCGCCGCCGGCGAATCGAAGACGGCGCGCCCTTCCCCGTGCGCCGTGGCGATCGCCATGCGGCTGCCGGCCATGCCGGAGAAGAACAGCGACGGCGTCTCCATGACTTCCACCATCACGAAGCGGGCCTCGAATTGCTCCGAGCGGTTCCTGGCGAAGCGCGGCCAATGCTCCGCGCCGGGAATCAACTCGCGCAAGTGGCTCATCATCTGGCAGCCGTTGCAGGCGCCGAGCGCGAAGGTGTCGCCGCGGGCGAAGAACGCGCTGAACTGATCGCGGGCGCAGTCGTTGAACAGGATGGCCTTCGCCCACCCCGCTCCCGCGC